>NZ_JBEXHZ010000013.1:0-177944 GCF_040608315.1 Streptomyces sp. NPDC005195
GGCCGCGCAGCCGGCGGGCGGCGCGCAGCCGCCCCGCGTCCGCGATCAGGTGCGGCGCGAAGGTCAGCGCGACGACGACGGCGACGCCCGCCTCGTACAGCGCCCCGGGCAGGGACTTCAGGAGCCGTGCCGGGTTCGCGAGGGCGTTCGCCGCGCCGACGCAGATGAGGAGCGTGGCCAGTTTCAGACCGTCGTAGAGCGCGAAGACCAGGCCCTCGGCGGTGACCCGGCCACCGATACGGATGCCCTGCGCCCAGTGCGGGAGGGGGACCTCGGGAAGCGTCACGAGGACGTGGGAGCCGGGGACGGGGGAGCCGAGGAGGACCGCGAAGGCGAGTCGGATGCCGAGCACGGTCATACCGAGCCTGACGAACGCGCCGTACGAGCGGGACCAGGGCGCCGAGGTGCGGCGGGCCGCCACCACGTATCCGGCCGTGCCGATGAGGAGGGCGAGCAGCAGCGGGTTGGTGGTGCGGGAGGCGGCGGTGCCCAGGCCCAGGGCCCAGATCCACCAGGCCCCGGGATGCAGGGCGTTGCCACGGTGCGCCTGCGGCGCGCGGGTACGCCGTGGCCGCCGACGCCCACGGCGGCCGGCAGCGGGCATGCCCGGCGTGGCGTGGGCGCGGGAGTCCGACTCCGTCCGGGGGAGGCGGGCCGGCCGGGCGGGGCGCCCGAGGGCGGCGAGGGAAGTGCCGGGTTCGCCGGCCCCGGCGGCTCCCCGTTCCTCGTTGCCAGTCGTCACCCGCGTCACCCTCGTCACCCTTGTGGTCCTCGTCACCCCGGCTCAGCTCCGGCGGCGGCGGGCCTGCCAGATCGCGGCCGCGCCCAGGAGGGCCACCGCGGCGACGCCCGCGAGCAGGCCCGCCGACGGGCCGTGGTGGGGCGCCCCGGACCGAGGCCGGGCGGACGCCGTCGGCTCGTGCGGGGCCGAGACCTGCTCGCCGCAGCCGGTCCGCGGATAGCCCGCGATGGCGCACAGCAGGGCGTTGGTGTCGTAGCGGAGGGGCTTGGCCACCGAGGCCAGGGCGTCCGCCGCCGTCGCGTCGGAGGGGACCCGCGCACAGGCCGTACGCGGCGCCGGCGGCGTCTCCGCGGAGGGAGCGTCGGCCGCCGTGCCGAAGTCGAGGACGAGGGCCACCCGTTTGGTGCCCGCCCGTGCCTCGGTCCTGGCGCAGACGGACGCGAAGTCCGCGTTCCCGCGCGGCTTCGAGGCGTCCTGCGAGTCCTCGCTCACCGCGAAGCGGAAACCCTCGACGTCCCCGTCGGACGGCCGCGCGGTCGACGGGCCCTGGGTCGCGTACGTCCAGGAGTGGCCGGTCCGGTCCCAGAAGGACCAGTAGCGGTAGCCGACCGCCTGCGCCTGCCCGGCCGCGGTGAGCACGAGCAGCAGCGGGGCGAGCAGCAGGAGGACGAGGAACAGGGGGACGGGGAACAGCGCCGGGGCCGTCGTGCGGCGCCGGCTCACAGCTGCTGCTGCTTCTTCGAGCGTCCGCTGATCAGGAAGCCGATGCCGATGCCGCCGACGAGACCGACACCGATGATCCACCAGACGTTGACGCTCTTCGCGTCGTCCTTCCGGTCCTTCTTCTCCGCGTCGGTGGAGGCCGCCGCCGAGCCGGACGCCTGGGCGGCCGGGCCCGTCGCGCCGAGCTTCTGGACGAGGTCGGTGCCGCCGAACGCGCGCGGGTCGGTGCCGGTCGCGTGCGCGGCGAGGATCAGCTGCGCGTACGCGGCCGGGCCGGACGTCGCCGCCCAGGGACCGGAGTTCTTCTCCAGCCAGGCGAGTGGCTTCTTCGTCTCCGCGATCCAGCCCCGCGCGGCAAGCGCGACGACCGCGTCCGCCGTGTTGCCGTAGTCGGGCCGGTCCTTGGCGCCGGGCATCGCCGACTTCAGGTACGGGGTGTCGCGCAGCAGGCGGGCGAGGTAGGAGGCGCCGTTGTCCGCGGCCTGCGCGGGGGTCGGGGTGTCCGCCTTCTCGCAGGTGTAGCCGTGCGGGAGAGCCGTTCCGGCCGTCGTCACGAGCCCCTTGCCGAGGGCTCCCAGCACCGCCGCGGCCGTGGCGTCCGCGTTGGCGGTCAGCGCGCCCCGCTTGTCCGGCTGGTAGGCGAAGGCGCCCGCGTCGGCGCCCTTGCCGTCGCACGGGACCGACAGCTCGACCAGCGCGTCGTACGGCGAGCTGCCGTCCTTGGACTTCGCGTCCCCGGGCTTCCCGCTGGCCGCGGCCAGCGCGCCGACCACCACGGAGGTGGAGTTCGCGTCGCTCGCCCCGCCCGCCGTGTAACCCCAGCCGCCGTCCTTGTTCTGTACGGACGCCAGCCAGTCGGTCGCCTTGCGCGTCGCGCCGTCGTGCCCGCCGAGCGCGGCGAGGGCCTGGACGGCCGAGGCGGTGCTGTTCGTGTCGACCATGGTCTTGGCGTCGCACGGGGCCGCGGCGTCGGCGCGGTACGCGGCGAACGCGCCGTTCGCGCACTGCTGTCCGGCCAGCCAGTCGACGGCCTTGGCCGCGGGCCGCTCGCCCACCGTGTGCTGGGCGAGCAGGGCGAGGGACTGCCGCCACACACCGTCGTAGGTGGGGTCGGTGCTGCCGAAGAGCCCGGAGGGTATCGCCCGGGTCGGGGTGGGGGACGGGGAGGAGCCGTCGGCCACGGCGGCCGGGACAAGGACCGTACCGATCACGACGGTGGCTGCCAGTACCGCGGCGGTGCGGCGAACGATCATGACTCTCCCTGCGGGGGCCGGGCAGCACCGGGCGCAGGCTTGGCCCCGAGCGGCTCCGGCTCCGTATGCCTTGACGGTGCCGGCCACCGGCGGGCTGCCGATGGCACGAGTCGTCCACGTCCCGGGCGCGATGATCCGGCTCACCGCCGGCCGGGCGGTTCACGGATCGGGGTCTCCCCGCTCGGACGGAGCCGAGAGCTCGGGGACAGGGCCGGCGCCGGATTCGAACCGGCTTCCTCCCGTACGGGCGTGATGACGACGCGTTCACTCTACCGGCCCGTAGGAATCGCCCCGGCGCCGCCTGTGGGGCGGGGCTCACGACCGGCTAGGTTCGCCTCATGCGGACGGGGAGACTGCTCGGCTCGGGGCGTTCGGCGGATGTCTACGAGATCGACGAGACGTGGGTGCTGCGGCGCGACCGGGAGGGCTGGGGTGACGCGACGGCCGAGGCCACGGTGATGGAACACGTACGACGGCACGGCTATCCGGTGCCGGGGGTACGGGCGGCGACCCGCGGCGACCTGGTGATGGAACGGCTGACGGGGCCGACCATGCTGGAGGCGTTCGGCGCGGGGCTCTTCTCCGCCGAGGAGGCCGGGCTCACCCTCGCCCGGCTGCTGCGCAAGCTGCACGCCGTGCCAGCGCGGCTCTCCGCCGACCCCGCCGTCCGTGTGCTGCACCTGGACCTGCACCCCGACAACGTGATGCTGACGCCGGACGGTCCGAAGGTCATCGACTGGGCCAACGCCGAGGAGGGCCCGCCGGGCCTCGACTGGGGCATGTCCGCGGTGATCCTCGCGCAGGTCGCCGTCGGCGGCGAGGCACAGGCCGGGGTGGCCGGGGAGACGCTGGCCGCGATGCTCGACGCGAACACGGACTGTGTGACGGAGGACGGTCTCACGCGGGCCGTGCGGCGGCGGGCCGCCGATCCGGCCATGAGCGCACCAGAGGTCCAACTCCTCGGCGAGGCCGAGAGACTGGTCCGCACGCTGGCCTTCTAGTGCCTGCCGCGGCACTGGGTGGATCGCCCTGTGACGTCGTGTCGCGAAAGCCCCGCCCGCCGCGCGACGCCCGGCACGCCCTCTCGCCGCACGGGGCGGCTCACACCGCCACGTACATCACCGGACCCCTTCCCGCGACGGCCTCCGCGCGGCCGAGTTTCACCAGGCGGCGGACATGGGCCTCGGCCTCCGAGACGGCGATGTTCCGTGAGGTGAAGGGGATCTGTTCCCAGGGCCGGTTCCACTCCATGCGTTCGGCGAGCTGCCAGGCGGTGAGGGGGGTCGCGAGGAGGGCGAGCAGACCGGTGAGGCGCTCCTCGTGGTGCGTGAGCAACTCCCGCACCCGCGCGGGTGCGTCGGTGAAGGCGTACTGGTGGGCCGGCAGTACCTCGGCGGGTTCGAGGCGGCCGACCCGCTCCAGGGAGTCGAGGTAGTCCCCGAGCGGATCGGCGACCGTGGCGTCGTCCGGATCCTCGTACAGGCCGATGTGCGGGGTGATCCGCGGCAGCAGGTGGTCGCCGGAGAACAGGCGGCCGTGGCCCGGCAGTCCGGCGGGATGGGCCTCCTCCAGGTGGAGGCAGACGTGGCCGGGTGTGTGGCCCGGGGTCCAGATCGCGCGCAGCCGGCGGCCGGCCAGGTCGAGCAGTTCGCCGGGGACGATCTCGCGGTCGGGGAGCGCGGGGGTGAACTGGGGCAGGCCGTCCGCGCGCCGGGCCGTGCCCGCCGCGCGCAGCAGTGCCACGTGCTCCTCGGGTGCGCCGCAGGACTCCATTTTGTCCGCCATGTAGGCGAACCAGCGCTCGGCCTTGTGCTCCCGGGTCCGCCGGACGATCTCGGTGTCCAGCGCGTGCATCGCGATCCACGCCCCGGACGCGTCCCGTACCTTGCCGGACAGGCCGTGGTGGTCGGGGTGGTGGTGGGTGATGACCACGCCGTGCACCTCGGTGACCGGGATGCCGCAGGCGGCGAGCCCGGCGGTGAGGACGTCCCAGGAGGCCGGGTCGTCCCAGCCGGTGTCGATCAGTACGGGGCCCCGGTCGGTGTCGACGACGTGGACCAGCGTGGTGCCGAGGGGGTTGTCGGGGATGGGGACCCTGAGCGACCGTACGCCCCCGCCGTGATCGGTCACCTGTGTCATGGGGCTCCCACCAATCGTCGTCCGGCCGTCAATATAACTAGAACGTATTCCAATGGGTGCCCGAACCAACCGTTGTGCCGTTGGCTCCGGCCCGTGGACTCCTCCGACCGGAGCTGGTATCAGTTCTCGTATCTGATGAAGTGTCAGAAGTCGGCAGTGTCGGAGAACGCCCCCCGGGGAGGCGGTCGGTCATGACCGAGCTCGTGGAACACGGACAGCTGTTCATAGGCGGGGAGTTGACGGACCCCCTGGGCACCGGCGTCATCGAGGTGATCTCGCCGCACACGGAAGAGGTCGTCGGACGCGTCCCGCACGCCTCGGCCGAGGACGTCGACCGGGCCGTCGCCGTCGCGCGGCGCGCCTTCGACGAGGGTCCCTGGCCCCGGATGAGCCCCGGCGAACGGATCGAGGTCGTCACCCGGATCAAGGACGCGATCGGCGCCCGTCACGAGGAGATCGCCCGCGTCATCTCCTCCGAGAACGGCTCCCCGTACTCCTGGAGCGTCCTCGCGCAGGCCCTCGGCGCGATGATGGTCTGGGACGCGGCGCTCACGGTGGCGCGCGGCTTCACGTACGAGGAGACGCGCGACGGAGTCCTCGGCAGAATTCTCGTCCGGCGCGAGCCGGTCGGGGTCGTCGCGGCCGTGGTGCCGTGGAACGTGCCGCAGTTCGTGGCCGCCGCCAAACTCGCGCCCGCGCTGCTGACCGGCTGCACGGTCGTACTGAAGCCGTCGCCCGAATCGCCGCTGGACGCCTACCTGCTGGGCGAGATCGCGCGGGAGGCCGGACTGCCCGAGGGTGTCCTGTCGATCCTCCCGGCAGACCGCGAGGTGAGCGAGTACCTGGTCGGGCACCCCGGTGTGGACAAGGTCTCCTTCACCGGATCGGTCGCGGCCGGCCGGCGCGTGATGGAGGTCGCCTCGCGCAACCTCACCCGGGTGACCCTCGAACTGGGCGGCAAGTCGGCGGCGGTCGTGCTGCCGGACGCGGACCTCGCCACGGCCGTCCCCGGGATCGTCCAGGCCGCCTGGATGAACAACGGGCAGGCCTGCGTCGCCCAGACCCGCATCCTTCTGCCGCGCTCGCGCTACGACGAGTTCGCGGACGCCTTCGCCGCGGCGGCGAGCGCCCTGGTGGTCGGCGACCCGCTGGACCCGGCGACGCAGGTGGGCCCGCTGGTCGCCGAGCGGCAGCGGCGGCGCAGCCTCGACTACATCCGCATCGGCCAGGAGGAGGGCGCCAAGATCCTCACCGGCGGCGGCCGTCCGCAGGGCCTCGACCGCGGCTGGTACGTCGAACCCACCCTCTTCGGCGACGTGGACAACTCCATGCGGATCGCCCGCGAGGAGATCTTCGGACCGGTGATCTGCCTGCTCCCCTACGGCGACGAGACCGAGGCCCTGAAGATCGCCAACGACTCCGACTACGGGCTGAGCGGCAGCGTCTGGACGGCGGACGTCGCCCACGGCGTCGACATCGCACGCCAGGTCCGTACCGGCACCTACTCCGTCAACACCTTCAGCCTCGACATGCTCGGCCCCTTCGGCGGCTACAAGAACTCCGGGCTCGGGCGGGAGTTCGGCCCCGAGGGCTACGGCGAGTTCCTGGAGCACAAGATGATCCACCTGCCCGCGGGCTGGGAGGCGTAAGGGATGGGCGACCGCTGGAACATCGAGGTCGACCGCTCCCTCTGCATCGGCTCCGCCCAGTGCGTCCACCTCGTCCCGGGCGCCTTCCGCCTCGACTCCGCCATGCAGTCCCACCCCGCCGAACCGGAGACCGACGCCAACGAGAGGCTCCTCGCGGCGGCGGAGGGCTGTCCGGTGGAGGCCATCATGATCACGCTGCTGGGCAGCGGGGAACCGGTGTTCCCGCCCGAGGAGTGAACGAGGGGCGAGGAGGAGGCGAAGCGGGGCGCGGGAGGGGCGAACCCCGGCGCCCCGCGCCGTCACGCCTGCTTGGCCGGGCCCGTCGCGCCCGGGTCCGTCAGGTCGATGAGACGGCACACCGTCTCGATGTCGATCTTGACCTGGGCGATGGAGGCGCGCCCGGAGAGCCAGGTGATCAGGGCCGAGTGCCAGGTGTGCTCGATGACGCGGACCGCGGAGAGCTGGGCGGGACTCGGGTCGTCCAGGCCCATGGCGTCGAGGATGATCGCGGTGGTCTGCCGGGACACCTGGTCGACCTCGGGGCTGACGCTGCGGTCCGCGAAGGTCAGCGCGCGGACCATGGCGTCGGCGAGGTGCGGCTCGCGCTGCAGGGCGCGGAAGGCCCGCATCAGCGTCTCGGCGACCCGCTCCGCCGCCGAGTCGCCGGCCGGCGGCTTCTTGCGCAGCGTGCCGTGCATATGGTCCAACTGGTCCTGCATCGTGGCCACCAGCAGATGGACCTTCGAGGGGAAGTAGCGGTAGAGCGTGCCCAGGGCGACCTGCGACGACTCCGCGACCTCGCGCATCTGCACCGCGTCGAAGCCGCCCCGGCCGGCCAGCTGCGCGCTCGCGTGCAGGATCCGCCGACGGCGTGCTTCCTGCCGCTCGGTGAGCGGGGGAGAGGCGAACTGCGCGGACTTGGCTTCCACCTTGACTTCCGCAGGCATGGGTCCCGTTCCGTGGGTTCAGCTGGAGGAGCGATCAGACAGCATGGCAGAACACTTCCGCGGGCCGGAACGCCTCCGTCGTGGCGCGGATCACCTGATCCACTTCTCCCGGAGGCCCTACCTGCCGGTAGATTCAGTGCTCCTCGAACGATCAAGTCTGAAACTTGTTCTAGATTAGCGTCCCGGCGTAATCTCGCGGGAATGTGCAGGGAGAAGGGGGCCGTAAGTGACCGCTGAGGCCATGGAGGCGGGCCCCGGAGCGGGCGCGGCCATCGACGGCGGCGGACCGTTGCGCATCGCGCTCCTGACGTACAAGGGAAACCCGTTCTGCGGCGGTCAGGGCGTGTACGTACGGCACCTCTCGCGCGAACTCGCCCGCCTCGGCCACCGGGTCGAGGTCGTGGGCTCCCAGCCCTACCCCGTCCTGGACGAGGGCCTCCCCGGCCTGACCCTCACCGAGCTGCCGAGCCTCGACCTCTACCGGCAGCCGGACCCGTTCCGCACGCCCGCGCGCGAGGAGTTCCGCGACTGGATCGACGCCGTCGAGGTCGGGACCATGTGGACCGGGGGCTTCCCCGAGCCGCTGACCTTCTCGCTGCGCGCCCGCCGTCATCTGCGGGACCGGCGGGGCGCGTTCGACGTCGTGCACGACAACCAGACCCTGGGCTACGGGCTGCTGGGAGACGTGGGCGCGCCGCTGGTCACCACGATCCACCACCCCATCACCGTCGACCGCCGGCTGGAGCTGGAGGCCGCCGAGGGGCGCCGCCGCCGCGCGTCGGTGCGCCGCTGGTACGCCTTCACGCGGATGCAGAAGCGTGTCGCGCGCCGGCTGCCGTCCGTGCTCACCGTCTCCGGCACCTCGCGCCAGGAGATCGTCGACCACCTGGGCGTCACCCGGGACCGCATCCACGTCGTGCACATCGGCGCCGACACCGACCTCTTCTCGCCCGACCCCGCCGTGCCGCAGGTGCCGGGCCGGATCGTCACCACCTCCAGCGCGGACGTGCCGCTCAAGGGACTCGTCCACCTCGTCGAGGCGCTCGCCAAGGTGCGCACCGAGCACCCCGGCGCCCACCTCGTCGTGGTCGGCAGGCGCGCCGAGGACGGGCCCGTCGCCCAGGCCATCGAGCGGTACGGCCTGGAGCGCGCCGTCGAGTTCGTCAAGGGCATCTCGGACGCGGAACTCGTCGATCTCGTACGGTCCGCCGAAGTCGCCTGTGTGCCCTCCCTGTACGAGGGGTTCTCGCTGCCCGCCGCCGAGGCCATGGCCACGGGTACGCCACTGGTGGCCACCACCGGCGGAGCGATCCCGGAGGTCGCGGGCCCCGACGGCGAGACCTGCCTGGCGGTGCCGCCCGGCGACGCCGGCGCGCTGGCCGCGGGCCTGAGCCGGCTCCTGGGCGACCCGGAACTGCGCGCGAGGCTCGGCTCCGCCGGGCGTGCGCGGGTCCTGGAGCGCTTCACCTGGGCCCGCGCCGCCCAGGGCACGGTCGCCCACTACCGCGAGGCCATCGCCCGCGCCGAGACCCCCGCCCCCCGCCGCTCCGTGCCGGGCCCCGACTCCTCCGCGTCCGCGGTTCCCGGCCTCGCCGCGTCCTCGGCGCCCGGCCTCGCCGCGTCCGCGGTCTCCGGCCGCTCCGTGACTCCCGGTTCCGCCCCCGCAGGCGTCGCCGAAGAAGCAGTTGAAGTTGTCGTATCCAATCGCGAAAGCAGGGCCACGTGCTGACCGTCGACTTCTCCCGGTTCCCGCTCGCGCCGGGCGACCGCGTACTGGACCTCGGCTGCGGTGCCGGCCGGCACGCGTTCGAGTGCTACCGGCGCGGCGCCCGGGTCGTCGCGCTGGACCAGAACGGCGAGGAGATCCGCGAGGTCGCCAAGTGGTTCGCGGCGATGAAGGAGGCGGGTGAGGCGCCCGAGGGGGCGACCGCCACCGCCATGGAGGGCGACGCACTCCAACTCCCCTTCCCCGACGAGTCGTTCGACGTCGTGATCATCTCCGAGGTGATGGAGCACATCCCCGACGACAAGGGCGTCCTCGCCGAGATGGTCCGGGTGCTCAAGCCCGGCGGCCGGATCGCGATCACCGTCCCGCGCTACGGGCCCGAGAAGGTCTGCTGGGCGCTGTCCGACGCCTACCACGAGGTCGAGGGCGGCCACATCCGCATCTACAAGGCGGACGAACTGCTGGGCAGGATGAAGGAGGCCGGGCTCAAGCCCTACGGCACCCACCACGCCCACGCCCTGCACAGCCCCTACTGGTGGCTGAAGTGCGCGTTCGGTGTCGACAACGACAAGGTGCTGCCCGTGCGGGCCTACCACAAGCTGCTGGTCTGGGACATCATGAAGAAACCCCTGGTCACCCGGGTCGCGGAGAACGCGCTGAACCCGCTGATCGGCAAGAGCTTCGTGGCGTACGCGACCAAGCCGCACCTGCCCGTCGCCGCCGCCGCGGTGGACGCTTCGTGACCACACCCCGTACGGAGCACCTCGTCCTGCCCGGGGTGCTCACCGCCGAGGAGGCCGCCGTCACGGTGCGCGCGATCCTCGGGGCGCAGCGTCCGGACGGCGCCATACCGTGGTTCCGCGGTCACCACCTCGATCCGTGGGACCACACCGAGACGGCCATGGCGCTGGACGCCGCGGGCGAGCACGAGGCGGCGGAGCGGGCCTACGAGTGGCTGGCCCGGCACCAGAACCCGGACGGATCCTGGTACGCGGCCTACGCCGACGGGAACTTCGAGGACGTCACCGACCGCGGCCGGGAGACCAACTTCTGCGCGTACATCGCGGTGGGCGTCTGGCACCACTACCTGGCCACCGGCGACGACACCTTCCTGGACCGGATGTGGCCGTCGGTCTACGCGGCCGTGGAGTTCGTACTGGGGCTCCAGCAGCCCGGCGGACAGATCGGGTGGAAGCGCGAGGACGACGGGACGGCGACGAACGAGGCGCTGCTGACCGGGAGTTCGTCGATCCACCACGCGCTGCGCTGCGCGCTCGCCATCGCCGACCAGCGTGAGGAGCCGCAGCCCGACTGGGAGTTGGCGCTCGGTCTGCTGCGGCACGCGATCCGCAGGCACCCGGAGCGGTTCCTCGACAAGGGCCGTTACTCGATGGACTGGTACTACCCGGTGCTCGGCGGCGCGTTGACGGGCGTCGAGGCCGAGTCCCGGATAGCGGAGGGCTGGGAGCGTTTCGTCGTGCCCGGACTCGGTGTGCGCTGTGTCGTGCCCAACCCGTGGGTGACCGGCGGTGAGTCGGCCGAACTCGCCCTGGCGCTGTGGGCCGTGGGCGAGTCCGACCGTGCTCTGGAGATTCTCCAGTCCATCCAGCACCTGCGCGATCCGAAGACCGGCCTGTACTGGACGGGCTACGTCTTCGACGCCCGAGCGGTGTGGCCCGAGGAGCTGACCACCTGGACGGCGGGTTCCCTCCTCCTCGCCGTCGCCGCGCTGGGCGGCGACGAGCCGACCTGCGCGGTCTTCGGCGGCGAGCGCCTGCCGCGGGGACTCGACGCGGAGTGCTGTTAGGCCGTGTCCGCCCCGGCGGACCGTGGTGCCGTACGGGCTCAGTGGCGGTGCATGCGGTTGGCGATGGCGTGGCCGATGAAGAGGTAGACGACGGCGGCGAGACCGTAGCCCGCGACGACGCGCGCCCACGCGTCGTCGAAGGTGAACAGGTCACGGGACCAGCCCGCGAGCCAGCTCGCCAGATTGTGGACGAACTGAACCAGGTCGTTGGCCCGGTTCGCGTCCAGCAGGTACATGAGGATCCACAGGCCCAGGATGAGGGCCATCACGTCGGCGACGATCGCGATGACCGTGCCCGCCTGGTTGGAGCCGTTGCGATATCGAGGGGACATGCCGTCCGGGTTGCCGCGTATTCAGGGTTGAAACCCGTACGGGTCTCGCCCAAGTGGCGTAACGCGTCGTGACGGGTGACGCTGCTGTAAGAGACGTGTTCTCCCGCATCCGAGGAGAACCGTGCCCCCACCCCGGAGGACCCCGTGCCTGTATCGATACGGCGCCTCATCGTGGCGCTCACTCTTTCCTGTGCTCTGGTCGCCGGTGCCACCGCCTGCTCCAGCAGCGGCAGCAGTGCCACCAAGGACACCGCGGCCGTTGCGGCGGCGGTGGCCGCGCCCCCGTCCCCGAGCACCACCGCCGAGAAGCAGAAGCTCTCGAAGACCCGCTTCGTGGCCAACGCGAGCCTCGCGGCCGGAGCCACCTACCAGTGGATCGTGAAGCCCTGGAAGGCCGGAAAGTTCAAGAAGGGCGCGAAGGGACGCAAGTTCGCCCTCATCAAGGCGGGCGTCGCCGGCGCGTTCGCGTACAACAGGCTCAAGGCGGCGAGCAGGAACGCCAAGGGCGACCCGACCCTGTCCAAGGCGATCGGCCCGCTGACCGCGGGTATCGACGCCCTCAAGAACCTGCCCGCCAAGCTCCGCAAGGGCAAGTCGACCGACGACACGGTGGGTTCCTTCGACGACATCATCAACCAGGTGAAGGACGCCGGTAAGAGCGCGGGCGCCAAGGTCACCGACAAGGTGCCGTCGACCTCCCAACTGTCCGGCGGGTGAGTCCCCTTCCGTCCTGACGGACTAGTGGTTGAGGTCCGCCAGCACGCGGAGCGAGTGAGGGTCCGGTGACAGCGCCAGCAGGTCTGTCACCGGACCCTTGCGCCACAGTTCGAGCCGTTCGGCGATGCGCTCCCGCGGCCCGACCAGTGAGATCTCGTCGGCGAAGGCGTCCGGCACGGCGAGCACCGCCTCCTGGCGGCGGCCGGCGAGGAACAGCTCCTGGATGAGCCGCGCCTCCTCCTCGTAGCCCATGCGGGCCATCAGATCGGCGTGGAAGTTGCGCGCCGAGTGCCCCATGCCGCCGATGTAGAAGCCGAGCATCGCCTTGACGGGCAGCAGCCCCTCGGCGACGTCGTCGCAGACGCGGACGTGGGCCATGGGCGCGACGAGGAACGGGGCCGCACCCGTTCCCGCGCGGGCGTCACCCAGCTCCGCCAGCGCGGCCTCGTAGGCCTGCGGGCGGGTGGGCGACCAGTACAGCGGCAGCCATCCGTCCGCGATCCGGGTCGTCTGCGCGATGTTCTTCGGCCCCTCGGCGCCGAGCAGGACGGGCAGGTCGGCACGGAGGGGGTGCGTGATCGGCCGCAGTGCCTTGCCGAGCCCCGTGCCGTCGGCACCGCTGTAGGGGAGGGAGTGGAAACGCCCGTCGAGCCGCACGGGCCCCTCGCGTCTGAGGACCTGGCGTACGACGTCCACGTACTCCCGGGTCGCGGTCAGCGGAGACTTCGGGAAGGGGCGCCCGTACCAGCCCTCCACCACCTGCGGCCCCGAGAGGCCGAGGCCGAGCATCATCCGGCCGCCGGAGAGGTGGTCGAGCGTGAGCGCGTGCATCGCGGTCGTGGTAGGGGAGCGCGCGGCCATCTGCGCGACCGCCGTGCCGAGGCGGATACGGCTGGTCCGCGCGGCGATCCAGGTCAGCGGGGTGAAGGCGTCCGAACCCCAGGACTCGGCCGTCCACACGGAGTGATAGCCGAGCCGCTCCGCCTCCAGCACCAGTGGCAGGTGGTCCGCGGAGGGGCCGCGCCCCCAGTAACCGAGTGCGAGGCCGAGCCGCATGTCCCCTCCAGGCGCCATGTTCTGACGCATCGTCAGCTCTGTGCAACCGTCAGGCGACTGTACGGCAACGGCCCCCCGCCCGAAAGGGCGAGGGGCCGCGGCGAAGCGGGTGCGCGTCAGCCGCGCTGGATGCCCGAGGCGTCCTGCAGCACCCCGCGGCGGCCGTCCTGCGTCTGCGCCACCAGGTGCTGGCCACGCTGCTCCACGGCCAGGTACCAGGTGCCCGGCGCGAGTTCGGCGATCGGCGCCGGCGAGCCGTCCTCCGGGAACAGCGGACGCGGCACCGGCACGGCGAACCAGAACGGCGAGAACTCCCCGGCGGGCAGCTGCGTCTGCGGGGTCGGCGCCTGCTGCGGCTGGCTGGGCTGCGCACCGCCGAACGACTGCCCCTGCTGCGGCTGACCGCCGTAGGGCTGCCCCGGCTGCTGGGCGCCCGGGTACCCGTAACCACCCTGCGGCTGGCCGCCGTAGGGCTGGGGCGTGACGGGCTTCGGGGCGGGCACGAGGCCGACCTGGAGCGCGGGGACGAGGGGGGTGGCGATCGCGGCGGCCGCCATGACGAGCGTCGCGATGAGGGAGAGGATGAGGCCGGCGCCGGGGCTCACGCTGCCGCTCCCGGCACCCGCCGGGTCGAGGGTGTTCCCCAGTGCGCTCCAGGCGGCGAAGACGGTGAGGGCGACACCGAACGGGCCGAGGTCGAGACCGGCGACCTTCGGCACCTGCGGCAGGGCGCGGGAGGCGACCACCAGCCCGGCTCCGAGGATGCCGGCCAGGACCACGCTGAACACGAAGGGGCCGCTCGACCAGATGCCGGGGCTGTCGCCGCCGATCTTCTGCCCGTTGAAGGTGACCGGTGCGATCGGAAAGAGGGTGAGGAACGACGCGATGAACAGCAGTACCGCTGCTCCGATCACCACGCCGTCGCCTCGAGTGAGGGAGCGGATATTCACTTCAGGTCCTTCGTCAGTCGTCTCGTCGTCAGTGGAGGCGTCGCTGACACCATGTCGCCGTAAGGCCCCGGTGTGAAGCGCGGGAGCGGCCCCACATCGTAAAGGCGACACTATCGCCCGTGCGATCGAGGTGTCCGGAGGGTGTGACCCCGTTGGTCACTACCCGCGCAGGAAGCTCACGATTCCCTCGGAGATTCCACGCGCCGCCTTCTCGCGCCACGCGCCGCTGGTCAGCAACGCCGCGTCCTTGCTATCGCGCATGTTGCCGCACTCGATGAACACCTTGGGAACCGTTGACAGATTGAGACCGCCGAGATCGCTGCGGACGTCCAGTCCGGTACCGCCGCCGATGTAGTTGGAGGGCGCGCTTCCGGTGGCGTGGACGAAGTTGCCCGCGATGCGCTCCCCCAGATCGCGCGACGGGGCGACGATGGGGCGGGTGTCGGCGTCGCCCGAGTGGACGGACGCGGGGAGGATGACGTGGAAACCGCGGTTGCCCGCCGCGGAGCCGTCCGCGTGGATGGAGACGACCGCGTCGGCGTGCGCGTCATTGCCGATCCGGGCCCGCTCGTCGACGCACGGACCCCAGGAACGGTCGCCGTCCTGGGTGAACTTCACCGTGGCGCCCTCCTGTTGGAGAAGCGCGCGCAGCCTGCGGGCGACGTCGAGAGTGAACCGGGCTTCGGCGTAACCGGCGTTGGTCGACGTGCCGGTGGTGTCGCACTCCTTGGAGTTCGTGCCGATATCCACCTTGCGGTTGATCTCCGCCGTGTGCTCGAAGTTGCCCGGGTTGTGTCCCGGGTCGACGACCACGACCTTCCCCTTGAGCGGGCCGGAGGCGGCGGGGCCGCCCGCGGTGGAGGGACCGGAACGGGTGGAGGCCCCCGAGGGGGACGGGCTCCGTCGCCGCTCCCCGCCCGTCCCGGACGCCGACGGTGTCCGGGACGCGGCGGCCCCGGAGGACGGGGACGTGGGCGAGGCGGACGAGGACGAGGCGGCCCCGGCGGGACCGCCCGGGTCATCCACCGCCTGCCACACCAGCCATCCCACCAGTGCGCCCGTCACCAGCGCGGCGAGCGTCACGGTCATCGGCCCGCGCCGGGGACGGCGCGGCTGGGGAGGATCGAAGTCAGGGCCTACGTACGACACGTCTGCCACCCTAGCGGGCGTCCATGGTGTCCACGGGGTCCACACGAACGAAGGCAGGGGCCCGGAATCTAGCTCCGGGCCCCTGCCGACCGCACGGTCTGTGAGAGATGTGTGAGACGGCTTCAGCGTCCTACGCGTCGTCGGGCCCCTCGCTCTCGACGGCCATGACGATGCGCCGGACCTGCTGGCGCGTGTATCCCGTGGCCTCGCAGATGTCCTTCTGTGAGACGTCGTCCGTGTCGGCCTGCTGGATCGCTACCGCGAGTTCCTGCCGCAGGACTTCTGTCCGCTGCTCGGCATCCCTGAAGCGCTGCGCGAACTGCGCGAGTGATCGCTTATCCATGGCACACAGTGTCCCATCCGTTTTCATGGAACATGCTGTTACCTAGACTTACGTCAATGTCCATGGCTGTGGCGCTTGTCGATGGAACATAATGTTCCCCAAAGTAGAGGTGTCGGCAAGGGAAATCAGCCCGACAACGCAAGCGGCCCCCGCCGGTGTTGGAGCACCGGACGAGGGCCTCCGGAACCGCCTGCAGCAACAGGGAGAACCGATGCTCAACCTTCTCATGAGCCCCCGTACCACCCGCACCGTCCGCAGCATGCTCGGCACCGTTGCCGACGCCGTCCGCTCGATCGTCACCTCGGCCGCCCTCACCGAGGCGCAGCAGCTGGAGACCATCGAGACGGAGACCGCCCCCGACCCGGCCGACGTCTACGCCGCCGACGAGCTGCCGGAGGTCGAGGCCATCGAGACCGCCGCCGCCGAGTACGCGGCCGCCGCCGACCAGTACCGCGCCGCGGACCGCGCAAAGCGCAAGACCCGCAAACTTCTCGACCGTCTCCCGGCCGGCCTGTACGGCGGATGGCTCGTCTCCCGCACCCCGTCCAGCCGGCAGACCGCCGACCTCGACGCGATCCGCGCCACGTACCAGCGGCTCGGCCTCGGCGACGTCCCGATGAAGCAGTCCGCGCCGGCCCTGAAGGTCGAGCGCGTCGACGTCCCGGCCCTCACCGCCTGACCCGCTCTCCGCCTCACGGCCCTGCACAAGCAGACGGCCCCGGCAGGTGTAGCGAGCACCCGCCGGGGCCTAGGGCCGAACCTCGCCACAACCTAGGGAGAGAACGACCTTGGGTACCAGCGTAGCCGCCCCCAGGCGGCGCCTCATCGCCGCCGGAGTCATCCGCCGCCAGGACGGACGCACCTTCACCGTCCGCGTCACCCAGGCCGGCGTCACCGGAGTCATCACCAAGCAGGTGACCCGATGATCCACAGCTCTGTCCACAGTGTGGAAAACCCCGTCGAGCGGCTCCGCGAGCCGAACTACGTCACCCCCGACGCCTTCCCGCTCGACCTGGAGATCGGGATCACCCGGCACGTCCTGGAAGAGATCGCGGCCTGCAACATTCACAGCCACGACGACATGCTGCACGCCGCCGTCACCCTCGACTGCCGCGTCCGTGCCCTGCTCGCCGCCCTCGACGCCGAACGAGGTGAGCGCCCGTGAGCACCGAGCCGCGCACCGTCAACTTGCCCACCGCCGATTACGGCGCCGTCACCCTCCCGTGCCCGGAATGGTGTGCCGGTCACGCAGACCACCGGTCGGACACCCGCCGCGCTGACCTCGCGCACAGCGGCCCCGACGTCGTCCTCGCCTTCCGCGGCCAACAGGTCTCCTACGCCTGCCTCGACCAAGCCCCCTACGCGGACACCGGCCCCCGCCATCCTCAGATCTCCCTCAGCCTGATCGGCATCGCCCTCGACGCCGGCGGCGTGTACGAGTTCGCGGCCGCCCTCGACCGGTACGCGGACCAGTTACGTGACCTCGCCGACCAGCTCGACACGATCACCGCCGAAGGCAGCGAGTGAGCGGCCGCTCCCGCATCGCCCGGCCGACCGAGCAGGCAGCCATCCGCGCGGCCGGCGGGGCACGATCTGCGCCCTGTCGCCCACGAACCCGGGAGCACTACGGTGCCCCGGCAGCCAACCCACCGAAGGAGAACACGCCATGACCAGGCGCCTGTGGAAAGTCGGCACGAACTCCGGCAACGACGGATGCCCCACCCTCTACACCGAGCCCGGCACCGACACCTACGTCGTCCAGGGCGATCCCGTCACCGCGCCAGCCGACCTCGCGCAGCTCGACCTCGCGGCCGGCGAAGCCGCGGTGACCGTGCCGCGCGAGCTGCTCGCCAACTTCGGCCCGAAGGAGCCCGTGCACGTGCCCCAGCACATCAGCTTCGAGGACTTCGGCGCCATGTTCGCCAAGCTCAAGCACTCCGCCTGGCGGCTGGAGACCCGCCGCCGCTACGCCTCCGACGAGACCACCAGCACCTACGCGCAGTTCCTCGCCGAGGGCCATGTCGAATGGGACCTCGACGACCCGTGGTGCGCCGGCCGCCGCGCGCAGTCCTCGCTCGGGAAGCGGTTCGAGCGGGTACGGATCCTCGACGAGCCGCCCACCGTCGGGCAGCGGTACCTCCTCGACAACGCCCGCCGGAACACCGCGGTGGGCGAAGACATCCGGGTCCTCGCCCGCTCTCGCGCCGAGGAACTCGGCCTACCGTGTGAGGACTTCTGGCTCTTTGACGCCCGGGTCGTTGCCCTGCTCCACCACGACGACGCGGACAACCTGACCGGCGTCGAGCTGATCACCGACCCCGTTCAGGTACTCCGCTACGCGCAGGCCCGCGAAGCCGCCTGGCACCACGCCGTGCGCTACGAGCGGGCCGCGGGTAACTTGCCCACGTGACCACGGACTTCCAGCAGGCTCGCGAGGCGCTCGGCCGCCGGCTCCGCGAACTACGGGGCGAGCGGACACAGCGGGACCTCGCGGGCTTGCTGGACTGGCCGCAGGCCAAGGTCTCAAAGCTGGAGACTGGACGGCAGACTGCCACCGACGACGACGTCACCGCGTGGGCTGCCGCCGTGGGCGCCCCGGAGACGGCCGCGGAGCTCGCGGCCCGGCTTCAGGGCCTGGAGACGCAGACGCGGTCCTGGAGGCGCCAACTGCGGGCCGGGCACCGGCCAGTCCAGGATGTCCTCACTATCGAGTACGAGCGGTCCACAGAGCTGCGGGCCTGGCAGGGCGCCATGGTCGTCGGCATGCTCCAGACCCCCGACTACGCGCGCGCCGTGTTCACCCGGTACGCCGAACTCCACCAGTCGCCCCGGGACGTCGAGGACGCGGTGCGGGCCCGGGTGCGCCGACAGGGACTCATCTACCAGCCGGGCCGGACCTTCCACATCCTGCTGTGGGAGGCGGCCCTGCACGCGGGCGTCGCCCCACCGAACGTGCTCGCCGCGCAGATGGACCGCCTCACCAGCGTGATCGGCCTCGACACGGTACGGCTCGGGATCATCCCCTTCGGCGCGCAGGTCGGGGTGCCGCCGGGCAATGGGTTTTGGCTGTATGACGACCGCACGGCGATCGTCGAGGAGTGGCACGCCGAGCTGTGGCTGAACGATGCGGACAGCGTGGCCCTGTACCGGCGGTTGTGGGACACCCTCGACCAGGCCGCGGTGTACGGAACGCACGCGCTGCGCCTGGTCGCCCGGGCGCGCAGCCAGTTCGCGGACCGCCCGTAGCATCACGGCGAATCACCGCGGGGCCTGGTCGAATATTCGCGAATCGGATCGGCCGCTGATTCTCGTGGTTCCCTAGGATCCTGGTCATGGACCTACACCCGGCCCCGTACGTACGGCAGGCAGGACAGGACTGGCTCCTCTCCTGTGCCGACAGCCCCGCAGAGATACGCACCCTGTGGGACGCCGAGGAACTGGGGGCGTTCCCCATCGGCGGTCACTGGATGGTCGCCGAGACAGCCCTCACGCACGCCATGGACGCGCTCAAGCGAATCAGTGCGGACCGCCGGGGGCCGGTCCTCTCGGACGTCCCCCGGGGCATCGCCTGGTGGCTCCTGCCGCCGACCCTCGGCGACGAGCTCGACGACGTCCACACGATCACCGTCCGCCCCCGCGGCTGGGTCCTCCGGTGCCCGCCCGTCCTGTACCCGGTGCGCGGCCGCGTGTGGATCGAACGGCCGGACGGCACCGGCCGGCTCACTGACCCTGTACTGCTCGGCGCTGCGCTTGGTCCTGGCGGCGGGCCCCGACTCCCTGCGGAGGCATTCGGATGACCGTCACTTCGGCTGAGACCACAGACGGTTCCATGCTCGAGCGGCGCGGTCAGAGGCTGATCGACTCGGCGAAGAACGACCGGGAGCGGGCTGCCGCGGAGGCCCTTGTCGAGGAACAGACGATCCTCTCCCGCCAGAACGTGCTGACCGCGCTCGGCCTCTGGGACACGCCCAGCTCATCGGAAGTCCGCTGGGAGGGTCTGGGAGGACGCGTCTACAGCCTTGGCCTGGACGACGAGCAGCGCGCGTTCCTCGGGCTGACGCTGTCCATGGTGGGCATCGGCAGCGTCGGGCTCACCGCGGTGAGGGAGCTCGACGATCGCCGTCTGGCGGTCATGCTGCGCGCGATCGCGCGCCTCGCTGGGAACGACACCCTCGCGGTGGGTACTCGGCTCTGACCTCTCGTGGTCGGCCCTGTGGCTGGCGGCGGGGAGGGGCCGGCCTGCTCCGTGCGCCGATGGAGCAGGCCGATGACGGCTGTCCGCCCGTCCTCAGCACCCCAGTAGTACGAGGGCGGGCGGGCTCGGCCTAGTCCATGACGGGCAGTCGGCCATCACAACACCACCGCCACCGCGGCACGATCCGTCTCCTTCGGATGGAATCCGACGAAAGATCGGAGCGGCGTCGATGCTGTCGGTACCGTGCCCCGCATTCGCGCAGAGTCCGTCTGATCGGGGTGTTCCATGGGCGTGCGGTTGTCGGGCGGGATCGGCCCGTTACGGGTATCGGTGCCGCTACTCGGAGGCGGTGGCGGGCTGGGTGAGATCGTCGTGCTGATGTTCAAGCTGCTCGGCTGGCTGCTGTGGTGGGAACTCGTTCTGTGCTGGTACCTGCTGCTCGGCTGCTACTGGCTCTTGCGGGGCATCTACTGGGACGGGCCGCGGGCGGCTTGGAGGTGGTGGCAGCGCCGGGATTGAGGATCACCCGATCGGGGTCACAACCCGGACACACGCCCCACACCAGTCGCTCATACAGCGCATGATGCGACCTCATCACACGCACGTCCTGGGGGGACCATGCGCTACATCACCATCACTGGCACGCTCGCTGCCTGCCTGCCTACTGCTTACATCGTGCGGAGGAAGCGGCGACGACGCCAAGGCCTCCGCCTCATCCAAGGCAACCGCTACCCACACGTCCGCGAAACCGGCTCCTCTCACCAGTCAGGAGGCGGCGGCCGAGAAGGCCAAGAAGGACTACGAGAAAGCCCAGAAGAACTTCGAGAAGGCACTGAAGGACGCGGACAACGCGCTCGGTGAAACCATCGGCGTGCAGGAAGGCACCTACGAAGCCACGAACGACCAGCCGGACTACGAGGACGTGACGGAGGCGCTGGACGACGAGTACATCGCTCCGGGCACCTACACCACGAAGGGGCCGGCCGACCCGGCGTCTAGCTGTTACTGGGCGCGGATGGGCGACGCGTCCGGTGGGTCCATCCTCGCCAACGACCTCACCACCGGACGAGCGATCGTCTCGCTGAAGGAGGGTGAGTTCTTCAAGACGTCCGGCTGCAAGCCCTGGACGCGCTCCGGAGACTGAACAAGGCAGGCCGGTGACGGCTGTCCGCCCGCCCCCGCATGGACGTCGCCAACACGCGGACCATGCTGCGGAACGCGAAGGTCATCGAGAAGGACACCAAGAGCGAGGCAGGGGAGCGGACACTCCCGCTTCCTGAACCGGTACGTCTTGCCCTGATGAACTTCCGAGTCCTCCAGGAGGCGGAGCGCGCCACGATGGGCGAGGACTACGTCGACTCGGGCTATGTGTTCGTGGACGAGATCGGCCAGCCGCTCACGACCAGGCACCTGCGCGAGGCCGCGTACCGACTCATGACGGACCTCGACCTACGGCGCGTCCGCCTCTACGACGCTCGGCACTCCTGGCTGACGTTCCTCGCGGTGAACGGCGTCCCGGACGTCGTCCTCGCCGCGTGGGCCGGCCACACGAACGCCTCCTTCACCAAGCGGAAGTACGTCCACCCGACGGCCGCAGACATGGGCGCGGCCGTGACTCACCTGAACGAACTTCTCGGGATCTCCGAGGGCCCGTCAGAGCCTGCGATGTGAGAGAAAGTGAGATACCCGTGATCGCCCACTCCAAGAAACAGCCTCTGAACTGCGTGAACATGAGAGTCGGTAGAGCACGTCTGCGACTCTAACCGGGCCCTCAGGTCCCTGCTCCCGTTCGGCGCAGGACGCGCAGTGAGCCGGTCACCGAGATCTCCGTGAACACGCCCGACTCCAGGGCCCTGAGGTAGACGCGGTAGGGGGCCTGGCCGGTGAACTCGTCGGCGGGGTCCGGGAACACGTCGTGGATCAGCAGCAGCCCGCCCTCGGCCACATGGGGAGCCCAGCCCTCGTAGTCGCCGGACGCGTGCTCGTCCGTGTGACCGCCGTCGACGAAGACGAGGCCCAGTGGTGTCTCCCAGAACGCGGCGATCTGCGGTGAGCGGCCGACGAGCGCGACCACCTGCTCCTCCAGGCCCGCCCGGTGGAGGGTGCGGCGGAAGGTGGGCAGGGTGTCCATGCGGCCGATCTCGGGGTCGACGGTGGACGGGTCGTGGTACTCCCACCCGGGCTGCTGCTCCTCGCTGCCCCGGTGGTGGTCGACGGTGATCGCCGGCACCCCGGCCGCGCGCGCCGCGTCGGCGAGCAGGATCGTGGAGCGCCCGCAGTAGGTGCCGACCTCGAGCAGGGGCAGTCCGAGCCGGCCCGCCTCGACGGCGGCGTCGTACAGCGCGAGGCCCTCGTCGAGCGGCATGAACCCCTTGGCGGCCTCGAAGGCGGCGAGGATCTCCGGCTTGGGCACCGCGGGCATGGGGTCCTCCAGGTGATACCGGCCCCGCGTGCGCGGGCCCGTGAGCGCCCCATGCTGCACCACACCCCCGCCGCGGGGGGCGACGGGGGTGGGCTCCGGGGGGTGGGGCTCCGCGCGGACAGGGCCCCACGGGCGCGACAGCCGCCGGTATCGGCGGTACCCCGCGGTGGGGCCGGTTCGCGCGGATCTACGCGGGGACCGTCTCGCCCGGCAGGGCGAGGTCGAGGTCGACCGGGCGGTCGTCGCCGGAGTGCGTCGCCGAGGAGGCGAGCGGGCCGTGGCCCGCGGCCCTGGCGGCGAGGACGTACGCGCCCTCGGCGGGCACGGCCAGCGTGTAGCTGCCGTCCTCCCCGGAGAGGGTGGCGCCCGCCTGCCGGCCGCGCCGGTCGATCAGGGTGACCTTGGCACGGGCGACGGGGTCCCCGTCCGTGTCCAGGACCCGGCCGCGGAAGCCCCCGAGCACCTCGTGGGCCCGCTCCAGCGCGGCGTCCTCGGCGCTGCTGGCGATCAGCTGCGGCTTGGTCGCCTGCCGCTGGCGGGGCAGGAAGAGGGCCATGACCAGACCCACGGCCACCGCGCCCGTCGCGATCATGAAGGAGACCCGGAAGCCGTGCAGGGTCGGGACCGCGACACCGCCGACGTCGTTCGCGGTGTTCGCGAGCACCATGCCGATGACGGCGCTGGACACCGACGTGCCGATCGAGCGCATCAGGGTGTTGAGACCGTTGGCCGCACCCGTCTCGGAGGCCGGGACGGAGCCGACGATCAGCGCGGGCAGCGAGGAGTAGGCGAGGCCGATGCCCGCGCCCAGGATCACCGCGATCACGATGGTCTGCCAGGCGGCGCTCATCAGGCCGAGACCCGCGCCGTAGCCGATCCCGATGATCAGCATGCCGAGGATCAGCGTGACCTTGGGGCCGTACTTGGCGGAGATCCGGGCGTAGACCGGCGCGGTGAACATCATCGTCAGGCCGAGCGGCGCCACGCACAGGCCCGCGACCACCATCGACTGGCCGAGACCGTAACCGGTGGCCTTCGGCAGCTGGAGGAGCTGCGGCAGGACGAGGGAGACGACGTAGAAGGAGACACCGACCATGATCGAGGCGAGGTTGGTGAAGAGCACCGAGCGGCGGACGGTGGTGCGCAGGTCGACCAGCGGCGCCTTCACGCGCAGCTCCATCACCCCCCACAGCACGAGCACGGCGGCCGACGCCGCGAACAGGCCGAGCGTGGTGCCCGAGCTCCAGCCCCAGTCACTGCCCTTGGTGATCGGCAGCAGGAAGAGGACGAGCCCCGCGGCCAGGCCTATGGCCCCCAGCACGTCGAAGGTCCCCTCGGCCCGCATCGGGGACTCCGGCACGGCGACGAGGGTCAGCACGATCGAGACGACGCCGAGCCCGGCGGCGAGGAAGAACAGGGCGTGCCAGTCGGCGTGCTGCGCCACCAGGGCCGCGACCGGCAGCGCGAGACCGCCGCCGACGCCGATCGAGGAGCTCATCAGGGCCATCGCCGAGCCGAGCTTCTCGCGGGGCAGCATGTCGCGCATCAGGCCGATGCCGAGCGGGATCGCGCCCATGGCGAAGCCCTGCAGCGCGCGGCCGGCGATCATCACGAGCAGATCGCTGGTGAACCCGGCGATCAGTGAGCCGACGACCATCACGGACAGGCTCGTGAGCAGCATGCGCCGCTTGCCGAAGAGATCACCGAGCCGGCCCATGATCGGGGTGGCGACGGCTCCCGCGAGCAGCGTCGAGGTCATGACCCAGGTGGCGTTGCTGGGCGCGGTGCCCAGCAGCTCCGGCAGGTCCTTGATGACCGGGACGAGCAGGGTCTGCATCACCGCGACAACGATGCCCGCGAAGGCCAGCACCGGCACGACCGCAGCACTGGTCCTCCGGGCGGGCCGTTGGGTCGTCGTGTGCGTCATTGCGTGAGGCCTCCAGGCCGGGAGAGAAGAGAGCAGGGGAGGACGATCCGTGCGGGAATCCGTGCGGGAGCCGATCCGGATACGTGCAAGGGGAACCCGGTGTGCCGGGGCAACTATTCCGATGCTTCGGCGTACTAACGAAAACTTGACCTTCTCGTGAGGATCTGAACGGCCGTCAGACCTGGCGCCTCGGTAGAACGTGTTCTAGTCTGGCGCGCACCGCGAGGCTGGGGGTGCCGTGAAGGCGTACGTCGTCGGGGTCGGAATGACCCGTTTCGAGAAGCCGGAGACCCGGGAGTGGCAGTACTGGGACATGGCGAAGGAGGCGGGCACCCATGCCCTGCGGGACGCGGGGATCGCGTACTCCGATGTCCGGCAGGTGCCCGTCGGCCACTGCTTCCAGGCGTCCACCGCGGGACAGCGGGCCGCCTACGAGCTCGGCCTGACCGGCGTGCCCGTCTACAACGTCAACAACAACTGCGCCACCGGGGCGAGCGCCCTGATGCTGGCGCGGCAGTTCGTCGAGGGCGGGATCTCGGACTGCGTGCTGGCGCTGGGGTTCGAGAAGATGAAGCGCGGGGCACTGGGCGGTGGCGCCGACGGCGGGGACTTCGCGACCTCGCCGGTGGCCCGGCACTACGGGATCATGGCCGCCCGGCACGGCTTCGAGATGTCCCCGCCCACCGCGCAGATCTTCGGTGACGCGGCACGCGAGCACATGGAGAGGTACGGGACCACCGAGGCGCAGCTCGCCGCCGTCGGCGCCAAGAACCACCGGCACTCGGCGCACAACCCGTACGCCCAGTTCCAGGACGTGTACGGGGTCGACGAGGTCCTCGCCTCCCGGGCCGTGCACCGGCCGCTGACGAAGCTCCAGTGCTCGCCCACCTCCGACGGCGCCGCGGCGGCCGTCGTCGTCTCCGAGCGGTTCGCCGAGGAGCGCGGGCTGGGCGGCAGGGCGGTGGAGATCGTCGCGCAGGCGATGACCACGGACACCGAGGAGTCCTTCGCCTCCGGGTCGTGCATCGACGTCGTGGGGCAGCCCATGTCCCGGGAGGCCGCGCGCCAGGTCTACGAGCGTGCGGGGCTCGGCATCCACGACATCGACGTCGTGGAACTGCACGACTGCTTCTCGATCAACGAACTGCTGACGTACGAGGCGCTCGGCATGTGCGGCGAGGGGGAGTCCGGCAAGCTCGTCGAGTCGGGGGCCACCACCTACGGCGGGCGGTGGGTGGTGAACCCGTCCGGGGGGCTGATCTCGAAGGGGCACCCGCTGGGGGCGACCGGGATCGCCCAGGTGGCCGAGCTGGTCTGGCAGTTGCGGGGCGAGGCGGGCGAGCGCCAGGTGGCGGACGCGCGCGTCGGCCTCGCCCACAACATCGGGCTCGGCGGGGCGGCCGTGGTCACGCTGCTGCGGGCGGCACGCGACTGAGCCGAGGCGGAGGCCGGCGTCCGTGGTGACCAAGCCCGGGGCGAGGACGGCCCGGACCCCGGAGACCCCGTCGAGGGCCGCGCCCCGGCTCCTCGTACGGTGTGGACCTGCGAGGTCCGGCGGCGCGGGGCCCGCCCCGCCGGGACCGCCGCGGAGGATCTCCGGCCACCGAGGCAACGAAAACCGGTGCTCGTGGACTCCTATGCACATCTAGGAGGTGCCCATGGGGGATCGGAAACAGGCCCGGGACGAGGAGTTCCAGGGTTTTGTCGTCGGCCGGTGGCCGCGGCTGTTGCGTACGGCGTTCCTCCTCACGGGGGAGCAGCACGCGGCCGAGGACCTGGTCCAGTCGACGCTGGAACAGGTGTACGTGGCCTGGCGCAGGGTCGGCACGGCCGACGACCCGGACGCGTACGTCCGGCGCGTGATGATCAACGCGCATGCCCGCAGGCACCGCCGGCGCCTCAAGGAGTTCCTGGCGCCGAAGGACGACTCGGGCCTCACCCACGAGGTTCCCGAGGGCGGCGACCGGATGGCCCAGGCCGACGACCGCGGCACCCTGCTGAAGGCCCTCGCCCAGTTGCCGCCACG
This sequence comes from Streptomyces sp. NPDC005195, assembly GCF_040608315.1. Classification (NCBI taxonomy): domain Bacteria; kingdom Bacillati; phylum Actinomycetota; class Actinomycetes; order Kitasatosporales; family Streptomycetaceae; genus Streptomyces; species Streptomyces sp. NPDC005195. The sequence continues at coordinate 26,104 of NZ_JBEXHZ010000013.1, forward strand.
CCAGCGCGAGGCGGTCGTGCTGCGGTACTGGGAGGACCTGGGCGAGGCACGGGTGGCGGAGGCGATGGGCTGCTCGGTGGGCGCGGTGAAGAGCAACGCGGCGAAGGGGATCGCGAAGCTCCGCGCCGTACCGGGACTGGCCGACATGGTGACGTACGGAGGGCGGAAATGATGAACGCGGACCGGGAGACCGACCACGGCAGGACGCACGGGGACATCGCCGTGCTGCTGGCCACGGTCGCGGACGAGGTGAGGATCGGCCCGGCCCCCTGCCAGGCGCTGGTGCGCGGCGGCCGGCGTCGCAGGGCCCGCCGCTGGGCGATGGCCGCGACCGCCGCCCTGGTGGTCGCCGGCTCGACGGGGACGCTGGCGCTGGCCGGGGCGACGGACGACGACGCGAAGCGCGTAGCGCCGGCTGCGACACGACCGCCGGTGAGCGACGAACGGCATCTGTACGAGCCGCGGAGCAGCGCCCTCGCCAGGGGAACCGACCACGGCAAGAAGTGGAAGGTGATCATCTACGTGTGGGGGGCGCCCCGCGACCGGACGGAGGCGCAGCGACAGCTGGACGCCATGACCGACTCCGGGTTCGGGAAGCCGGGGGTCGAGCCGCCCACCGCCTCCGGACTCGTCGGCAAGAGCGCGTACGTCGTGCGCCTGACCCTGGACGGCAGGACGACGACCAGGATGCGGGGGTCGTTCGAGAAGGGCGACGACACGTTCCGGCAGTCCGCCGCGATGCCGCTGGAGACGAGGAGGACGGCCACGAGCGGTTCCGACCAGCGGCTGGTGATCGGTCAGGCGCCCCCGACCGCCCAGGAGGTCACCTGCACCTGGGACGACGCCACGACGACCACGGCGTACCGGCCCGCCCCGGGGACGGGCATCGCCGGGGACTTCGAGGACCTGATCCGCCCGGCGGACGGTTCCCCGTCCGACTGGTTCGTCTGCCTGGGACCGGAGGGCAGGACCTTCGGGACCGTGGCGGTGACGAAGTAGGAGCCGCGCGGCAGGAGGCGCGGGCGGCCGCCGGTCAGAGCCATCCCTGCTGACGGGCCTCCCGCATCGCCTCCATACGGTTGCGGGTGCCGGTCTTGCCGATCGCGGAGGACAGGTAGTTGCGGACCGTCGACTCGGACAGGTGGAGCCTGCCCGCGATGTCGGCGACGGTGGCGCCGTCCACCGAGGCCTTCAGCACGTCGCATTCGCGGGCGGTGAGCGGACTGGGCCCGGCGCTCAGCGCGGCGGCGGCCAGCGCCGGGTCGATGACCCTCTCGCCGGTCAGCACCCGCCGGATCGCCTCGGCCAGTTCCTCCACGGGCCCGTCCTTGACCAGGAACCCCGCGGCGCCCGCCTCCATGGCACGGCGCAGATACCCGGGCCGTCCGAAGGTGGTGAGGATCAGCACCCGGCAGTCCGGGGCCTGTCGGCGCAGCTCGGCGGCGGCGTCCAGACCGCTCATGCCGGGCAGTTCGATGTCCAGCAGGGCCACGTCCGGGCGGTGCAGCAGCGCCGCGTCCACGATCGCGTCGCCGGACGCCACCTGCGCGACGACCTCCAGATCCTCCTCCATGCCGAGCAGCAGGGCGAGCGCCCCGCGCATCATTCCCTGGTCCTCGGCGAGCAGGACCCTCACACACTTCACCGGCCGGTGGTCCCGGGGCATCTCGTCCACGGGCCCAGCGTAGGCCCGTGGCGGCGTCATGTCCGGGACGGACGAGGTGAGATGGGTGGTCACCGTGGTCCGGGGGCCTTCGACAGCGGCGGCTCGGCCGCGTCCGCGGGGAGCGCGCCCTGGCCGGGGAGGCCACCCGCCGTGGGGAGTTCGCCCTCCGCGGGCAGCTCGTCCTGCGGGGGGAGTTCACCCTCGACGGGGAGTTCGGCGGTGACCGTGAAGCCGCCGCGCGGGGACGGGCCGGCCCGCAGGGATCCGCCGGCCGCCGCCAGACGTTCGGTCAGGCCCTTCAGACCGGTTCCGCCGATGCCCGGCACGGACGGCGGGGAGAGCACGCCGTCCCCGTCGTCCGCGACCTCCAGACGGACCCGGTCCCGCGTACCGGTGACGGTGATCTCGCAGCGGGTCGCGCCGCTGTGCCGGACGACGTTGGTGACCGCCTCGCGCACCACCCAGCCCAGCAGGGCCTCCGACCGCGGCACGAGAGGCGGCCCCGACTGCCGTACGACCGGGTCGACGCCCACCGCGGACAGCGCGGACCGCGCCCGGTCCAGCTCGGTGGCGAGGCTGCCCTCGCGGTAGCCGGTGACCGCCTCGCGGATCTCCGTGAGGGCCTGCCTGCCGACCGACTCGATGTCCGTGACCTGCACCAGGGCCGCCTCCAGATCGCGGGGCGCCAGCCGGCGGGCCGCCTCCGACTTCACCACGATCACGGAGAGGGTGTGGCCGAGCAGGTCGTGCAGGTCACGCGAGAAGCGCAGGCGCTCCTTCTCGACGGCGCGCCGGGCCAGCTCCTCACGGGCCGCCCGCAGCTCCCGTACCGCCTCGGCGAGGGACAGGATCGCCGCCGTGACCATCGTGGACAGGAAGGTGCCGTACGCGATGTTGATCGCGTCCCAGCCCTCCTGGTAACCGGCGACGGCGCCCGCCAGCGCGGCCAGACCGATGCCCGCCCGGCCGAGCCAGGGACCGCGCAGGGTCGCCCCCGTCGCGAGACCCAGCAGCGGGAAGAACAGCAGCCAGTTGCCGCCGTAGCCGATGGCGAGGCCGCAGGTCAGGATCGCCATCGCGGCGAGCGCCAGGCGGGTGGAGCGGGCCTCGCGCGTCACCTTCACGAAGGCGCGGAACGCGACGTAGATGTACAGGGAGTTGAAGGTGAGCAGGCCGATGGCGCCTATCCAGGGGTTCGCGGTCGTGCCCTGGAACAGGTTGGAGAAGGCGCCCATGCCCAGCAGCAGCCACGGCAGCAGGGCGAAGCCGGTCGGCGGCGGCCCCGGATTCTCCGGTGGCGGCTCCCCGTTCCCGCGCGCGGTGCGCCGCGCCGCCTTGAACCGCGCCATGTCCGCCTTCCACCGCCGCCGCGACTCCCGCCACGCCGTCAGCCGGCCGACGATCCCGCGTGCCCACGAGCTGTCCGTCCACGCCATGTCCGCGCTCCCCGTTCCCCGCTCCTGCCGGTATCTGTCCCGGTTCCCGCCGCCGTACGGACGGACGGCCCGCCGCCGGGGCGGGCTGCCGCGGTACGGACGGCCCGCCCCCTCCGTCTCTCAGGCGAACCGCCCCGCCCTGCGGTACGAGACCACAGCGTACGAACCGAACGCCAGCAGCCAGGCCACGAGCACCGCGACCGCGCCGAGCGCCGGAGCGCGGCCGTCGGTGACGGACATGCCGAGCTCCGCGAAGCGGTTGGCCGGCGTGTACACGGACACCGACCGCAGCCAGCCGGGGAACAGGGTGATGGGGAACCACAGACCGCCCACCACCGAGAGCCCCAGGTTGCACGCCATGTTCACGACGCCGGTGGTCTGCGCGGTCAGCCGGTAGCCGTTGCCGAGGCCGAGCAGCGTGAAGGGGACGGAGCCGAGCCAGAGCAGCACCGCGACCGCCGCCCACTGCCAGGCCGCCAGACGTACGTCGTTGACCACTCCGCCCGCCGTCAGCACCGCGGCGATCGCCGGCAGCACGGTCACCGAGCCGGTCAGCGCCCGCCCCAGCACCACCTCGCGCGGTGTCATCGGCGTCACCCGGAGCTGTCGCAGCCAGCCGGTCACCCGGTCCTCGGCGACCCCGCCGCCGGTGTTCAGGGCCGAACCCACCGCCCCGTACGCGGCCATCCCGATCATCGAACCGGTCTTCCAGCCGCCGTCGTCGCCTCCGCCGCCGAGGTTGGTGAACAGCAGATACATCATCACGGGCATCGCCACGCCACCGATCACGAAGCCGGTGTCGCGCAGCGTGCGGCGTACCTCCAGCCGCAGGTAGTCCAACATCACACCGCCTCCAGAGCAGATGAGGTGAGGGCCAGGAACGCGTCGTCCAGTGACGCCGCGGTGACCTCCAGGCCACGGATCGAGCCCCGTTGGGCCAGTGCGACCACCGTCGCGTCCGAGTCGTCCGTCCGCAGCCGCGCACGGTCCCCGCGCACCTCCACCGACACCACGCCGGGCAGCAGGGTCAGCCCCCGCGTGCTCGCCCCGGCCAGGTCGAAGGAGACCAGGTTGCCGCCCACCGACCGCTTGAGCTGCTCACCGGTGCCGTCCGCGACGATCCGCCCCCGGTCGATGACGAGGATCCGGTCCGCGTGCGCGTCGGCCTCGTCCAGGTAGTGCGTGGAGAACAGGACGGTGTGCCCGCGCCGCGCGTACGCCCGCATCGACGCCCAGAACGCCTGCCGCGCCTCCACGTCCAGCGCGGCGGTCGGCTCGTCGAGCACGATCAGCGCGGGGTTCCCGGCGAGCGCCACCGCGAACCGCACCCGCTGCGACTGGCCGCCGGAGAGCCGGTCGGCGCGCCGCCCCGCCAGCTCCGTGATCCCCGCCAGCCGCAGCGCCTCGTCCACCGGCAGCGGCGCCGGATAGCGGCCCGCCACGAAGGAGACCAGCTCGCGGACGGTGACGCGGGACACCGGCCGCGCCTCCTGGAGCATGGCGCCGACCCGCCCGGCGCGCACCGCCCGCTCCGGGGGCCCGCCGAAGAGCGCGACCGATCCCTCGTCGGGCTCGTCCAGTCCGAGCAGGAGGGAGATCGTGGTCGACTTGCCCGCCCCGTTGCGCCCGAGCAGCGCCACGGTCTCGCCGCGGGCGATCTCCAGATCCACCCCGTCCACGGCGCGCACCGCGCCGAACGCCTTGACGGCCCCCGTGAAGGACACCGCCGCTTCCGTCTCCGCCGCTTCCGCCCCCGTTGTCTCCGTCGATCCCGTGGTCCCCGTGATGGCCGTCGTCCCCGTGGTCCATGTCATGAGGACGACGCTACGAGCCGGACGCCGGGCCCGGCAGAGGCACTTGTGGGCAGTCGGCCGGGACAAATGTCACGGCCCCGCCGTGAGTCCGGATCTGACATGACGTCAGCAGCCTTCACAACTCCGGGGCGCTGGGCTATACAGGGGGTCGCCGTACTGGAACGCGTTCTAGAACGGGCGGGTTCCGAGGCCCTGTGTCGACCTCGGTGCGGCCGACGGTGCGGACGGCCGCATCGAGGTCTTTCGCGCTAGTGATCAGGAGCCCCATGCCCATCGACGCCGCAAAGGCCCTCGCCGCCGAACCCCGCATCGGTGAGATCACCTGGGACCGGAAGGACGTCCAGCTCTACCACCTCGGCCTCGGAGCGGGCGCGAACCCGGACAAGCGCAGCCCCGCCACGGACGCCGACGAACTGCGGTACACCCTCGAATCCCGACTGCACGTCCTGCCGAGCTTCGCCACCGTCGCGGGCAACGGCTCCCCCGGTGTGATCAGCGGTCTGTCCATGCCCGGGGTCGACGTCGACCTCACCCGCGTCCTGCACGGCGGACAGCGCGTCGTACTGCACCGCCCGATACCGGCCGAGGGCAGGGCGACGGCCACCGGACGGATCGCCGCCGTGTACGACAAGGGCAAGGCCGCGATCCTGGTCATGCGCACCGAGGTCGCGGACGCCGGGGGACCGCTGTGGACGAACGACGCCCAGATCTTCGTACGCGGAGAGGGCGGCTGGGGCGGCGACCGCGGCCCCTCCACCCGCCTCGACGCACCGGACGGGCCGCCGGACCGGACCGTCGAGCGCCCGGTCCGTGAGGACCAGGCGCTGCTCTACCGGCTCTCCGGCGACTGGAACCCGCTGCACGCCGACCCCGACTTCGCCAAGCTGGCCGGCTTCGACCGGCCGATCCTGCACGGCCTGTGCACGTACGGCGTGACGCTCAAGGCGGTCGTCGACACGCTGCTCGGCGGGGACGTGACCCGCGTCCGCTCGTACACCACCCGCTTCGCCGGTGTCGTGTTCCCCGGCGAGACCCTGCGCGTCAGCATGTGGCGCGGACCGGCCCCGGACGGCGGGATCCGGGTGGCGGTGACCGCGGCCGACCGGGACGACGCGCCGGTGCTGGCCGACACCGTCGTCGAGCACGCGTGAGCCCAGCCCACCGTTGAGAGGAGCCGCGCCATGCGCGCAGCCGTACAGCACGAGACAGGCCAGGACAAACTCGACGTCCTCGACGACGTCGAGGCGGTGGGTTTCGGCCCCGGAAGGGTCAGGATCCGGGTGCGGGCCACCGGACTGTGCCACTCGGACCTGTCCGCGATGAGCGGCGTACTGCCGCAGCCCGCGCCGTTCGTGCCCGGCCACGAGGGCGCCGGGGAGGTCACCGAGGTGGGCGAGGGCGTCACCCACCTCAAGCCCGGCGACCGGGTCGTCGTCTGCTGGCTGCCGGCCTGCGGCGCCTGTCCCGCCTGCAAGCGCGGCCAGACCGAGCTGTGCCTGGCCGGGTTCATGAACGCGGGCACCCCCAACTTCAGGCGCTCCGGCCAGGACGTCTTCGGCTTCGCGGGGACCGGCACCTTCGCGGAGGAGGTCGTGGTGGACGCGGGCTGCGCCGTGCCCATCCCCGACGACGTGCCTTTCGACATCGCGGCCCTCATCGGCTGCGGCGTCACGACCGGGCTCGGTGCTGCCCTCAACACCGCCGACGTGGAGGCCGGTTCGTCGGTCGCGGTGATCGGCTGCGGCGGCGTCGGCATCTCCGCCATCCAGGGCGCGCGGCTCAAGGGCGCCGCCGAGATCGTCGCCGTCGACCCGGTCGCCTCCCGTCGCGAGGCCGCGCTGAGGTTCGGCGCGACGAGGGCGGTCGCGCCGGACGCACTCGCCGACGCCAAGCAGTCGGTGACCGCGGGCGAGGGCTTCGACTACGTCTTCGAGGTCGTCGGCAGGTCGGCCACCGCCCGCACCGCCTACGAGAACACCCGGCGCGGCGGCACCCTCGTCGTCGTCGGCGCGGGCGCCATGGACGACTTCCTCCAGCTCAACATGTTCGAGCTGTTCTTCGACGAGAAGCGCATCCTGCCCTCCATGTACGGCGGCGGTGACGTCCTGCGCTCCTACGAACGGACCATCGCCCTGTGGCGTGCGGGCCGCATCGACCTGGAGGGCCTGATCACCCACCGGGTGCCGCTGTCCGGGATCAACGAGGCACTGGACCAGATGCGGACGGGCACCGCCCTGCGCACCTGCATCGAGATCTGACCCCCGACCCCGACCACCGCTGAGGACCCTGATGTCACTGCCACTCGAGGGGCTGACCGCGATCGTCACCGGCGCGGGGCGCGGCCTCGGCCGGGCCGAGGCGCTGGAGCTCGCCGGCCTGGGCGCGTCCGTCGTCGTCAACGACTACGGGCGCCCCGGGCGGGACGGTTCGGGCGCGGCCTCGGCCGCGCCCGCCGAGGAGGTCGCCGCCGAGATCCGTGCCGGGGGCGGCCGTGCCCTCGCCCACACCGGCGACGTCGCCGACCACGAACAGGCTCGCGGGCTGGTCGAGTCGGCGGTCGCCGAGTTCGGCGGACTGGACATCCTGGTCAACAACGCGGGCATCCTGCGCGACCGGATGGTCTTCTCGATGTCCGAGGAGGAGTGGGACTCGGTGATCCGGGTCCATCTCAAGGGCCACTTCAACATGACGCACTTCGCGTCCGTGCACTGGCGGGCGCGGTCCAAGGCGGCGGACGGACCGGTGTACGGGCGGATCGTCAACACCTCGTCGGAGGCGTTCCTCGCGGGTTCGGCGGGACAGCCCAACTACGCGGCGGCCAAGGGCGGGATCGTCGGTCTGACCACGTCGACCGCGCTGGCGCTGGCCAGGTACGGGGTGACGGCGAACGTCATCTGCCCGCGCGCCCGGACCCGTATGACCGAGGACGTGTTCGCGGGCTTCCCGGACCGACAGGCCGGTGCGGAGCGGGGGGAGGGGCTGGACCCGCTCGCCCCCGAGCATGTCGCCCCGCTCGTCGGCTACTTGGTCTCGCCCGCCGCCGCGCACGTCAACGGCCAACTGCTCGTCGTGCACGGCGGCATGGTGGCGGTCGTCGAACGGCCGCGGGTGGCCGCCAAGTTCGACACCAAGCAGGACGCCTTCACCTACGACGAACTCGACGCCCTGCTCAGCCCGCACTACGCCGGGCGCCCACGCGGGGAGACGTTCGCGGCGGCGGAGGTACTCGGACTGAAGCGCGGGTAGCACCCGACAGGGCGGGGTCATGCGGGACAGGGCAGGACCGGGCGGGACCATGCAGGACCCGGTGGGACCGTACCGGGCCGACCGGCGTGACCGGGTGATCCCGGGCGCGCGAGCGGGCCCCGGTGGCGTGGGGGAGATCCCGCGGCGGACGCCGACGGTACGACACAGCCCCGCTCACCTCGGGTGAGCGGGGCCGTGTCGTAGGTCCGACGTGTCGTCAGGCCGATCTGTCCGGCCGGCCGGACGGCTTGCGGTGCCGGCCGTGCGGCAGGACCTCGTCGTCCTGGCCGGAGACCGGCCCCCGGTGCCTGCCCTGGCCCGCGGCCTGCGCCGCGGCGTCCTGGGCGTCGGTGACCGGCGGTTCCATGGTGCTGATGTCGCTCATCTGGTGTTCACCCCGTCAACAAGATCCTTCTTTGTAGCCGGGGGATTCTAACCGCTGGTCATGGCCGCTTCGTCGGCGGGTGACCGGGATGAGCCCCGGCCAGTTCCACCCGTTCCCATCCACCGGGCGTCCTGCCCCCGGCCCCCTGCTCGCCCCTGGCCACCGGAAAGGCCGGACCGACCGGAACGATCGGAACGGCGGGAACGAACGGAAGGGCGGGAACGGCCGGAACGGGCCGGCCCTGCTGTCCCCCCGGCCGGCCGGACGGAGCGGCCCGGCCGGTCAGGGGCGCCTGTTGCAGCGGGACCGGACGCGCGGCCACCCGTTCCGGTGGACGGGCGCACTCCGCGTCCACCGCAACTGGCGGCGCCTCCAGCCACGCCACCCCGCACGGCACCGCCGCGGTGGCGTAGGGCAGTTGGAGCAGTCCGTCCTCCGTCAACCGGCCCGCCCCCGCCAACCACCCCTCGGGCGGGGGGAGATGGTGGACCTGACGCTCGACGGGCCGCCACATCCCCACCCAGGTCCCGGCCGGCCCGTCGATCCGCAGGGCCACCGCGCAGCGCTCCGGCGTCAGCACCTGCCCCGGCTGGATCGCGAACGGCGTCACCGCGCAGTCCGAGGCGCGCAGACACTCCGGGAAGCGGACCGGGAGCGTGCTCCCCAGCACCCCCCAGCCCAGCCGGGCGTGCCCCGGTGAGGGCGCGTCCGAGCGGATGAGCAGCAGCCCGCTGTCGGCGTCCGCGAGCAGCAGCCGGTCGTTGCTGTCCTCGGCGATCTGCAGCAGCGGTGACACCTCGCCGCCGCGCTCCAGGTCGACGACCACGGTCTTGGTCCGGCCGCCCTGGAAGTGGTCCAGCGCCAGCATGCGTCCCGTGCCGTCCAGCCACACCCCGCCCGAACAGCGGCCCGGGATCTCGGCGAGGTGCTCGGGACCGAAGGCGCCGCCCGCCACCAGCCAGACCGCCGTGGACCCCCGTCCCACGGCGAGGGCGTACGCGCGCTCCCCGTCCGGCGCGGGCGGCAGCAGCCGCAGCCGGGAGCCCTCCTCCGGGCACTCCACCGCGCCGAGCGGCAGCTCCCCGGTGCCTGGCCCGGTCGGATACAGCAGCGAGAACGCGTGCCGTCCGGCCGTCACCCGGTGGATCAGCACCCGCCCGTCGGTCATCGGCAGCACCTCGGTGCCGGGCTCCTCCGGCTGGTGGGACGGCAGCGGTACGGCGTACGGCTCGGGGCCGTCCAGCGTCCAGCGCTCCGGGAACCAGCACTCGCCGTCGAGCGCGAGACGCGCCGCGTAGGTCCCGTCGGCGGTGATCACGCATCCGGGGCGGCCGGCCCGCCCGTTCCCGTGATCCGCGTTCTCCGGATGCTCCGAGTTTTCCGGGTTCTCCCGGTTCTCCCGGTTCGCCGGGTTCTCGTGGTTTGCCGCTGGTTCGGTCGCACAGGCCGTCATCGCTCGGTCACCTCCGGCGACGAAGCTAGTTTTCGTACGCACAGACGCGGGACCGACGCCCGGCCGCTTCACACATAAGGGTGGCCAAGTCGCGATTCGCCTGAGGGAACGGGGACAGGTGTGCTGAGCGGGGCGCGAAGGAGGGGGTGGGGCCGGGGTGATCACCGTCCCCGGGCCCGGAGGCGGCCCGCCCGCCCGGTCGGGAGAGCCCGCGACCGGTGGGACACGGACGCGAGGCAGGTAGCCTTTGCCCGTGCCCCGTCTGTCTGAAGTCATCGCCGCGCTCGACGCCCTCTGGCCGCCCGGGAGGGCCGAGGGATGGGACGCGGTCGGCACCGTCTGCGGCGACCCCGACCAGCAGGTCGCACGGGTCCTGTTCGCGGTCGACCCGGTCCAGGACGTCGTCGACGAGGCGGTGAAGCTGGGTGCCGACCTGCTGGTCACCCATCACCCGCTCTATCTGCGCGGGACGACGACGGTCGCGGCCGGCACCTTCAAGGGCCGGGTCGTGCACACCCTCATCAAGAACGACATCGCGCTGCACGTCGCGCACACCAACGCCGACCAGGCCGACCCCGGTGTCTCGGACGCCCTGGCCGGCGCGCTCGACCTCCGTGTCGTACGCCCCCTCGTACCGGACCCGACCGACCCCGAAGGGCGCCGTGGCCTCGGCCGCGTCTGTGAACTGGACCACCCGGTGACCGTCCGCGAGTTCGCCGCGCGCGCCGCCGGGCGACTGCCCGCCACCGCGCAGGGCATCCGGGTCGCCGGCGACCCCGACGCGCTCGTACGGACCGTCGCGGTCAGCGGCGGCTCCGGCGACGGCCTCTTCGACGACGTGCGTGCCGCGGGCGTCGACGCCTTCCTCACCGCGGACCTGCGCCACCACCCGGCGTCGGAGTTCACGGCGGTCCGCGCCCCCCGTCCTCTCGCGCTGCTCGACGCGGCGCACTGGGCCACCGAGTGGCCCTGGTGCGAGCTGGCCGCCACCCAGCTCGACGAGATCTCCGACCGCCACGGATGGGACCTGAGGGTCCACGTCTCGACAACGGTCACCGACCCCTGGACCGCCCACGCGGCCTCGAACACCGACACATCTGGAGCCCCCAACTGAACGCCGCGCCCGCCGACCAGATCCGACTTCTCGACGTCCAGGCCCTGGACGCACGCCTGCAGCAGCTCGCGCACAAGCGGAGGTCGCTGCCCGAGCACGCCGAGATCGAGTCGCTGAACAAGGACCTCACCCAGCTGCGCGACCTGCTCGTCGCCGCGCAGACCGAGGAGAGCGACTGCGCCCGCGAGCAGACCAAGGCGGAGCAGGACGTCGACCAGGTGCGCCAGCGCGCCACCCGTGACCAGCAGCGCCTGGACTCGGGAGCCGTGACCTCCCCCAAGGACCTGGAGAACCTGCAGCGCGAGATCACCTCCCTCGCCAAGCGGCAGGGCGACCTCGAGGACGTCGTCCTGGAGGTCATGGAGCGCCGCGAGTCCGCGCAGGAGCGGGTCGCCGAACTGACCGAGCGGGTCTCCTCCGTCCAGTCGAGGATCGACGACGCCACCGGGCGCCGGGACGCGGCCTTCGAGTCCCTCGACGGTGAGACGGCCACGGCGACGAAGGAGCGCGGCGTCGTCTCGGGTTCGGTCCCGGCCGATCTCCTCAAGCTCTACGAGAAGCTGCGCGACCAGCAGGGCGGCGTCGGTGCGGCCCGGCTCTACCAGCGCCGCTGCGAGGGCTGCCGCCTGGAGCTCAACATCACCGAGGTCAACGACGTCAAGAAGGCCTCCCCGGACACCGTGCTGCGCTGCGAGAACTGCCGCCGGATCCTGGTGCGCACGTCCGAGTCCGGCCTGTAGGGGCCACGGGCGTGCGGGAGTTCATCGTCGAGGCCGACGGCGGTTCCCGGGGCAACCCGGGCCCCGCGGGGTACGGGTCCGTGGTCATCGACGCGGTCACGGGGGAGACGCTGGTGGAGGCCGCCGAGTACATCGGCTTCGCCACCAACAACGTCGCCGAGTACCGGGGCCTGGTGGCCGGGCTGACGGCGGCCCGCGAGCTGGACCCGACCGCCACGGTCCGGGTCCGGATGGACTCCAAGCTCGTCGTCGAGCAGATGTCCGGCCGCTGGAAGATCAAGCACCCGGACATGAAGCCGCTGGCCGCCGAGGCGGCCCGGATCCTGCCGCCCGCGCAGGTCGGCTACGAGTGGATCCCGCGCGAACAGAACAAGCACGCCGACCGCCTGGCCAACGAGGCCATGGACGCGGGGAAGCGGGGCGAGCGGTGGTCGCCGTCGCGGTCGACGGCGGAGCTGGACGCGAGGGCGACGGGACCCGCGACGCCCGAGCCGCCGGGCCCGCCCGGCGACGCGGCGGCGGGCGCGGCGAAGGCCCGCGCGGCCTTGAGAGCACCGGGCTCGGCAACGCCGCGCACGGGGCGCGGGGAACCGAGCGACCAGCTCCCCCTGTCCGGCGGCGTGACGACTCCCTCCGCGAGCCCGTCCTGCGAGGTCGACACCGCGACGTCCGAGAACGACGAACGGGCCGCACAGAACGTACGGGAAGCGCGGCACGACGTACGGGCCGCGCGGGACGACGCTCGGGCCGCGCGGAACGTGGCCACCCCCGCGCCGGCCGTCGGATGGGGCGCGGCCCCCGACATGGGCGCGCCCGCCACCTTCGTGCTGCTGCGGCACGGCGAGACCCCGCTGACCCCGCAGAAGCGGTTCTCCGGCAGCGGTGGCACCGACCCCTCGCTGTCGGACGTCGGCCGGGAGCAGGCCGAGCGGGTCGCCGCGGCGCTGGCCGCGCGCGGCACGATCCAGGCGATCGTGGCCTCCCCGCTCACCCGGACCCGGCAGACCGCGGAAGCCGTCGCCGCGCGTCTCGGGCTCGACGTGACCGTCGAGGACGGCCTGCGCGAGACGGACTTCGGCGCCTGGGAGGGCCTGACCTTCGCCGAGGTCCGCGAGCGCCACCCCGACGACCTGAACGCCTGGCTCGCCTCGCCGGAGGCCGAACCCACCGGCGGCGGCGAGAGCTTCGAGGCGACCGCCCTGCGCATCGCCGCCACCCGCGACAGGCTGGTCGCCTCCTACGCGGGCCGCACGGTCCTGCTCGTCACCCACGTCACCCCGATCAAGACGTTCGTACGGCTCGCGATCGGCGCCCCGTCGGAGTCGCTGTTCCGCATGGAGCTGTCCGCGGCCTCCCTGTCCGCGGTGGCGTACTACGCGGACGGCAACGCCAGCCTGCGCCTCTTCAACGACACCTCCCACCTCCGCTGACCCGGCCGCCGGTCCCCGCCCGCCGGACGTCCCGCTCCCGGAGGATGTCCGCCGTCTCCCGGTCCGCCGGCAGGAACGCCTCCAGATGGAGTTCGGCGAGCGTCACGTCGACGGCGGTCGCGAACGACGTCAGTGTGGTGAGCAGCCTCAACTCGCCCTCGGCGCACCGCAGTCGCAGCGGGACGGCGAAGCCGAGGTAGTCGGTGCCGGGCTCGCCCGCGGGCACGTACCGTGCCAGCTCCCCGGCCAGCGCGTCGAGCAGCGGGTCGGGGCTGCGCGCGGCCCGGTCCCGGAGGCTCTCCACGATGTGTCGCCCCCACGCGTCCAGGTTCACCACCCGTGGCCCCATGCCCCGCGGATGCAGCGCGAGCCGCAGCACGTTCACCGGCGGGGCGAGCAGCTCGGCGTCGGCTCCCTCCGTGAGTACCTCGAACGCCGCGTTCGCCGCGACGAGTTCACCCCGCGGCCCCGCCACCAGCGCCGGATAGGGCAGGTGTCCCTCCAGGATGCTGTGCAAGGCCTCCCGTACGGGCCGCAGCGCGACCGCGTCGAGCGGCGACTCCCCGAACGCCGGCGCGTAACCGGCCGCCAGCAGCAGCGAGTTGCGCTCCCGCAGGGTCAGACCCAGTGACTCGGCGAGCCTGATCACGATCTCCCTGCCGGGCACCGAACGTCCGCGCTCGATGAAACTGACGTACCGCTGTGTCGTCCCCGCCCGCGAGGCGAGCTCCAGCTGACTGACCCGGCGGGCGGTGCGCCACCGCAGCAACTCCCGTGCGAAGGGAGGAGGTTCACTCACGATGCCGGTGGTCATGGACCAGTTGTACGTCATCGGGACGGCGGCGGTAGGTCATCGGGAGCGCGCCGGTGCGGCCGCGACCCCGGGGTGATCCGTCATACCCTGCCGGGAATTGAGGCGCGGCTCCCCTCCGGACAGCATCGACGCATCCGAGGAGTTCACCCGGAACACACACCGCAGGGGGCGGCATGCGTACGTACCACCTCGAGACGCTCGGCACCATCGACGGCGTCGTCGCGCGCGAGACGGCCCGTCCCGAGCCCGGCCCCCGGGAGATCCTCGTCCGCGTCCGGGCCGTCTCCCTCAACAAGCGCGATCTGCTGATCATGAAGGGGACGTACCCGCTGCGGGCCGTACCGGACGTGATCCCGGTGAGCGACGGCGCGGGAGAGGTCGTCGCGGTGGGCGGAGAGGTGACCCGGTTCGTGGCCGGCGACCGGGTGGCGGGGACGTACTTCCCGAACTGGCTCGACGGACGGATCACCCCGGACCTCCTGGACCAGCCGGGTGCCACTCTCGACGGCATGCTCACCGAGTACGCCCGACTGGACCAGGCGGCGGCGGTACGCGTCCCGGACCATCTGACCTGGGAGGAGGCCGCCTGTCTGCCCTGCGCCGGCGTCACCGCGTGGCACTCCCTCACCGGCGGCGACCCGCTCGCCCCGGGACAGACCGTGCTCACGCTCGGCACCGGCGCCCTGTCCCTCTTCGCCGTGCAGTTCGCCAAGATGTTGGGCGCCCGGGTCGTGGCGACGACGTCGAGCGCCGCCAAGGCCGACCGTCTCAAGGCGCTCGGCGCGGACCATGTCGTCGACTACACACGACACCCCGCCTGGGGCTCCGTCGTGCGGGAGCTGACCGGCGGGCGCGGCGCGGACCTCGTCGTCGAGACCAACGGCCCCGACACCGTCGAGCAGTCGATGCGCGCCGCCGCGCTGTACGGGCAGATCGTGCTCCTGATCACCGGGAATCCGCGCCGGCCCGGCATCGAGATCTCCCACGCGGCGTACGCGTCGAGCCTGGCGACCATCCGCCGGGTGTTCGTCGGCAGCCGGGCCCACTTCGAGTCCATGAACAGGGCGCTCGCGCTGCACGGCACGCGTCCCGTCGTCGACCGGGTCTTCGGCTTCGGCACCGACGAGGTGCGCGAGGCGTTCCGGTACTACGAGAGCGGCGTGGCCTTCGGCAAGGTCGTCATCAGGGTGAACTGATCCCTGTGCCGCGTCTCAACGGGCGTACTGGGCGTACCGCGTCGCCGCGTCCCTCGCCAGCGACTCGATCCGGCCCCAGTCCTTCGCCGCGATCGCGTCACCGGGAAGCATCCAGGTGCCGCCCACGCACCCGACGTTGGGCAGCGCGAGGTACTCCGCGGCGCAGTCCGGCGCGATGCCGCCGGTCGGGCAGAACCGCGCCTGCGGCAGCGGTCCGGCCAGTGACCTGAGATACGCCGTCCCGCCCGCCGCCTGCGCGGGGAAGAACTTCATCTCCCGCACCCCCCTCTCCAGCAGCGCCACGACCTCCGAGGCCGTGGACACTCCCGGCAGGAACGGCAGCCCGGACGCCTTCATGGCGTCGAGCAGCCCGTCCGTCCAGCCCGGACTGACCAGGAAGCGCGCTCCGGCGGCCACCGTGTCCGCCACCTGGGCGGGCGTGATGACGGTGCCGGCGCCGACCACCGCGTGCGGCACCTCGGCGGCGATCGCCCAGATGGCGTCGAGTGCTGCCGGGGTCCGCAGCGTCACCTCGATGGCGGGCAGTCCGCCCGCGACCAGCGCCCGCGCCAGCGGCACCGCGTCGGCGGCGTCCGTGACCACGACGACGGGCATGACGGGCGCGAGGTCCAGCACGGAGCCGAACGCGGGACCGGGCGCGGGAGCAGGCGCGGGACCGGAAGCAGGCGCAGGGGCAGGCGAAGGCGAGGGCGGTGACGAGGTCATGCCCGTCATCCTGCCCGCGGTGCGCAGCGTGCGCAAAGGTCGTTGCGCATGCTGCAACGCATGGGGGGATCGTGCGGTGCGACGCCCGGCGGACGGCCGCTAGTGGATCTCGGTCACCACCACGTCGAGCGCCCACGGCCGGCCCGCGCCGGCCGGCGCTTTCGCCTCCACCACGTACCCGAGATCCCGCAGCGCCTCCAGCAGCTGGGCCGGGTCCTTGGGCGCCGCGCCCGCGCTCAGCAGACTCCGTACGATCCGGCCCTTCGTCGCCTTGTTGAAGTGGCTGACGACCGACCGCCTCTCGACACCGTCCACCCACTGCGAGTGCAGCACCCGCACCGTCGCCGTCCGCCCGGCGACCTCGCCCCTCGGCTTCCACGCGGCCGTGTACGCCGAGGACCGCAGATCGAGCACCAGTCCGTTCCCGGCCGCCTCCGGCAGCGCGGCGGCCATCGGAGCCCGCCAGTGCGCGCCGAGCGCCCCGAGACCGGGCAGCTTCACGCCCATCGAGCAGCGGTACGAGGGGATCCGGTCCGTCACCCGGACCGCGCCCCACAGCCCCGAGAACACCAGCAGCGACCGGCTCGCCCGCCGCTTCGCGGCCGTGTCCAGCGAGGCCAGGTCCAGCGAGTCGTACAGGACCCCCGTGTAGATCTCTCCGGCCGGCCGCGCGCCGGTGGTGCGCAGCTCCGTGTTCTTGGCGATCTCCCCGCGCAGCCCCTCGCTCAGCCCGAGCACCTCGCGGGCCTTCTCCTCGTCACCGGCGCACAGCCCGGCCAGCTCGTCGAGGACCGCCCGACGTGCCTCGGTGAGGCCGGGCAGGGACAGCGACTCCAGCTTCAGAGCGGTTCCACGGCCCGAGGGGGCCTTCCCCTCGGAGGGCGGCAGCAGCACGAGCACGGTGGTGTTCTCCTCAGGGTGGGTGTGGCCCGCGCGCCAGCCTAAGGGGTGCGGCCCGGGGTGCCCGCCGCGCGCGGGCGTCCTACGCTCGACCCATGCCCTGCCGCCACATGCGCGCCGTCTGCGCACCGGAGGCTCCCCTGGGTGCCGCCCTGCGCGCCCTGCGCACCGAGCTCGGCGTACCCGGGAGCTTCCCGCCCGACGCCCTGGAGGAGGCGGCCCGGCCACCCCGGCTGCCCTCCCACGACGCGACGGACATCCCCCTCTTCACCATCGACCCGCCGGCGTCCACCGACCTCGACCAGGCGATGCACCTCGCACGGCGCGAGAGGGGCGGCTACCGCGTGCGGTACGCGATCGCCGACGTCGCCGCCTTCGTGACACCCGGCGGTCCGCTGGACGCCGAGGCACACCGCCGCGTGACCACGCTCTACTTCCCCGACGGGAACGTCCCCCTCCACCCGCCCCGGCTCTCCGAGGGCGTGGCCAGCCTCCTCCCCGACCAGACCTGCCCGGCCGTGCTGTGGACGCTGGACCTGGACGCGGACGGCCGCACCGAGTCGACCGACGTACGCCGCGCCCTCGTGCGGAGCCGCGCCAAGCTCGACTACGCGCACGTCCAGGAACGGATCGACGCGGGGACGGCCGAGGAACCCCTCGCCCTTCTCAAGGACATCGGCGCGCTGCGCGAGCGCCTTGAAGTGGAACGCGGCGGCATCTCGCTCAACGTCCCCGAACAGGAAATCGTCGAGAAGGACGGAACCTACGTACTCGCCTACCGCGCCCCCCTGCCCACCGAGTCCTGGAACGCCCAGATCTCCCTGCTCACCGGGATGGCCGCGGCCGATCTGATGCTCGCCCACGGCACAGGCGTCCTGCGCACGCTCCCGGCCGCTCCCGACGGCGCGGTCGGCCGGCTGCGCCGTACCGCCAAGGCCTTGCGCATCGACTGGCCGCACCATGTCTCGTACGCCCAGCTCATCCGGTCCCTGGACCCGCACCGGCCGCACCACGCGGCCTTCCTCCAGGAGTGCACGACACTGCTGCGCGGCGCGGGCTACACGGTCTTCCGCGACGGCCTGCTCCCCGAGGTCACCTCCCACGCGGCCGTCGCCGCGCCCTACGCCCACTGCACGGCCCCACTGCGCCGCCTCGGCGACCGCTACGCCGCGGAGATCTGCCTCGCCGCCGCCGCGGACCGGGAGCCTCCCGAGTGGGTCCTCGCCGCCCTCGACGCCCTTCCCAAGGAGATGGCCGAGGGCAGCCGGCGCGCGGGCACCGTCGAGCGCGAGTGCGTCGACATCGTCGAGGCCGCACTGCTCAAGGACCGGGTCGGCGACCTCTTCGAGGCCTGCGTGGTCGACGTACAGGACCATGACCCCACCGTCGGAACGGTGCAGTTGGAGTCCCCGGCCGTCGTCGCCCGCGTCACGGGCGGCCGCTCGAGGCTCCCCCTCGGCGAACACCTGCGGGTACGCCTCACGGAAGCGGACCCGGGCACGACGAAGGTACGGTTCACGCCGGCGTGAACGGACCGGTGGCTGTGTCCCTGTCCGCCGACCTTTCGGCGCGGGCCCGCATCTTCAGCCCGGGGTCGGGCAGCGGCGGTGGTGCGAGGAACAGCGGGCGCGAGCCGGAGGCCGGGCATGGAATCGTCCGCAACGGCGTTGCACCCCTGACGACACCGGGGGAGAGCGAACATGCGCGCAGGACGTGAAGAGACCCGATGGACCCGGGCCACCCTCGGCCACGACGGCCACCCCCTCGACCTCCTCACCGCCCGCTTCGAGAGCCACCGCTACGCCCCGCACGCGCACGACGAGTACTCGGTCGGCGTCTGTGTCGGCGGCGCCGAGTTCATCGACTACCGAGGCGGCCGTATCCACCCCGGCCCGGGTTCCATCGTCGTCCTTGCCCCGGGTGAGGCCCACACCGGCGGCCCCGCGATCCCCGACGGCTACGCCTACCGCGCCCTGTACCCGCAGCCCGCCCTCCTCGCCGAAGGCACCCGCACCCGCACTGCCCCCGACTTCCGTGATCCCGTCATCGACGACCCCGAACTGGCCGCCGCCCTGCGCGCCGCCCACACCGACCTGAGCGACTGCCCCGACCCGCTGGAGGCCGAGTCCCGCATCCCCTGGCTGCTCACGGCCCTGGCCTGCCGCCATTCCACGGCCCGCCCCGCCCGCGACACGATCCCCGGCGCGGGCACCGTCGCCCGCATGGTCCGCGACCGCCTCGCCGACGAACTCCTCACCCCGCCCTCCCTCGCGGACCTCGCCGCCGACCTGGGCCTGTCCCGCTACCAACTGCTGCGCGCCTTCCGTACGACGATGGGCATGCCCCCGTACGCCTGGCTGGCGCAGCACCGGGTGAACCGGGCCCGCGGCCTGCTGGAGCGCGGTCTGCGCCCCGCCGAGGTCGCCTCCCTCGTGGGCTTCGCCGACCAGGCACATCTGACGCGCTGGTTCCGCAGGGTGCTGGGGGTGACCCCGGCGGCGTACCGCGCGAGTGTGTCGGCGTAGGGCGAGGCTGCTCGCGCCGACACAGCGCAACAGCGTTCAAGACGAAGGTCCCCCACCCGGCCCACACTGCCCGCATGACTGCACGCGGCTGGTTCCTGTTCTCCCTGATGGGAGTGGTCTGGGGCATCCCCTACCTGATGATCAAAGTGGCGGTGGACGGGGTGTCCCCGTCCGTGGTGGTGTTCACGCGCTGCGCGGTGGGCGCCGCGCTGCTGCTGCCCTTCGCCCTCCGCCAAGGGGGTCTCACCGGCCTCACCCGGAGCGTACGGAGCCACTGGCGCCCCATGCTGGCCTTCGCGTGCATCGAGATCATGATCCCTTGGTGGACCCTGACGGACGCCGAGCGTCACCTCTCCAGTTCCACGGCGGGCCTGCTCATCGCGGGCGTGCCGATCGTCGGTGTGGCCGCCGCCCGTCTCTTCGGCGACACGGAACGCCTGGGCGCCCGCCGCATGTCGGGCCTGACCCTCGGACTGTCCGGCGTCGCGGTCCTGACCGTCCCTCATCTGACCGGCGGCGACGCCCGCTCGCTCGCCGAGGTGCTGCTGACGGTCCTCGGCTACGCGACGGCCCCGGTCATAGCCGCCCGCCACCTCAAGGACGTCCCCTCACTCCACCTCACGGCCCCCTGCCTGGCCCTCGCGGCCCTGGTCTACGCCCCCGCGGCGGCCGCCACCTGGCCTTCCTCGCCCCCCTCGGCCCAGGTCCTGACCGCTCTCGCGGGCCTCGGCGTCATCTGCACCGCGGTCGCCTTCGTGGCCTTCCTCGAACTCATCAAGGAGGCGGGCCCGACGCGGGCGACGGTGATCACGTACGTCAACCCGGCGATCGCCGTCGCCGCCGGAGCCCTCTTCCTGGACGAACGCCTGACCCCCGGCACCCTCGCGGCCTTCGCCCTCATCCTGGCCGGCTCGGTGCTGGCGACGGCGACGGCCGGACCGAGGCGGGCCGCGCGCCCGGTACCATGGTCCACACGGCAGACGAGCCGGGCGGACGGCCGCGTGGAGGTCCTTGCGGACCTTCCCGAGGAACGTCCGGGCTCCACAGGGCAGGGTGGTGGCTAACGGCCACCCGGGGTGACCCGCGGGACAGTGCCACAGAAAACAGACCGCCGGGGATCTCGGTCCCCGGTAAGGGTGAAACGGTGGTGTAAGAGACCACCAGCGCCTGAGGTGACTCAGGCGGCTAGGTAAACCCCACCCGGAGCAAGGTCAAAAGGAGCGCCGTAAAAAGCGCTCTGCGCGGACGTTCGAGGGCTGCTCGCCCGAGTCCGCGGGTAGACCGCACGAGGCCGGTGGCAACACCGGCCCTAGATGGATGGCCGCCTCCCCGGCCGCCGCGAGGCGACCGGGAGACAGAACCCGGCGTACAGCCCGACTCGTCTGCCGCCACCTGCGGCTTTTCCTTGAAAAGGGCCTCTGACCTGTGTCGGAGGTCCTTTCCGATCTTTCGGGAACTTGCCGCGTCAGACGGCGAAAAGCCCCTCGGAGTCCCTCGGGCAGCGCTGAAAGTCCCTGAGAAGTCCCAGGGGCGGAGGGGCGCGCGGCCTCTCTCAGCTGGTTCGGATCGATCAGACATAGCGCTGGCCCCGACCGGGGTAGGCATGACGGACACGATCGAGCCGTCGGGCAGAACCAACACAGTGGTGGCAGGGCGAGGTTCTTTTTGATCCGCCAGGACGAAGTGGTCCACCGCGCGGGCCGGTAGACGCCCCTGCGGTCGTCGAAGGCATCGCATCCTGTGTCCGGTGGCGTTCGGCCGATCAGGTGCGGTCGTGGAGGGTGACCTGGTAACCGTCGGGGTCGGCGAAGGTGAATGTCCGACCGAAGGGGCCGTCGACCGGTGCGGAGACGATGGGGTGACCGTCGGCGACGAGAGCATCGTGAATGGCCTGGACGTCCGTGGCGTGGAGCCAGATCGCGGCACCGATGCCGGGCTGGGCGACGGATGCGAGATCGGTGCCGGGAACGACGTCGCGGAGTGCGAACGCGATCGGCTTCGTCTCGAAGACGACGGCGTGCGGAGGTCCGGCCGGCGAGCGGACGAGGCCCAGGTACTGCTCGTAGAACGCCTGCGAAGCGTCGAGGTCGCGTGCTTGGAGCGAGATGAAGTCGGGGCCGGTGGCGGGCATGGTGATGCTCCTTCTTTCGTGTCAGCTTTCTGACACGGCGCAATCTATGTCAGAATGCTGACATGAATCAAGACCGTGCCGGCGTCGACCTGGAGACGTCACTGGGCTACCTGCTGAAAGAGGCGTCGAGCGCCCTCCGCGCAGCCATGGAGGAGGTGCTGCGGCCGCTCGGGATGAACGTGACGCGCTACTCCTGCCTCGAACTGCTGGCTCAACGACCGGGCTTGTCGAACTCCGAGCTCGCGCGGGGCGCGTTCGTGACACGGCAGTCGATGAACGTGCTGCTCCAGGCCCTGGAACGGGAGGGCTACGTGACCAGGCCTGCGGAGGCCCCCGTCGGGAAGGTTCTTCCCACGCGGCTCACGCCTCGCGGCCGACGGAGCCTCGAGAAGGCGACCGTGGCGGTCCGGTCCGTCGAGGTCAGAATGCTGGCGGGTATGACCGAGGCCGAGCAGTCGGCCGCGTTCCGGATCCTGCAGGGCATGATCCATTCCCTGCGCGATGGCAACGACGGCGCGTAGGTCGTTCCCCCGCGCACGTCTCGTCGCGTCCGGACAGGAGTGCGGCCGAGCGTGAAAATCCGTGCCGGCGACCTCGAAGACCGACAGGCCCCGACTGCGTCTTCTTCTGCGATGAGCCGGTTTGCGACAGCCGCTGGCTGTCGAGTTCGGACTCGCGGTGAGCCGCACGCGGAGCGGCCGCCAGTACTTGTAGTCCTTGTAAGCCTCGGTGTATTCGGCGTGGGCCACGGTGCCGTACAGCTGGTGGTGGACGTCGGCCATATTGGCCAGGGCGATGCCGTCCGGTTCACTCCACCGGTGCTGTGTGTCGATTCCGCCACGCGTTGCGAGGTTTCTCCAATATGCCTGATGCTTCGGTGACCGCTCGAAAGGCGGAGGTGAATACGGCCGCTCCGAAGAATGCTCCTGTATTGAAATGCGAGTAGTGTGGTCCGGCTCCGAACAATATTCCGACGGCGCAACAGTAGAGGGCTGCCCAAAAGCCGCGTCGCCGGTTCATCGGGTAGATGAGCAGCGGAATCACCGGCCACGCGTAGGCTGCACACAGGAATGCGACGGCCAGTGCGGTGATGAGGATCTTCATCTACTCCCTGCCCTCTACAATGCGCCGGCTTCGTACATGCCGATAATGGTGAGGGAGCCGGCGGGCAGGAATATGAGAACTGTTGCGAACAGTAACCCCATTTTCCAGGAGTTTTTCTCTGTGATTTTCACGCACAGCAGCGCGGCCAGTGTCACATAGAAGAACAGTGGGATGAATATGAATTCGAGCCCTGAACCCATGCGGTTTCTCCGTGGCTGTGGCCCGAGGGGTCGATCCCGTACAGGAACGGCCCCTCGGTATTCGATGACCCGTCGTCAGGGCGTCAGGTTATCAGTGGACTTCGTGCCCGAGTCGTCGCAGTGAGCGACGCTTGTAGGGCGAATTTCGGCTCCTTCTCCGAATCGGTAGCACTGCTGCGCGGCACCAACGTTCTTGAGGTGGAGGTTCACCTCGGTGAACACCGCCTTGCCCTGCTTTCGTGTGGCGCGCACGTCAAAGCCGTTACTCCACGCCCCACTTGGGACTTTCGAGGGCGCGTCGGACAGTCGGCCGGGTCTCCCCGCTTTCCTCGGTCACACCGTGGAGCGTGGTGCCGGTCGCCGTACGTGTGGTTCCGTCATCCGGCCTTTCTGCTGCGGGCGTTCGCCTCGGCGACCAGGGCGCTCAGCAGTTCGTCCTGGCTCAGAGGTCTGAGGTGGCCCGGGTCCGCGTCCCACTCGACGCCGCCGCCGAGCGGGCGGACCTGGAGATACGGGCCCTCATGGCCCATGACGCGTCCGACGCGGTCGCGGACGGTGTCGTGGACGGCCGCTCCGACGCCGGGTACCGCGTTCCCGGTCATGCGGCGATCCCCCTGAGGATCACGTCCGCGAGCATCAGAGCCACGGGCGCGGAGCACACACCGAGGTGCACGAGCGCGTAGCGGACTTCGCCGTCGTCCGCCCAGGGGGTCCGGACGTCCATCGCGGGGAGCTGGATGCCGGCCCTGCTGAGGGCGGAGGCGAGGGCGTCACGGGCGTCCAGGGCTTCTTGGGTCTTGGGCGTGCGGGGCATCAGCGTCCTTGTCGGTCCGGTGCTGCGGATTCCATGACCAATTCCATGACCCGGCTGCGCTGGGCGTATTACGCTGCGTAGTCCGGGTATGACGAGAATGCGCCCGGTCGTGGCCGACCACGCTGTGGACGGGGCCGTGCTTCCCCGCCGTACGGACGTGGTTCCACACGTTCCACATCGCTCGCGCGAACGTCCCGAAGGGAGCGGTATGCCGCAGCGCCGCGTCATCACCGGCCGCAGCCAGGAACCACGCCAGCGGTTCGCGGAGGAACTGCGGACCCTGCGGGCCGGGAGCGGGACGAGCCTGCGGGCGCTCGGCGAACGGCTCGGCTGGGACTGGTCGTTGTTCGGGAAGATGGAGAAGGGCGAGACGCTCGGCAGCCCGGAGGTCGTCCAGGCGCTGGATCAGCACTATGGGACGCCGGGGCTGCTGCTCGCGCTCTGGGAACTGGCCGCCGGGGACCATACACAGTTCCGCGAGCGATACCGGCGCTACATGGCACTGGAGGCGGAGGCGGTGAGCCTGTGGCACTTCGCGGTGAGTGTGCTGCCGGGGCTGTTGCAGACGCCGGGGTACGCGCGGGAGGTGCTGGCGGCGGGCGGGCTCAAGGGCAAGGAGCTCGAGCAGCAGGTCGAGGCGCGGACGGGGCGACGGGAGTTGTTGGAGGGGGAGGACGCGCCGTCGTTCCGGACCATCCTCTCGGAGGCGGTGCTGCGGACGCCGATGCGGGACACGGGCGAGTGGTGCGCGCAGCTTGAGTACCTGGAAGAAGTCGCGGAACGTCCCAGCGTGACGGTCCATGTGCTGCTGCAGAGCGCGGGATTGCACGGTCTCATGAGCGCCGACATGTGGTATCTGCTCCTTCCGGAGGGCAGGACCGTCGCGTACACCGAGAACGGATACCGGGGCGAACTCATCGAGGAAGCCGGGCCTGTTGTGCGTTTGCAGAAGACGTACGATGCGGTGCGCGACCTGGCGCTCACGCCGGTGGAGTCGCGCAGGTTCATCCGGCGGATGTGGGAGGAAGCGACGTGCCATCCATCGACCTGACCGCCGCCTCTTGGCGTAGGAGCAGCTACAGCAACCAGGACGGCGGCGCCTGCCTGGAGGTCTCCGACGACCTCCCCGCAGGCATCCCCGTGCGGGACAGCAAGGTCCCGCACGGGCCGGTTCTCGTGTTCCCCGCCGGAGGCTGGGCCTCGTTCGTCGCCGCGGTCAAGGGCGGCCGCCTGCCCCGCTGATCCGGCCGCACCCCGCCGGACCGGCTCAGCCCCGTCGTACCTCCTCCACCCGCACCGGCCGGTGCTCCGCCAACGACAACGCGCACGCCTCCGCGATCCAGCTCGCCTCGATCGCGTCGGCGACCGTGCACGGGGAGGTGGCTCGGCCCGCGACGACCTCGGTGAATGCGGTCAGTTCGGCGCGGTAGGCGGGGGCGAAGCGGTCCATGAAGAAGTCGTGCGGGGTGCCGGCCGGGAAGGTGGCGCCGGGTTCCACGGAGCGCAGGGGGAGTTTGTCCTCCAGGCCGACGGCGATGCTGTCGCGCATGCCGTGCAGTTCCAGGCGGACGTCGTAACCTCGGGCGTTGTGGCGGGAGTTGGACACCAGCGCGAGGGTGCCGTCGTCGAGGGTGAGGATCGCCGACGCGGTGTCGACGTCGCCCGCCTCGGCGATGTACTCGGCCCCCCGGTTGCCCCCGGCCGCGTACACCTCGACCACCTCGCGGCCGGTGACCCAGCGCACGATGTCGAAGTCGTGCACGGCGCAGTCGCGGAAGATGCCGCCGGAGACCGCCACGTACGCGGCCGGTGGCGGCGCCGGGTCCAGGGTCGTGGAGCGTACGGTGTGCAGCTTGCCGAGTTCGCCGCTCACCACGGCCTTGCGCGCGGCCACGCAGCCCGCGTCGAAGCGCCGGTTGTAGCCGATGTGGACCTCGACGCCGCTGTCCTGGACCGCGCGCAGGACGGCGACGCTCTCCTCGACCGTCCGTGCCACCGGCTTCTCGCAGAAGACGGGGATGCCCGCCTCGACCGCGGCCAGGATGAGCGCGGGGTGCGCGTCGGTGGCGGCCGCCACCACGATGCCGTCGACCCCGGCGGCGAGCACCGCCTCGGGGGAGTCCACCGCCGTCGCCCCGAAACGCTCGACCGCCGCCGCGGCCGCCCCGGCCACCGGGTCGGTGACCACCAGCGAGTCCACGGCGTCGAGCCCCGCGAGCGTCGCGGTGTGGAAGGCGCCGATCCGGCCCAGTCCCAAGATGCCTATACGCATGAGAAGTTGCTCCTAAAGCCTGAATACCGTAACCATCAGCCCTGTGCGCAGCCCCGCGGGGCTGAAGCGGGGCCGTATGTCAGTCGAGTCCGCCGAAGACGGTCTGGTCCCAGTCGACGACCGAACCGGTGACCACACCGCTGCGGTCGGAGAGCAGGAAGACGACGAAGTCGGCGATCTCGTCGACCTGGCCGAGCCGGCCCATCGGACGGCTCCCCGCCGCCTCCTCCCGCCAGTCGTCGCCCGCGCCGTGGAAGGTGCGCTGGATCTCGTCCTCGCCCTCGGTGTCCGTCCAGCCGATGTTCAGGCCGTTGATCCGGATCCGGTCCCAGCGGTGGGCGTGCGCCGCGTTGCGGGTGAGGCCCATGAGCCCGGACTTGGCGGCCACGTACGGGGCGAGGAACGGCTGTCCGCCGTGCGCGGAGGAGGTGATGATGTTGACGACGGTGCCCGGCGCCCCGCGGTCCACCAGGTGCCGGACCGCCGCCTGCATCGCGAAGAACGGCGCCCGCAGGTTGACCGCGATGTGCGCGTCGAAGAGCTCGGGTGTGGTGTCCAGGAGGGTGCCGCGCGAGGTCAGTCCCGCCGCGTTGACGAGACAGTCGAGCCGTCCGTGCGTGGCCACGACCCGCTCGACGGCGGCGCGCGCCTGCGCGGGATCGGCGAGATCGGCCCGTACGAAGGTGGCGCCGGTCTCCGCGGCGAACCGCTCACCGAGTTCGGCGCGGCGCGCGGTGAACGCGACCGCCGCGCCCTCGCGGACGGCCGCCCGTACGACACCCGCGCCGACGCCCTGACTGCCGCCGTTGACGAGGACGACCCGGTCCTCGAGAAGTGGTCCCATTGGTTCTCCCCTGACGTGAGTACTCAAGTGCGGCGGCGCTCGGCGCCGTCCCGCAGTTCCTGGCGCAGCCGCCGGGGGCTCCACTCCTCCGTCAGGGCCCGCCACACCGTGTCGGCCTGGGACGGCGGGGCGAGCCCCTCCAGCGGCGGGTCCAGATCGAGGTCCGTGGGGAACGGGTAGCCCTCCGCGCAGGCCGCCACCACCCGGCGCAGCCACGCCTCGCCGACGCCCGCGCTCCGGCGCCGCAGCAGCACCGGGAACAGCGCGTTCACCATCGACTCCCGGTCCACCGTCTCCATCGCGCGGCCGAAGGCGGAGGAGACCTGCAGCAGGTTCGCCATCCGCCTGACGTCCGTCGTGCGGTTGTGGCCCGCCGCGTGGAAGAGCGCGGGGTTGAAGAAGACCGCGTCCCCCTTGGCCAGCGGGAGCTGTACGTGGTGCTCCTCGAAGTACGCGGTGAAGTCAGGGCGCCGCCAGGCCAGGTAGCCGGGCTCGTACTTCTGGGAGTGCGGCAGGTACAGCGTCGGGCCGGACTCCACGGGCATGTCGCAGTGCGCCACCGCGCCCTGCAGGGTGAGCGCGGGGGAGAGCCGGTGGACGTGCGCCGGGTAGCGGGCCGCGCGCTCGTCGGAGAGGAAACCGAGGTGGTAGTCCCGGTGCACACTCTGCGCCGCGCCGCCCGGGTTGACCACGTTGATCTGGGAGGTGACCTGGTAGCCGGGGCCGAGCCAGGCCTCGCAGACCAGGGCCAGCATGTCGTTGGCGTAGTAGTCGGCGAAGACGTCGGGAGCGTGCAGGGCCGTCTTGTCCAGGGCGCTCCACACCCGGTCGTTGGCGCCGGGCCGCGCGAAGTGGTCGCCGCGGGCCGTACCGCTCGCCCGCTCCCGCTCGATCAGCGACCGGAACACGTCCGACGCCCGGTCCACCAGGTCCAGGTCCGCGAACGCGCCCCGGAGCACCACGATGCCGGGCCCGTCCAGCAGCGCGCGCACCCACTCGGTCCGCACGGCCGTCGGGTCGGCCGCCCGGACACGGTCGCTGTCGTAGAGCGGGACGTTCCGCTCGACTTCGGCGGCGTGCGGGTAGTCGCGCGGATCGGTGCGTTCGGCCACCAGTGCGCGGAAGGCGTCGAGGTCGCAGTCCGCGTCCCCGCTCAGCCACACCCGTGGTCCCGCGTCCTGGGAAGCCATGCAGGGTCCTTTCGCCGCGCGGCCGTTTCCGTCAGTCTTATGAACCCGAGCCCATCATTCAATGAGCAGAAACCCATCAAAAACCCATCAGCGACCACGGGGAACAGAGAACAGGGAACAGCCATGGGACACCCCTATACGATCCGTGAGATCGCCCGTCAGGCCGGTCTGAGCGAGGCGACGGTCGACCGGGTCCTCAACCACCGGGGCGGCGTCCGCGACAGCACGGCCCGGGAGGTGCGGCAGGCCATCGAGGACCTGGACCGCCAGCGCACCCAGGTCCGTATCGGCGGCCGCACCTTCATGATCGACATCGTGATGCAGACCCCGGAGCGGTTCTCCTCCGCGGTGCGCGACGCCCTGGAGGCCGAACTGCCGTCCCTGCACCCGGCGATCGTGCGCTCACGCTTCCACTTCCGGGAGACGGACCCCGCGGCGGAGCTGGTGAAGGACCTCGACAGGATCGCCGCGCGCGGCTCGCAGGGGGTGATCCTCAAGGCGCCCGACGTGCCCGAGGTCACCACCGCGGTCGGACGCCTGGTGGCGGCCGGCATCCCCGTGGTCACGCTCGTGACGGACCTGCCCAGCAGCCCGCGCAGGGCGTACGTCGGCATCGACAACCGGGCCGCCGGAGCGACCGCCGCCTACCTGATCCGGCAGTGGCTCGGCGACGGTCCCGGCCATGTGCTCGTCACCATCAGCCGGGGCTCCTTCCGCAACGAGGAGGAGCGCGAGATGGGCTTCCGCAGCGAGATGCGCGCCGCGCGGCCGGAACGCCGGCTGGTCGAGGTCACCGACAGCGACGGGCTCGACTCCACCCAGCGGGAGCTCGTCCGCGAGGCCCTGCAGCGGGATCCGGAGATCAACGCCGTCTACTCCATCGGCGGCGGGAACACCGCGACCATCGAGGCCTTCGACGCGCTCGGCAGGGACCTGCTGGCCTTCGTCGCCCACGACCTGGACCACGACAACACCAGGCTCCTGGGGGAGCGGCGGCTGTCCGCGGTGCTCCACCACGACCTGCGCCAGGACATGCGCCGCGCCTGCCAGACCATCATGCGGGCCCACCAGGCCCTCCCGGACGAGGGCCCGCCCCTCCCGTCGGCGATCCAGGTGGTCACGCCGTTCAACATGCCGCCGGGATGAGGTGCCCGCGGGGACCCGATGGCGTGCCCGCCCGGCGGCAGTCCGTCCCCGCCCGGTGATCCCCCGCCCGGCGGCAGTCCGTCGGCGCGGGCGGGCTGCTCGTACGGCGGGCTACTCGTACGGCGGGCTACTCGTTCGGTACGGCGGGCTGCTCGTTCGGTACGGCGGGCTGTTCGTTCGGTACCGGCGGTTCCCCCGCGGGACCCAGCGGCTGTCCCGTCGGCCCGCTCTCCCGGCCGGAAGTCGCGTCGCCCAGCGGTGTGCCGGCCCAGGACACGGCCGTCCAGCCGTCCGCCGGGGAACCCTCCAGGATCACCACGTCCGTGTTGTCCAGCCGGTGGCCGGTGGCGAAGGACACCTCGACGTTGTGCGCGCGTGCCGCCGTCCACACCCGGATCGCGGCGCCGTGACTGACCATCGCGACGGCACCGGCACCGGCCCCGCTTGCCGCGGCCTCCGCGACCACCGTGTCGAACCGGTCCAGCGCCTCCGCGCCGCTCTCCCCGCCCGGCATCCGCAGCGTGGTGTCCCCGGACGCCCAGGCGAACGCCGTCGTGAGGTACACCCGCGCCTCCTCGGTGTCCCCGCGCAGCATCTCCAGGTCCCCGGCGGACAGCTCGCGGATGCCCTCCCGGACACGTACCTCCAGCCCGCGCGCGGCCGCCAGCGGGGCGGCGGTCAGCCGGGCGCGGGTCAGCGTGGAGGCGTACAGCGCGTCGATCCGCTCGTCCGCCAGTGCCCGGGGCAGCGCGGCGGCCTGTTTCTCCCCGAGGGCCGTGAGCCCTGGTCCCGGCGCGGCGGTGTCCAGCAGGAACTCCACATTGGACGGTGTCTGTCCGTGGCGGACGAGAATCAGGCGCATGCGGTCACCCTCTCAGACGGCGGTACGGCGGTTCGGCGCCCCCTCCCTCGCGACATCTCCGGCTTCCGACGTGGACCGGGTCGCCCCGGAACTCCCCTGGCACCGGTGGCGGTTCACCCGGAGTCGCGGCCGGTACCGAGAGACCGGTCAGTGACGCCGGCCAGGTGGGCCGTGAACACCTCGCGGGCGTCCGGTGCCAGGGTGCGCAGAGCGACCATGCCGGTGATCACGACGTCGCAGAGCTCGGACCGTACGTCGTCCCAGGTGTGCGTGGTGCCCTTGCGCGGGTTCTGACCGGTCGCGCCGATCACCGCCCGGGCGACCTCGCCGACCTCCTCCGACAGCTTCAGGATGCGCAGGAGCAGCTCCTCACGGCCGTCGTGCGTCCGGCCGTCGTGCGTCCGGCCGTCGTGCGTCCGGTCGTCGTACGCCCGGTCGTCGTGCACCCGGCCCTCTCGCGTCCGGTCGGCGTCGAGCCAGTCGTGGAGGCGGTCGATCGAGTCCCAGACGTCTTCATCAGCCATGGGACCAGCCTCCCCAGGGGCGGCGCGCCCGACGCCTGTCCGTGGATCCGCGGACCGATGGACCCATGGACTCGCGGACCCGTAGACCCGTAGACCCGTGGATCTGCGGCCCGGTGGAGCAGTGGCCCCGCTCCTACTCGTCGAACAGGGTCGCCTGTTCACCCTCGGCGGACCGCCGCACCCGCTTGGTGCGCGCGCCCACCACGGCCAGCGCGGCCGCGGCCGTCACGCCCAGCGCGGCGGGGACCATCCAGCCCCGGTTCACGGTGTGGCCGAGCAGATGGTCCAGCGAGATCCGGCCGGGGCCCGTCACGGCGAGCCCCGCCGCCGTCAGGCCCAGCGACGCCGCGTGCTCGTAGCCGCCTTGACTGGCGAAGAACCCGTGCGGCAGGTGCACCGCGGTCGCGCCCGCCATCGCACCGGCCGCGGAGGCGCCGGCCGCGGGTGTCGCGAGGCCCAGCGCCAGCAGGGCACCGCCGCCCGCCTCGGCGAGGCCCGCCGCGAGCGCGCTCCGCTTCCCCGGCACGTATCCCATCGCCGCCATCGCGATTCCCGTCCCGGCGAGTCCGCCCCCGCCGAACCAGCCGAACAGCTTCTGCGTTCCGTGCGCGGCCAGCACCCCGCCCGTGCCCAGACGGAGCAGCAGCAGTCCGAGGTCTCTACGGTCGAAACAGGTCACGGTGGCTCCCAACCGGGCTCGCGAGATGACGGCATGCTTCCTCCGCCGGCCTTCCTCCACCGTCGCCCGCGCCGCCGTCCCGTACCCGGCGCGCGCGGCTGTTCGGGTGGCTGCCCGGGGGCTGTTCGTGTGGTCGGCCGGGGCCGGTCGCGGGGTGGGACGGGTGGCGGGCCGGTGGGAGCGGTGTGACGCTGACTGCCATGACGATTCAGGTAGCCAGACTCAGCGATCCCGCCGTGCGGGCCTTCGTCAGCGCTGTGAACGCCCACGACCGAGAGGCGTTCGAGTCCGTCCTCGCGCCCGGTGCCACCATGTCCGACGACGGCTCCGACCGGGACCTCGCCGACTGGACCGAGCAGGAGATCTTCTCCTCCCACGGCCACATGGACGTCGACAACGAGTCCCGGGGCGGCCACGCGCTCGTCGTCCGCTACAGCAACGACACCTGGGGCGAGATGAAGACGCGGTGGAGCTTCACTGTCGACGGCGGCAGGATCACCCGCTTCGAGACGGGCCAGGCGTAAGCCCCGTACGGAGACGGAGACGAAGACGGAGACGAAGACGGAGACGGAGACAGAGGCGCAGAACGGGGGAGGGGAAGGGAGCGGGGTTCCGGCCCCTCACCCTCCCCTCCCGACTCGCGTACCGAGCGCCGCTCACCGTCGCTCCCGTCGCTCCGTACCGCCATGTGCCGCCGTGTGCCGCTCCCTCAGCCGACGGCGTGCCGGGACTCGGTGTGCCGTGTGCCGCCGCCCCGCTCGGTGAGCGTGATCCGCCCCGCCGTGATGGTGGCGAGACGCGGTGCGCGGCGGGCGATCGACGAGTCGTGGGTGACCAGGACGAAGGTCAGCCCGTACTCGTGCCACAACCCCTCCAGCAGCCCCATGATGTCGTCGCGGGTGCCCTCGTCCAGATTGCCCGTCGGTTCGTCCGCGAGGAGCACCTTCGGCTTCTTGACCAGGGCACGCGCGATGGCGACACGCTGCTGCTGGCCGCCGGAGAGTTCGGACGGCGCGTGCGTCAGGCGCTCGCCCAGACCGACCGAGCGCAGCGCCTCGGCGGCACGGTCGCGTCGCTCCGCGGCCTTGACCCCGAGCGGTACGAGCGCGGTCTCGACGTTCTCCTGCGCGGTCAGCGTCGGGATGAGGTTGAACGACTGGAAGATGATGCCGATCTTCTCGGCGCGCAGCCGTGTCAGCCGGGCCTCGCCGACGGAGGCGAGGTCGACGCCGTCCAGCTCGACGCTGCCGGCGGACGGGCGGTCCAGGCCGCCGATCATCTGGAGCAGGGTCGACTTGCCGCCGCCGGTGGGGCCCTGGATGACGAGCTGGTCGCCGTCCTCGATGGCGAGGTCGACGCCGCGCAGCGCCTCGACGGTCTCCTTGCCCCGCGTGTAGCGCTTGGTGACGCCGGTGAGCTTGTACATGAGGTTCTCCGAAGATGAGGGGGTCGGGGCGCCGCGATCCGGGGCGGCGTGGGTGCGGCGCCCCGGATCGGGATGTGTTCGTCGCTCGGGGCAGGGGGTCACGCGACGCTGCGCAGCGCGTCCGCGGGGCGCATCCGGGAGGCGCGCCAGCCGCCCATCGCGCCGGCGACGAGACCGCCCGCGATGGCCAGGCCCGCCGCGAGCGCGATGGTGGTCACCGAGACCGGCGCGGAGAGCGCGATCTCCATGGTGTTCTTGACCGTCTGCCGGCCGGGGCCGCCGCCACCGGGGCCACCGCCCAGGCCGCCACCGCCGGTGGAGCCGAGCTCCGCGGTCAGCTTCGGGCTGATCGCCGTCACCGCGTACGCCGCGCCGAGGCCGAGGGCGATGCCGAGCGCGCCGCCGAGCAGACCGTTCACGACGGACTCGCCGACGACCTGGCGGGTGACCCGGCGGGACGGCCAGCCGAGCGCCTTGAGGGTGCCGAACTCGCGCACCCGGCGGGACACGGCGGACGAGGTGAGCAGCGCCGCCACCAGGAACGCGGCCACGAGCACCGCGACGGACAGCCACTTGCCGACGCTGGTCGCCAGGTTCGAGGCGGTCGACAGGGAGCCGGAGACGGTGGACGCGAGGTCCGCGGAGGTGGTGACCGTCGTCCCCGAGATGTTCTTCTGGATGGCCGCCTTGACGGTGTCGATCCGCTTCGAGTCGGTCGCCTTGACGTAGATCGTGGTGACCTTGTCCTTCGAGTCGCCCAGTGTCTGCGCCTGCTTCAGCGGCAGGTAGACGTCGGTCGTGGACTCGCTGCTGTCCGGTGTCGCGATCCCGATGACCGTGTACTTGGTGCCGGAGATCGTGAGGGTCCCCCCGACCGTCTTCTTGTTCTCCTTGGCGTACGACGCGCTGAGCACCGCGACCTTCGCGTCGGTCTGGGACGCGGCGAAGGTCCGGCCCGTGGTGATCTTCGAGGTGGCGAGCGGGCCGAGGTCCTGGTGGGTGACGTCGACGCCCGCGACGGCGTACGAGTTCACGTCGAAGGACGCGCCGCCGCCCTGCACCTGCGGCTGGCCCGAGCCGCCGCCCTGGCCGCCGCCGGGACCGCCCTGCTGCGACCCGGAGGACCCAGAGGACCCGGACCCCGAGGAGGTGGAGGACTTCGCCGTGCCCCGGGTGAACGAGCCGTCGACCTTGGTGACGTTCAGGCTGAGCGCGCCCACCGCGCTCGACACGCCCGTCTGCGCGGCGACCTCGGTGACGAGTGAGGACTTCAGGGACTGCCCGCCCTGCGTCATCACCCGGTCCGAGCTCTGGGTCGTGCCGCTGTCGGCCTTGGCGTCGAAGTCGAACTTCGGCCGCCCGGAGGAACTGCTGGTGGCCGCCGGACGGGCCTTCGTGACGGTCATGTCGGTGCCGAGCCCGTACAGCGACTGCAGGACCTTGCCCTGCGCCTGCTGCATGCCGGCCGACACCGAGTTGACGGTGATGACCAGCGCGATTCCGAGCGCCAGACCCATGGCGATCACCAGGGCCGCCTTCTTGCGCCGGCTCAGCTCACGCTTGAGATAGATGCCAAACATCCCGTTCCCCAAAGGTTCTCGGCGCCCGCTGTGGGCGCGGCCACAAGCTATGGAGAAACCTTTGAGCGGGGCTGAGTAAGAGGTGTGCGAGAGCTGAGAAAGCCGGGTCCGGAATCAATATCGCGTGAGACAGCTGATTCCCAGGGTCCGGAGGGGGCATTGCCAGGAAACACCTGTTGGGTGGGGTGCCGGTGGCACCCGACGGCCGGGTGCGGTGTGCGGCCCGCCGCTTTGCCGCGCCTTGGGGAGCGCTGTGCCTTTCTTTTGTGACCCCGCCGTACGGCGGCGCGGAGCGGCTTTGTACGGTCCCGAGATGCGCGATTCCTCTCCGCTTCCCCCGCGTGCCGGCGTGCTGTCCCGCCGTGCGGCGCTCGGCCTCGCAGCGGCCGTCCCGCTGGCCGCGGCGTCCCCGGCCGCCGCCACCCCCTCGGCCACCCCGTCCACCGCCCGCACCACCGCCGGAACCGCCGCGCGGACCGCCACGATCGGCGGTGACCTGCTGGGCCTCGGCGGCATCCAGGTGCGCGGGGCCTCGGGGCTGCCCAAGCGGCTCACCGCCCGCTCCTGGCTGGTCGCCGACCACGTCAGCGGTGAGGTGCTCGCCTCGTACAACGCGCACCGGCTGCTGGCGCCCGCCTCCACGCTGAAGATGCTCTTCGCGGACACCGTGCTGAAGAAGTTCGAACGCACCGAGCGCCACCGGGTCACCGACGCCGACCTCGCCGGGATCCCCGCCGGCTCCAGCCTCGTCGGCGTCAAGCCCGGAATCACCTACACCGTCGAGCAGTTGTGGCTCGGCGTCTTCCTGCGCTCGGGGAACGACGCGGTGCACGTGCTCAGCCACATGAACGGCGGCGTGGGCACCACGGTCGCGCAGATGCAGGCCAGGGCCGACGACCTGCAGGCCCTGGACACGCACGTGGTCAGCCCCGACGGGTTCGACCACAAGGGCCAGGTGTCCTCCGCGTACGACCTGACGCTCTTCGCCCGGCACGGCCTCGCCGACGCCGACTTCCGCGCCTACTGCTCGACGAGGACCGCGGACTTCCCGGCGGGCGGCAAGAAGACCTTCCAGATCCAGAACACCGACCGCCTGCTGACCGGCGCGTGGGGCGTACCGACGTACGACGGTCTGATCGGCGTCAAGAACGGCTACACCAGCAACGCCGGCAACACCTTCACCGGCGCCGCGACCCGCGGCGGCCGGACCCTCCTGGTCACGGTGATGCACCCGAAGAGCGGTGGCAGCGGCGTCTACGAGGAGACGGCCGCGCTGCTCGACTGGGGGTTCCGGCAGGGCGCGAACGCCCGGCCCGTGGGCACGCTGGTCGCGCCGCTCAGCGAGGGCGGCGCCAGGGCGACGCCCGCCGGCAAGGCCCCGAAGGCCGCCGCCGGCGCGCCCGCCCGTGCGGAGACGAGCAGTTCGTCGTGGGGGCTGGTCGGCGGGGCCGGGGGAGCGGTCGCGCTGCTCGCGGGCGGCGCGGTCGCGTGGCGCAGGCGGCGGCGTGCGGGGACGGCGGGCGGGGCTCCGGCCCCGGACCCGAGGGCTTCCGGCCCGGGAGCTTCGGACCTGGGGACTTCGGACCCTGGAGACTCGGACCGGGGGACTTCCGGACCCGGAGATTCCGGGGCCCGTCGCCGGCGGTGACGGTGCCGCTGCGGTCTGCGAATGTGCGGAGGCAGCCGTCCCATGGCCCACCTCGCGGTCCCGCGCGAGGTCGCCCCCCAGCCGGGCCGCGGAACGGCTGCCGCCTCCCCCCTCGGTGTGGACCGTGGTCGTACCGAAGTCCTCCACTCCGAGTGTGAAGCTCTCGTGGAGGCGACACGAGCATAAGCCCGCTATCGGGTCTTACAGTGCGGAGGTTCAGCTTCCGTTTGTGCAAGTTGAGACGTTGACGAAACGTGTGGCCGCGCCCTAACCGCGCCCCACATAGGGCATCGCGGTGGCCATCACCGTCGCGAACTGCACGTTCGCCTCCAGCGGCAGCTCCGCCATGTGCCGCACGGTGCGGGCCACGTCCGCCGCGTCCATCACCGGCTCGACCGCGAGTTCCCCGTTCGCCTGCGGCGTTCCCGTGCGCATGCCGGAGGTCATGTCGGTCGCCGCGTTGCCGATGTCGATCTGGCCGCACGCGATCCGGTACGCGCGCCCGTCCAGGGACAGCGACTTGGTCAGGCCCGTCACCGCGTGCTTGGTCGCCGTGTACGCGATCGACCGCGGACGCGGCGTGTGCGCCGAGATCGAGCCGTTGTTGATGATCCGGCCGCCCTGCGGGTCCTGCTCCTTCATCTGCCGGAACGCGGCCTGCGCGCACAGGAACGCGCCGTTGAGGTTGGTGTCCACGACGTGCCGCCACGCCTCGTACGGAAGCTCCTCGACCGGGACGCCGCCCGGCCCGAACGTTCCGGCGTTGTTGAAGAGCAGGTCGAGCCGTCCGAAGCGCTCGCGCACGGAGGCGAAGAGGGCGGTCACCTCCTCGGGCCTGGCGACGTCGGTCCGTACGGCCACGGAGGGGGCCCCGGGCACGAGGGCCGCCGTCTCCTCAAGGGGCTCGGTCCGGCGTCCGGCCAGCGCGACCGACCAGCCGGCGCGCAGCAGTTCGACGGCCACCGCGCGGCCGATGCCGGAGCCCGCCCCGGTCACCACCGCGATCTTCGTCTGCTTGGCATTCATGGGGCCGCAGCGTATCGACGGCACGGCGGGGCACGGCGGGGCCGCGGGCGTCTCGCATCCCGCGGCCCCTTTCCGGAGCCGTCAGCCGTCAGCCGTCTGCCGTCCCTTGGGTCGTCGGTCCGTTCGGTCGTCGGTCCGTTCGGCCGTAGGGCCGGTCAGCCGGTCTCGCCGGGGTAGCGGACGCCGATCTGCTCGCGTACCGCGTCGAGCGTCCGCATCACGGCGAGGCTGCCGTCGAGGGGGACGAGCGGGGACTCCTTCTCGCCGGCCCGCAGCGCCCGCATCACCTCGGCGGCCTCGTGCTTGAGGCTGTTGCGCGGACCGTGCGCCGGGTCGGCCGCGAACTCCTCCGCGTCGCGTCCGTCGCGGTGCAGTACGAGCCGCTCGGGGAAGAAGAAGCCGCCGGGGATGTCGATGCGGCCCTGCGAGCCGGTGACGGAGGCCGTGACGGGGGTGCTGCCGTTGATGGAGCAGTGCACCGAAGCGAGAGCACCGCTCTCCCAGGTGAGCACCGCTCCCGTCTGGAGATCGACGCCCTCCTCGGAGAGCACCGCTCGCGCCGTGACGCCCGAGGGCTCCCCGAGCAGCAGATGCGCGAACGACACCGGGTAGACACCGAGATCGAGCAGCGCCCCGCCGCCCTGCGCGGGGTCGCGCAGCCGGTGCGAGGGCGGGAACGGGCCGTTGATCCCGAAGTCGGCCTGCACGGTGCGGATCTCACCGATCACACCGTCGTCCACGAGCCCCTTGAGCCTGCGGATCAGCGGGTTGCAGTACATCCACATGGCCTCCATCAAGAAGCGGTCGTGGCGGCGGGCGAGCGCGACCAACTCCTCGGCCTCCCGCACGTTCAGCGTCAGCGCCTTCTCGCACAGCACATGACGCCCCGCCTCCAGACACATCCCGGCCGCCTGCCGGTGCGCCGAGTGCGGAGTGGCCACGTACACGACATCGACGTCCTCGTCGGCGGCGAGCGAGGCCCAGTCCCCGTACGCCCGGGGGATCCCGAACCGCTCGGCGAACGCCTTCGCCGAGGCGTCGGTCCGCGAGGCCACGGCCACCACCTCGGCGTCCGGCATGTCCACCAGATCCGCCGTGAACGCCGCGGCGATGCCACCGGTCGCCAGAATCCCCCACCGCACCCGCTCGTGCTCGCCCGTCATTCCCGGCCCTTCGCTCTGTCACCGTGGTGCTCTGTGACCCCGAACACTCCGTTCGAACTGAGAGCATAGGTGGCGGATCACTCGGAGAGGGAGGGGCACATGCCCGAGCGCGGGCGCACCACGAGGGACCAGGAAGGTCCGCGGGGGCACATACCGAACACCGCCGTCGCCGACAGCCCGGCGGTCGTCGCCGGCACCCCGGCGGCCTTCGCCGACCCGGCGCCCGCCGTCGTACACCCCAGGGCGACGCCCGCGGCGGAGGACTCCGGCCCACGGGAGGCGAGTTCGGGGGACGCCGCACCGCGCGACCTCGGAGCGCTGCGCCGTACCGGACTCCTCGTCACCCTGATCCTCGGTGGGCTCACCGCGACACCCCCGCTGGCCATGGACATGTACCTCCCGTCGCTGCCGGAGGTCACCCGCTCCCTGCACGCCCCGGCCGCGACCGTCCAGCTCACGCTCACCGCGTGCCTCGCGGGAATGGCGTTCGGCCAGCTCGTCGTCGGACCGATGAGCGACAAGTGGGGGCGGCGCAGACCGCTGCTCGCCGGACTGGTCGTGTACGTCCTCGCCACCGCCCTGTGCGCCGTCGCGCCCGACGTCGAACTCCTCGTCGCCTTCCGGCTGGTGCAGGGTCTCGCGGGAGCGGCCGGCATCGTGATCGCCCGAGCCGTCGTCCGCGACCTGTACGACGGCCTGGCGATGGCCCGCTTCTTCTCCACCCTCATGCTGATCTCCGGGGTCGCCCCGGTCGTCGCGCCCCTCATCGGCGGGCAGATCCTGCGCGCCACCGACTGGCGAGGCGTCTTCGTCGTCCTCACCGCCGTCGGCATCGGACTCACCGCGCTCGTCTGGACGAAACTCCCCGAGACCCTCGCGCCAGGCGACCGGCACGGCGGCGGTGTCGGCGAGGCCCTCCGCTCGATGCGCGCCCTGCTGGCCGACCGGGTCTTCACCGGCTACATGCTGACGGGCGGCTTCGCCTTCGCCGCGCTCTTCGCCTATATCTCGGCCTCACCTTTCGTGATCCAGGACATCTACGGCGCGTCCCCGCAGACCTTCAGCCTGCTCTTCGGTGTGAACTCGGTCGGCCTGGTGGCCGTCGGCCAGATCAACGGCAAGCTCCTGGTCGGCCGGGTCGGCCTCGACAAGGTCCTCGCCGTGGGCCTCGCCCTCGTCGCCCTCGGCGCGACCGCGCTGCTCCTGATGTCCTCAGGCGTCTTCGGCGAGGTCGGTCTGGCGCCGGTGGCAGTCGCCCTGTTCGTCCTGATGTCCGCGATGGGCCTCGCGCTGCCCAACACCCAGGCGCTCGCCCTGATGCGCGTACGGCACGCCGCCGGCTCCGCCTCCGCGCTGCTGGGCACCTCCTCCTTCCTCATCGGAGCGGTCGCCTCGCCGCTGGTCGGCATCGCCGGAGAGCACACCGCCGTCCCGATGGCCGTCGTCCAACTGGCGGCGGTAGTGGTGGCCGTCGCCTGCTTCATGGGACTGTGCCGTCCCTGGCGGACGGGACACCCCACGGACGGAACAGACGGAACAGACGGAACAGATGGAACAGATGGAACGGACGGAAACGAGGCAACGGACGCGATGGACGTAATGGACGGAAAGGCGGCGGACAGCTGAGCGCACCGAAACTGCGCGTCGACACACCGGAGCGGGCCGGGCTCGATCCGGCCGAACTGCGCCATCTCGTACGCGACGTCCGCGCCCTCACCCGCGGGCCGCACCCCTGGGCGGCCGGCGTCGTCGTGGTCGCCGGGCGCGGCCCGGTCATCGCCGTCGAGGAGGCGGTGGGCTGGGCGGTGCGCTACGCGTCGTACGACGAGAAGACCGACACCGGGGTCGAACTGCCGCCCGCGGAGCGGCTGCCGATGAGCGTGCGCACCCTCTTCGACCTGGCCTCCCTCACCAAGCTGTTCACGGCGGTCGCCGCGGTGCAGCAACTGGAGCGCGGCACGCTCGGCATCGACGCGCGCGTGGGTGCGTACCTGCCGGAGTTCCGCGCGGCCTCCGCGTACGACATCACCGTGCGGCAGCTGCTCACCCACACCTCCGGGCTGCGGCCCGAACTCCCGCTGTACGACTGCCCGGACGACGGGGCGCGCCTGGCGATGCTGCGGGCGGAGGGGCCCTCGTCCGAGCCGGGGGAGTACCGCTACTCGGATCTGAACCTGCTCCTCCTCCAGCAGGTCCTGGAACGCATCACCGGCCGTGCTCTCGACGTCCTCGTCAGGGACGGGATCACCCGGCCGCTGGGGATGACGGCCACCCGCTTCGGGCCGTGCCCGGACGCGGCCGCGACCGAGGACCAGCGGCGGCCCTGGGCCAAGGCGGACCGCGGGATGCTGCGGGGAGTGGTGCACGACGAGAACGCGTGGGCGCTCGGTGGGGTGGCGGGGCACGCGGGTCTCTTCTCCACCGCCCGTGACCTCGCGGTCTTCTGCCGTGCGCTGCTCGCGGGCGGTTCCTACGGACCCGCCCGCATCCTCGGTCCCGACTTCGTCGAGCTGATGCTCACCGCGCCGGGCCTCGGCTTCGCCATCGGCCAGTCCTGGTTCATGGGGGCCCTGGCGGAGGGCGGTGCGGCGGGACACACGGGTTTCACGGGGACGTCGCTGGTGCTGGATCCGGCGACGGGCACGTTTCTCGTGCTGTTGGCGAACACGGTGCACCCGCGGCGGCGGCCGGTGCGCAACGGGCCTCGGGTGGAGGCGGCGACGCGGATGGCTCGGGCGGTACGGGGCGCTTGACGCGGGAAGCCGGGCGGGGCCACCCATCCCCGTAGAATCGCGGCGTGAACGCCCCCGCACCCCCCGCCGACACCCTGCGCACCGCCCTCGCGGGCCTGCTCGACGGGCTGCCGCCGAAGACCGCCGCCCAGGCCGTCGAGCGGCTGATCGCGAACTACCGGGGAACCACCCCGACCAACGCACCGATCCTTCGCGACCGCTCGGACGTGGTCGCGTACGCCGCCTACCGGATGCCGGCGACGTTCGAGGCGGTGCGCGCCGCGCTGGAGGCGTTCGCGGACGCGGTGCCGGAGTGGGCACCGGCCGGCCACGTGGACATCGGCGGCGGCACGGGCGCCGCGACCTGGGCGGTGAACGCGACCTGGCCGGGCGCCCGCCCGGTGACCGTGCTCGACTGGGCCGAGCCCGCGCTCGCGCTGGGCCGCGAGATCGCCGCCACGAACCCGGAGCTGAAGCCCGCGGAGTGGCACCGCACCCGCATCGGAGCGGCGCTCACTCTCGAGAGCACTGATCTCGTAACGGTGTCGTACGTCCTCGGTGAGCTCACGGCCGCCGACCGCGCCTCCGTCGTGACGGCCGCGGCCGCCGCGGCGCGGGCCGTCGTGATCATCGAGCCGGGCACCCCCGACGGATACGCTCGGGTGATCGAGGCCCGCGACCGCCTGATCGAGGCCGGGTTCCGCGTCGCCGCCCCCTGTCCGCACAGCGCGGCCTGCCCCATCGTGCCCGGTGAGGACTGGTGCCACTTCTCCGCCAGGGTCAGCCGCTCCTCCCTGCACCGGCAGGTCAAGGGCGGCTCCCTGGCGTACGAGGACGAGAAGTTCAGCTACGTCGCGGCCACCCGCCTCCCGGCGGACCCGGCCTCCTCCCGCGTGGTGCGCAAGCCGCAGATCCGCAAGGGCCAGGTGCTGCTGGACCTGTGCGGCCCGGACGAGTCCCTGCACCGCGAGACGGTGACCAAGCGCCACGGACCGCTCTACCGTGCGGCCCGGGACGCGGACTGGGGCGACGCCTGGCCGCCCCCGGCCGACGAGGACTGACACCCCGGACGTTCACGGCCGACCGGTTCCTCGCCCCACGCCCGCGCCCCACGCCCGCGCCCCGTGCCCGCACCCCACCCCTCACCTCAGTTCCTGCGTGCAGCACTTCACGCTGCCGCCGCCCTTGAGGAGTTCGCTCAGATCGATGCCGACGGGCTCGAAACCCCGGTCGCGGAGAGGCTCGAAGAGGCCGGTCGCGGCCTGTGGCAGCAGCACGTGCAGGCCGTCCGAGACCCCGTTCAGACCGAACGCGGCGGCGTCCTCGTCGCCGGCGGTCAGCGCGTCGGGGAACAGCCGGCGCAGCACCTCGCGGCTGCCGGGGGAGAACGCGGGCGGGTAGTACATGATCTCGTCCGTCGTGTCGTCGAGGACGGTGAGGGCCGTGTCGAGGTGGTAGTAGCGGGGATCGACCAGGTCGAGCCCGAGCACCGGGCGGCCGAAGAACTCCTGGGCCTCGCCGTGCGAGAGCGGGCTCGCCCGGAAGCCGCGCCCGGCGAGCAGGTACGAGGCGGTGACCGCGAAGTCGCCCTCGCCCTCGTTGATGTGCACCGGCTCGCGCACGGACGGGAAACCGTGGGCGCGGAACCACTCCAGGTGCGCCGCCGCCTCCGCCTCCCGCTCCCGGTGCGCGAACCGCGCGCCGAGCACCCGGCCGTCCACGACCGTCGCCCCGTTCGCGGCGAACACCATGTCCGGCAGGCCGTGGCGCGGGACCAGCTCCTCGACCGTGTGGCCCAGTGAGCGGTAACGGTCCCGCAGGTCCTCCCACTGGGCGACGGCGAGCGCCACGTCG
The DNA here is from genome assembly GCF_040608315.1 of Streptomyces sp. NPDC005195. Lineage (NCBI taxonomy): Bacteria > Bacillati > Actinomycetota > Actinomycetes > Kitasatosporales > Streptomycetaceae > Streptomyces > Streptomyces sp. NPDC005195. The sequence continues at coordinate 68,744 of NZ_JBEXHZ010000013.1, forward strand.
ACCGGCTTGGCCGGGTCCATCCAGGGATTGATGGTGTAGGTGACGCCGAAGTGCTCGGGCGGGCACATCAGATAGCGCCGGGGTGTGGCGCTGCGCAGAGGGTGCAAGGAGGGCTCCTCACGTACCGCGGGGCAGATGATGCCCATGGTGCGCCGAGCGGCGCCGTCCGGCCCGGTGGCGAACGGGTGGTCCTCCCGCGGACCGTCCACGAGCCGCCTCCCCGGCGACGACAGCACAGTCCCGCACCCCGCCCGTCGGGCCGGACGGCGGCGAGACGCCCCGTCTTGCCGACCTGTTAGGTTCGCCCCATGGCCCCGACGTCTCCCCAGCCCGCCCCGCCCGCCGGCAGGTCCGCACCCGACTCCTCGCGCCGCAGCGAGAAGTCCCGTCGCGCGATCTTCGACGCGGCCCTCGCCCTCGTCGGCGAGGTCGGCTACCCCCGGACCACGATCGAGGGCGTCGCCGCCCGCGCCGGAGTCGGCAAGCAGACGATCTACCGGTGGTGGCCGTCGAAGGCCGCGGTGCTCCTGGACGCCTTCATGGACCTCGCGGAGCGGGCCGCCCGGGAGGCGGGACAGGAGTCGTACGAGATCCCGGACACCGGCGACCTCGCCGCCGACCTCAAACAGGTCCTGCGCGCCACCGTCGACGAGCTGCTGAACCCCGCCTTCGAGATCCCCTCGCGCGCCCTGGCCTCCGAAGGCGTGGTGAACGAGACGCTCGGGGCCGAGTTCGTCACCAAGCTCCTCGAACCCCAGCTCCAGCTCTACGTGAAGCGGCTCGGATCCGCCCAGGACGGGGGCGCGCTGCGGCCCGACCTCGACCTCCGGATCGCCCTGGAGCTCTTCGTCTCCCCGCTCGCCCAGCGCTGGCTCCAGCGCACCGGCCCGATCTCGTACGCGTACACGGACACCCTGGTCGACTACGCCCTGTACGGGCTCGCTCCCCGGAGATAAATCACACCAAAATGGTCCGCCTTGCCTGATTTCGGCGGGGGCAGCCCTGGTCCCACCCACCCCGGATGCGAGCTCTGTCCCCCCGGGGCGCAGGATGGTGGGACCATAGGGGTTGTCGGATGCCGGCCGCGAAGGTGTCCACCGGTACGACCGCATCGACACGACCCCTGTCGGCACCACTGCTAGGCGAGGAGATTGATGAGCGCAGAGTTCGGCCGCCGCTCCGGCGCGCAGGGCAGGATCTCCCAGTGGCTGCGTGGTCGCCGCCCCAAGGAGACCGCCGACGACGGCGGGCGCGAGAGCCTGCTGCTCGCCGCTGCCGCCGCTGGGCTGCCGCTCGCGCAGGCCGCGTACCCCTCCGGCTACCGATGTTCCTGTGACCGCGTCGGCTGCCCCACCCCCGCGCGCCACCCCGTGTCCTTCGCCTGGCAGACCCAGTCCACGACCGACCGCGCCCAGATCGAGCGATGGGTACGGCACCAGCCGGAGGCCAACTTCATCACGGCCACCGGCATGGTGCACGACGTGCTCGACGTGCCGTTCGACGCGGGCCGCGAGGCCCTGGATCGGCTGCTCACCTCCGGCGTCGAGGTCGGACCCGTCGCCGAGAGCGGTGACGGACGCATGTTCTTCTTCACGCTCACCCGCGGTACGCCCGAGGACGAGGACGAGTGGTGGCCCTGCGAGCTGGACTCGCACCCCGAGACGACGGACGAACACCCCGGCCTGCGCTGGCACTGCCGCGGTTCCTACGTCCTCGTCCCGCCGGCCCAGCTCCCCGGTGACCTGTCCGTCGACTGGCTGCGCGGCCCCGAGCACCCGCTGCCCGACCCGCTGAGCCTGCTCGAGGCCCTGACGGACGCCTGTGCCCGCTACGCGGGAGAGAACGAGTCCGACCAGCTGGCCGCCTGGCCCCACCGCGGCTAGGCACCGCGGCGACCGAACCCACCAGGGCAGGCCCCGCCGCGACCGAACCCGCCGGGGCGGCCCCGGCGGGTGTCGCGGGCCGAGTCGTCAGCCGCCCTTCGCCGCCGTCAGCCCCTCGACCCGGCCCAGCACCGTCACCCGCTGGTCCTGAGCACCCTTCGCCGGGTCCAGGGCCGCCTGGTTGGAGACGAACCCCAGGGTGAGGGACTGCTTGACGTCACCGGTCGTCAGCGCCTTGACGTCCGCGTTCGGCGCGGGGAGTTCGGTGCCCTGCGCGGCGGTCAGCTTCTCGTAGCGCTGCGTGACGAAGAAGACCAGCGCCCCGCCGTCCGAGGTGCGCAGCCCGACCGGGGCGTAGTCGTGCGACGTCAGCGGCTCGTCGATGTACTGCCGGGCGAGACCGGGCTTGCTGGCGTTGCTGCCGCGCAGCGCCCGCCACTGCGAGGTGTGGATGCCGGGGGCGAAGGTCTCGCCGCCGCTCCTCAGATACGTCGCGTAGGACTGGCTCAGCTTCCCCGGCCCCACGGCGAGGGCCGCGTCGTCCGCCCTGACCGGCTGCGCCCAACCGTCCTTGTCCTGCTGGAACTTCGGCACGTCGGTGCCGGCCAGCACGGTCAGGTACGAGGCCTGCCACACGTCGTTCGCGCTGCCGCGTGTGAAGACGAGAAGCCAACGGCTGCCCGCCAGGCCCTTGTTGGCCGCGGTGTCCGCCACGAACCAGCGCGGCCAGCCCGCCTTGGCGGGTATGGCGAACTTCGCGTCGCTCAGCTCCAGCGGCGAGTACCCCGGGTTGCCGCCCGGGTTGTTCCGCCGGCCGGCCCTCAGCTTCGCGCCGTCGATGGCCCCGAGGGCGCCCGTGACGCGGTCCGCGTCCAGGGAACGGTCGTTGGCCTTGTCCGCCTCGTTGTACGCGGTGGTGAAGCCCTCCAGGGCGCGGGCGGCCTCGCCCCGCGTGGCCGCCGGGACGACCTCCCGCTCCCCGTGCACCACCACGCAGCCGCTCGCCGTCACGGACAGTATGGTCACCGCGCCCGTCGCCAGGGCGAGACGGTGGTGACCGTGCTGTCCGTGACGGCGAAGAGCCGCCCGTGCGAGGCTAAGTAGTCTTCGAGGGCTGTGACCCGTGCGATCCCTGCTCATCAGGTACCTTCACCTTCCCCTTCCCGGAGGCGAACCCTACCGGGGCGAGGAAGATCGCGAGGGTCGGCACCAAGTAGAGCGCCCACACCGTGATCTGAAGGACGGTCGGATCGGGCTGGAAGTTGAAGACGCCCTTGAGGAGGGTGCCGTACCAGCTGTCCGGCGGGATCGTGCCGCTGATGTCGAAGGCCAGGTTCCGCAGCCCGGGGATCCAGTCGGCTTCCTGGAGGTCGTGCACGCCGTACGCGATCACACCCGCGGCGACCACGACCAGCATGCCGCCGGTCCAGGTGAAGAACTTCGCGAGGTTGATCCGCAGGGCGCCCCGGTAGAACAGCCAGCCGAGGAGCACCGCGGTCGCAAGGCCCAGCGCGACACCGATCAGCGGGCGCGGGGTGCCGTCGCTCGCCGCGTGCACCGACGCCCACACGAACAGCGCGGTCTCCAGGCCCTCCCGGCCGACCGCCAGGAACGCGGTGGCGACCAGCGCGCCGGTACCCATCGCCAGCGCGGCGTCCAGCTTGCCGTGCAGTTCGGACCTCAGATGCCGGGCGGTGCGCCGCATCCAGAAGACCATCCAGGTCACCAGGCCCACCGCGACGATCGACAGCGAACCGCCGAGCGCCTCCTGCGCCTCGAACGTCATCTCCTGGGAGCCGAACTCGAGCGCGCAGCCGAAGCCGAGCGCCAGCAGGACCGCGACGGCGATGCCGGTCCAGATGGGCCGCAGGGCGTCCCTGCGGTCCGTCTTCACCAGGTAGGCGATGAGGATGCAGACGACGAGGCTGGCTTCCAGTCCCTCGCGCAGGCCGATCAGATAGTTGCCGAACACGGGCTACGCCTCCTTGGCGAACAGCGTCCGTCCCCACCAGTCGTCCTTGTCGCGGACGCCGGGCGGGGCGGCGAAGACCGCCGAACTCACGTGCTGGATGTACTCGTTGAGGGCGTCGGAGCGCGAGAGGCTGCGCTGCACGGGGATGAACCCCTTGCGTACGTCCCGCTGGTACGCGAGGAAGAACAGTCCCGCCTCCAGCCGGCCCAGACCGTCGGTGCCGTCCGTGAAGGAGTAGCCGCGGCGCAGCAGGGTGATTCCGTCGTTCGACTCGGGGTGCGCGAGCCGGACGTGCGCGTCCGGCTTCATCGCCTTCAGGAACGGCTTGTCGCGCTCCTTGGCCTTGCCGGCTGGCGCGCCCTCGCCCTTGTCCCGGCCGAAGACGTCCTCCTGCTCCTGCAGCGAAGTGCGGTCCCAGGTCTCGATGTTCATCCGGATACGGCGCGCCACGAGGTACGAGCCACCGGTCATCCAGGCGGGACCGTCGCCCTCGTCCACCCACACGAACTTCTTCAGCCGCTCCGGCTCGGTGCCCGCGATGTTGCGGGTGCCGTCCTTGAAGCCCATCAGGTTGCGGGGGGTCTGCGCGTCCGGCGTCGTCGACGAGGTCTTGCCGAAGCCGAGCTGCGACCAGCGGATGGCGACCTTGCCGAAACCGATCCGGGCCAGGTTGCGGATGGCGTGCACCGCGACCTGCGGGTCGTCCGCGCACGCCTGGATGCACAGGTCGCCGTTGCTGCGCGCCGCCTCCAGGTTGTCGCCCGGGAACCTCGGCAGGTCGACGAGTGCCTGCGGGCGCTGCTCCGCCAGGCCGAACCTCTCGAAGAGCGACGGCCCGAAGCCGATGGTCAGTGTGAGCCGGGACGGCTTGAGGCCCAGTGCCTCCCCGGTGTCGTCCGGCGGAGCCTCGGCCAGGCCGCCGTAGGCGCCCTCGCCGACCGGGTGGCCGCCGGTCATACGGCGGGCGGCGGCCGTCCACTCCTTCAGCATCTGGACGAACTCGGCGCGGTCGTCGGTCTTCACGTCGAACGCGGCGAAGTGCAGCCGGTCCTGCACCGGCGTGGCGATGCCCGCCTGGTGCGTGCCGTGGAAGGCGACCGCGGCGCCGGTGTCGGCGCCCGCCGGGTCCACGTCGTTCCCGGTACGGGTCATCGCCACCGCGCCACCGGCCGCGGCGGCACCGAGCGCGAGCCCGGCACCGCCCCAGCCGATCAGCGAACGCCGTGACGGTGTGAGCCCGTCGGTGGATTCGGTCCTGTCGGTCGTCATGATCGCCTCGCTACTTGACCACGGCCGCGGCGAGCTTGGAGAGGGGCTCGGCGAGCGCGTTGACCGCGTCCGAGAGCTCCTTGCGCTGGTCCTTGGTGACCTTGTCGTACGACACGAAGCCGTTCTGCGCCTTGTCCTTCGGGTCGTTCGAGCGGTACTTGTCGAGCACCGTGTTCAGCGCCGTGAACTGCTTGTCGAGCTCGGTGGTCAGCGCCTTGTCGTTCTCCTGCGCGACCGGCTTGAGCAGCTCGTACGACTTCTGCGCACCGTCGACGTTGCCCTTGAAGTCACTGAGGTCGGTGTGCGAGTAGCGGTCCTCCTCGCCGGTGACCTTGCCGGTGGCGACCTCGTCGAGCAGTTCCTTGGCGCCGTTGGCCATGGAGGTCGGGGTGATCTCGGCCTTGCCGACCCGCTTCTGCCAGTCCTTCAGGTCGGTGACCAGCTGGTCGGCGAGCGTCTTCTGCTCGGCGCCGATCTTCTTGTCCTCCCAGAGGGACTTCTCCAGCGCGTGCCAGCCGGTCCACTTCTGGTCCTTCTCCAGGCCGTCGGCGCGGGTGTCGGTCTTGGGGTCGATGTCGCCGAAGGACTCGGCGATCGGCTCGGTGCTCTCCCAGCCCACACGCGAGGCGGCGAAGGCGTTCTCGGCGGCCTCGATGTCACCGGCCTTGACGGCGTCGGCGAACGTCTGCACCTTCGGGATCGTCGCGTCGGCCTGCTCCTGCGCGTACTCGCGGTAGGCGGCGACGGCCTTGTCCAGGCGCGGGTCGCGCTTGGCGACCTTGCCGCCGGTGACCGCGAGATTCTGGCGGACGCCGAGGCCCTTCATGCCGGGGCGGCAGGCGATCTGGTACGAACCGGCCTTGACCTCGGCGGTCAGCGTGTACTTGGTGCCCGGGCCGATGTTCTCCTTCTCGGAGACGATCCGGTCGTCCGGGAAGAGGATCTCGACCTCGGTGGCCTGCGAGCCCTTGTTCTCTATCTTCAGCGTGACCTGGCCCGCCGGGACCGACTTGGTCGACGTGGTGCACTTCGAGTCGGCGGCGGTCACCTGGATCGCGTCGCCGTTCCCGGCTTCGCTCTTCTCGGTGCAGCCCGTGACGGCGGCCAGAGCGGCCGCGGTGGCGGCGGCGGTGACAACTGAGAGTCGGACGGCTCGCATTCAGGCTCCAGGAGAACGAGGGACGATCGCGCGGAAGGGACCGCGCCATTTGGTGAGGCTGGCCTAACTTACCTGAGGCTTACCTCAGTGATACCCGCTCGTCCAGTGATTCAGCTCTCACGTTTGCCGCACTGGCACGGCCTGATCACGATGGCTCAAAGCAGACGCCACAGAGGGGTCAAGGGACGGTCAAGGGTCGCGGCGGGGGGTCACCAGGACGGCGCCGGTCCGCGGGTGCGCGAGCACTTCGACCGGCTGGCGGTAGACCTCACTCAGCAACTCGCCGGTGAACACCGCGGCCGGCGGACCGCCGGCCGCGACCCGGCCGGCGCTCAGTACGGTCACCCGGTGCGCGTACGCGGCGGCGAGTCCGAGATCGTGCAGGACCACGACCACCGCGTCCCCGGCGCGCGCCCTTTCCCGGCAGACCCGCAGCACCAACTCCTGGTGTCTGAGGTCGAGGGCGGCGGTCGGCTCGTCGAGCAGCAGCAGCGGAGCGTGCTGGGCGAGCACCCGGGCGAACGCCACCCGGGCCCGCTCACCGCCGCTGAGCGCGGAGAAGGGCCGGGCGGCGAACTCCGCGACCTCGGTGGCCGCCAGGGCACCGGCGACGGCCGCGTCGTCGTCCACCCCGCCGCCGCCCGCCCAGGGCGCGCGACCCATCCGGACGACCTCCTCGACCGTGAACGGGAAGGAGAGCGACGCGGACTGGGGGAGCACGGCCCGGCGCAGGGCGAGTTCGGGTGCCGTCCAGTCCGCCGCCGGACGTCCGTGGACCCGTACGACGCCCGCACTGGGGCGCAGGTCGGCGGCGAGGGCGGCGAGCAGCGTCGACTTTCCCGCCCCGTTGGGGCCGACCAGCGCGAGGACCTCGCCCGCGCGAGCCGTGACGTGCACCCCGCGCAGCACCTCCCGGGCGCCCAGGCGGACATGGAGCCCCTCGGCCTCGGCGAGCACGTCCCCGGCGGCGGCCGGGGCGGGGGGCGCGGGGCGCGTCGTACGCGGGAACCTCATGCCCATCCTCCTTGTCCGCGGCGGGTCCTGCGCAACAGCCAGAAGAAGAACGGACTGCCGAGCAGGGCGGTGAGCACACCGAGCGGAAGCTCGGCGGGCCGGGCGATCGTCCGGGCCGCGAGGTCGGCGCCCAGCAGCACCACCGCGCCGCCCAGGGCGCTGCCCGGGATCAGGAACCGGTGCCCCGGCCCCGCCGCCATCCGCAGCAGATGCGGCACGACGAGCCCGACGAAGGCGACGATCCCCGAGACGCTGACGGCCGCGGCGGTGAGCAGCGCGATCACCAGCACCAGGACGATCCGCAGCCGCTCCACGTCCACTCCCAGGTGCCGGGCCGGACGTTCACCCAGCGCCAGCAGGTCCAGCCGGCGCGCGTACAGCGGTGCGACGGCCAGTCCGGCCACCGCGCACGGCAGGACGGCCAGCACCTTCGGCCAGGTGGCCTGGGCGAGCGAGCCGAGTTGCCAGAAGGTGATCTGGCTGACGGCCGCGGAGTCCGCGAAGAAGAGGAAGAGGCCGATCAGCGCACCCGTGAACGCGTTCACGGCGATGCCGGTGAGGATCAGTGTGACGACCTCCGTCCGGCCGCCCGAGCGCGACATCGCGTAGACGAGGAGCGCGGTGGCGAGACCGGTGACGAAGGCGACGGCCGGAACGGTCCAGGTGCCGAGGAAGGACAGACCGAGCGCGATCGAGGCGACCGCGCCGACGGCCGCCCCCGAGGAGACACCGATGACCCCGGGCTCGGCCAGCGGATTGCCGAACACGCCCTGCATCAGGGCGCCCGCGCAGCCCAGCGAGGCGCCGATGAGCAGCGCGAGCACGATCCGCGGGAAGCGGACGTTCCACAGGACCGACTCGGGGACCCGGTCGAGCGCGGCGCCGCCGAGGCCGGTCCGGTGGGCGACGGAGGACAGGACGTCGCCGGTGGGGATCGGATAGGCGCCGAGCCCGGCGGCGACCGGCACCAGGACGAGCAGGGTGAGCAGCAGCCCGGCGGTCAGGAGCGTGGCGGCGGCGCGGGGCTTCGTGCGAACGGGCGTGCCGACCGCCTCCGCCCGCTCCGCGACGGTCACCTGGTGTCCCCGTACAACTGCGCGACCACGGACTTCAGCACCTGGTCGGTGCGCGGCCCGTAGTTGAGGAGCACCCCGTCCTCGACCGAGACGACCCGGCGTGCCATCCCGGCCGGGGTCTGCGCGACCCCGGGGATCTTCACGAGTCCGTCGATGCCGCCGACCGACTCCAGTCCCTTGGTCATGACCAGGATCGCGTCGGGTGCGGCCTTCGCCAGTGCCTCGGTGGTGAGGGCGGTGAAGTCCTTGCGCAGCCCCGAGTCGGCTCCGGCGTCGACCGCCCCCGCGGCCTCCAGCAGCGAGGTGGCACCGGAGTCCTCGCCGCCGATGAGATAGACGGAGGCGGAGCCGCGCAGGTAGAGGAACGCGACCCGGGGCCTGTCCGTGTGCGACCCAACCGCCCGGCGCACGGCCCCGATCCGCTGCTCCGAGCGCGCGGTCAGCCGCTCGCCCGCGGCCGGTACGCCGAGCGCGCCGGCCACCGCCTCGATCCGCGGGCCCACGTCGCCGAGGCCCTTGGCCGGGTCGACGACGAGGACGGGGACGCCCGCGTCGCGGATCTGTGCCACGGCCTCGGCGGGTCCGGTCGTCGTCTCGGCCAGCACGAGGTCCGGCCTGAGGGAGAGCACGCTCTCGGCGGAGACGTCGTGGCCCCGGGTGACCACCGGGAGCCGCTTCGCCTGGGCGAAGGTGGCGGTGATGTCACGGGCGGCGACCCGGTCGCCGAGACCGAGTGTGAAGACGATCTCGCTGAGGCTGCCGGAGAGCGGGACGATCCGGTCGGCGGCGCGGACCGTCACCCGCTTCCCGTCGGCGGAGCGGACGGTGACGGGCAGTCGGGGCGCGGGTACACCCGTGAGGGGCTCCACCCGGTTGGCGGCGGGAGCCCCCTTGGCCACGGCCGCGGCATGGTCGGCGGTGCCGGGGCCGCATCCGGTCGCCGCCAGGGTGAGGGCGAGCGCGGACAGCAGCGCGCCCGCGAGTCGTGTGCGCAGGCCCTGCGCCGTCCTGGTCATTCCACTGGATCCTCTCGCTTCTCTTCCGACCCCCGTTGCGCATAGCTTAGGTTAGCCTTACCTTCCTTAGCTACTGGTCGTCATCCCACGGCCACCGATTCCGGAGGACACATCCATGCCGGTGCGCCTGAGGGCCCTCGTCGCAGCGGTCTGCGTGACCCTGCTGGGAGCCCTGCTCGGGGCGCTGCTGCCCGCCACGGCGGCGCAGGCCGCGAGCCGCAGCGTGCGGGGCGGCCGGCTCGACTGGGGCATCAGGGCCTCGTTCCAGAGCTATGTCACCGGGCCCATCGCCAAGGGGAGTTACGCACTGACGGGCGGCGCCGCGACCATCGGTGACGGCCGGTTCCGCTTCCACTCGGCGACGGGCACCTACGACGGCGGCACGGGCGCCTTCCGCGCCGCCTTCTCCGGCGGCGTCCGCTTCGTCGGACACCGCGAGGCCGACGGGACCTACGAGCTCGATCTCACCCTCAGCCGCCCCACCGTCGGCATCTCCGGCACGAGCGGCACGCTCTACGCCGACATCACCAGCAGGGCGAAGGGCACCGGGACGGTCACGACGTCCTCACAGGTGCCCTTCGCCTCCCTCTCGCTCGCCGGCATCGACATGAAGGGCGGCGGCACCGCCGTCCGGCTCGACGACCTGCCCGCCACGCTGACCTCACAGGGCGCCCGGTCCTTCGCCGGGTACTACACCGCGGGCACGGCACTCGACCCGGTCAGCCTGTCGGCGGACGTACGGGCGGCCGTCGGCGCCACCCCGGCCGCCACCCCGAGGGCGACGAAACCCCCGGCGCCCCGGAAGACGGCGAAGGGCACGTCGGACGCGATCGCGGACGGCGCCGTCGACTGGGGCGTGCGCCGCACCTTCCGCGAGTACGTCACCGGGGACATCGCCGAGGGGAAGTGGACCCTCACCGGCGGCGCCCAGGACGGCGGCGCGCTCTTCCGCTTCCCGGCCGGCGAGGGAACGTACGCCAGGAAGGAACACTCGCTGCGCGCCACCTTCGCCGGAGCCGTCCGCTTCACCGGCGACCACGGGCTCGACCTCCGGCTCAGCGGCCTGCGGGCCACCGTCGAGGACGGGCGGGGCACGCTCTACGCCGATGTCACGAGCACCGGCTACTCCGGCAGGAGGGTCCCCCTCGTCACCTTCGCGGCGAAGGACCTCGCGCCGAAGAACGGACTCGTCGAACTGACCGAAGCCCCCGCCGAGTTGAGCGCACCGGGCGCCAAGGCCTTCGGCGGCATGTACCGGGCGGGCACCCCCATGGACCCCGTGACCCTCTCCGTCGCCGTCACCGACGACGCCCGGCTGCCCGCCCTGCCCGACCTGGGCAGCTCCGACCCGCCCACACCCGGGACCGAGAAGCGGAGCACCGCCGCCCCGCGCGCCGGGAGCACGGCGGCCGGCCACGCGGACTCCGCGCCCGCACTGCCCCTCGGTCTCGCCGCGGGCCTGCTGCTCGCGATCGGCCTCACCCTCGCGCTCGTCCGCAGGCGCCGTACGCGACAGGCGCCGGCCGCGCGGAACGCCACCGACGAGGACTGAACTCCCACGAACCCTCCGCCCGCGGGCGGAGCCGCACACACCGCCAGAGGAGACCCACCACCATGGCCGCCAATCGCCGCCGCCCCCTCGCCCTCGCCGCCGCAGTCGCGGTCGCCCTCGGGGCCACCGCCGTCGCCGTGACCACCGCGTCGGCCGCCGAAGTCCCCCTCAAGGGATACGAGGTGACCTGGGGCATCAAGCAGTCGTACCGCAGCTACGTGACCGGAGCGGCCGCGGGCAGCTTCACGCCCGCGGACGGCGCGACACAGGCGGACGGCAACGGCGCGTTCACCTTCACCGGCGGCACCGGTACGTACGACTCCGACAGCCACGCCGTGAAACTGGGCTTCGCCGGCAGCCTGAAGATCGCGTCCGCGCGACACGGCTTCGAACTCACCCTGAGCGACGTCAGGTTCGACAGCGGAGCGGCGGAGATCACCGCCGACGTGACGAGCAACGGCACGACGCAGAACGACGTGCCCCTCGCGGACGTCACCGTCACCCGTGACATGGCGTCCATGACGACCACGCTGACGCAGGAGGCGGCGACCGTCCTCGGCAGCCCGGGCTACGCCGGCGCGGAGGGCGATCCGCTGGGCGTGGTGCAGAAGACCACGCAGTCGCCGTCGCCGAGCCCGTCCGCCTCGGACCCGGCGTCGCCGTCGCCGAGTTCACCGTCGTCCCCGTCGCCGACCGCCTCCGCGTCCCCCTCCGGCCCCGCCTCCCCCTCCGCCTCGGCTTCGGCGTCCGCCTCGCAGCAACCGTCCGCCTCGCCCTCGGAGAGCGCCGCCACGAAGGGCGAGATCACCGACGGCACGCTCGGCTGGGGTGTGAAGCAGTCCTTCCGCACCTACGTCGTGGACGGCGCCGCCCAGGGCACGATCACCGCGTCCGGTGGCGCGACCCAGGCCGGTGGCAACGGCGTCTTCACCTTCCCGGACGCCACCGGCACCTACGACACCGACGCGGGGACCCTGACCGCCGGTTTCGAGGGCGCGGTGAACTTCAAGGGCCACGAGAGCGGCGGCACCTACGGTCTCGACCTCACCCTCAGCGACCTCACGGCGAGGCTGGACGGCGGCACGGGCGAACTGACCGCCGACGTCGACAGCCTCGGGGAGAAGTCCGACGACGTGGTCCTCGCGGACCTCGAGGCCGCGTCCGGCGTGCCGGCCGCGAAGGACGACGTGATCACGCTCGACGAGGTCACGGCCACCCTGACCAAGGCGGGGGCGGAGGCGTTCGGCGGGTTCTACCCGGTCGGCACCGAACTGGACCCGGTGGACCTGTCGGTCGCCGTGAGCGAGGACGCCCAACTGCCGGGCGGGAACGGCGGGTCGGGCACGGGCGGCTCGGCAGGCTCGGGCGGCTCGGGTTCCGCGGGCGGGTCGGGCACCACCGGCGGCGCGGGCACGACCGGCTCCACGACCGGCGGCGTCGGCGGGGCGCTGGCCTCCACCGGCTCCGACGCGCCTCTCGGCGCGCTCGGCGCGGCGGCCGCGGTGACGGCCGCGGCGGGCACGGGAGTCGTCGTCGCGGTGCGCAGGCGCCGCGCTCTGGGCTGACGCCCGCGGCAGGGTCTCGGGCAGGGGCAGGATCCGGGTCCGGGGTAGGAGTGCGCAGCCGACGCCGACGCCGACGCCGAGACCGACGCCGGCCGCGCGGCTGCCGTGACCGCCCGCCGGGTCCGGCCCGCGGGCGATCGTCGTTCCTGTGATGTTTCAATGCCCGCGTGACTGATTACGACGTGCTGCGGGTGTTCTGCGGACCCGACGGTGGATACGGCAACGAACTCGGTGTCGTGCGTGAGGGCTCGGTGCTGCCGGACCCCGACGACCGTCAGGCCCTCGCGGCCAAACTCGGTTTCAGCGAGACCGTCTTCGTCGACGACCCCGAGCGCGGGGTCGTCGACATCTACACCCCGACCCTGCGGCTGCCCTTCGCCGGACATCCGTGCGTCGGGGTGGGATGGCTGCTCGACGTGCCCGAACTGGTCACACCGGCCGGAGTGGTCGGGGTCCGGCTCGACGGCGAGTTCAGCTGGATCGAGGCGCGGCCCGAGTGGGCGCCGCCCCGCACCCTGCGCCGGTACGCGTCGGCGGCCGAGGTGGACGCTCTGCCCGCCCCGCCACGGGGCGAGTGGATCTACGCCTGGGCCTGGGAGGACGAATCGGCGGGACGGGTGCGCGCCCGCGCCTTCCCCGGCCGCGACGACGGCATCGAGGAGGACGAGGCGACCGGGGCGGCGGCCCTCCTGCTGACGGCCCGGCTCGGCCGCGCGCTCAACATCGTCCAGGGCAGGGGTTCCCAGATCCTCACGGCTCCGCAGCCGGAGGGATGGGTGGAGGTCGGCGGCCGGGTGTTCCTGGAACAGTGACCCGACCGGCCCGGCGACCCGGGTGACCGCACGGCGGACCCGCCCGGTGACCTGGTGGGCGGGCCCGTACGCGCGGTCAGGCGCTCAGCCGGAACTCCTCGCCCAGCGCCCCGAACACCGCCGTGTTCAGCGCGAACGCCCGCTTGCACTCCGCGATGATGCGCTGCCGCTCCAGGTCGTCCGCGGGGACCGCGTCCAGGAGTTCGCGGTAACCGCGCTTGAACGCGGCCGGGTTGGCGATGTCCTCGAAGACGTAGAAGCGGACTCCGTCGCCCTTCCGGGCGAAGCCCCAGGCGCGCTCGGCCCTGTCGCGGATGATCTGGCCGCCGGAGAGGTCGCCGAGGTAACGGGTGTAGTGGTGGGCGATGTAGCCGCCCGGCCACGCGCGGGCGCATTCCGCGACCCGCTCCGCGTACGCCTCCGTGGCCGGAAGCGCGGTGAGCGTCGAGCGCCAGCCGGCGCCCCGCAGATGCGCCAGGTCCCGCTCCAGCGCGGCGCGGCGCAGCAGGCCGGGCTGGATGAAGGGCCCGGCGACCGGGTCGGCGGCCAGGGTCCCGGCGTCCTCCTCCAGGGCCTCGTACACGAACCACAGCTGCTCGGTGTAGCGCGCGTACGCGTCGACGCCGAGCTTGCCGCCGAGGAGGTCACTCATGAACGTCGAGGTCTCCGCCTCCGTGTGCTGCTCGTGCGAGGCGGTGCGGATGAGCGTCGAGAAAGGGTCCATGGGACCTCCGGGGCCGAAGGAACGAGAGCCACTCGGATTTTGTATGGTTAGCCTTACCTAAGTCAACGGGGTTGTCGACTCCCTGTCGGTAAAGTTTCCGACATGCTGTCGGTAAAACCGTACACCGGATCCGCGCCGAACCCACAGGTGAGGGCTCGTGGGGCCCCTGACGGCACACACGAAAGCCCGCCCTGTCCGGCGGGACAGGGCGGGCTTGCGGGCTTCGACGGAGGAGATCCGACAGGGGAGACGGCGGGGCGGGCGGGGCTACGGCAGCGTCAGGATCTCCGCGCCGGTCTCGGTCACCACCAGGGTGTGCTCGAACTGGGCCGTCCGCCTGCGGTCCTTCGTCACGACCGTCCAGCCGTCGTCCCACAGGTCGTACTCGTGGGTGCCGAGCGTGAGCATCGGTTCGATCGTGAAGGTCATCCCGGGCTGGATGACGGTCGTGGCGTGCGGGCTGTCGTAGTGCGGAACGATCAGTCCGGAGTGGAACGAGGAGTTGATCCCGTGCCCCGTGAAGTCCCGCACGACCCCGTACCCGAAGCGCTTGGCGTACGACTCGATGACGCGGCCGATGATGTTGATCTGCCGGCCGGGCCTGACCGCCTTGATCGCACGGTCGAGGGACTCCCGGGTCCGCTCGACCAGCAGCCTCGACTCCTCGTCCACGTCACCGACCAGGTACGTCGCGTTGTTGTCGCCGTGCACCCCGCCGATGTACGCCGTCACGTCGAGGTTGATGATGTCGCCGTCCCGCAGCACCGTGGAGTCGGGGATGCCGTGGCAGATGACCTCGTTCAGGGAGGTGCACAGCGACTTGGGGAAACCGCGGTAGCCGAGGGTGGAGGGGTAGGCGCCGTGATCGCACATGTACGCGTGCGCGACGCGGTCCAGCTCGTCCGTGGTGACGCCGGGCGCGATCAGCTTCGCGGCCTCGGCCATCGCCTGCGCGGCGATCCGGCCGGCGATCCGCATCGCCTCGATCGTCTCGGCGTTCTGCACCTCCGGACCGGTGTACGGCGTCGGGGCGGGCTTGCCCACATACTCGGGACGCCTGATGTTTCCCGGGACGGGACGGGTGGGAGAGAGCTCTCCTGGTACGAGCAGCGACTGGCCAGACATGCCAGCGAGTCTAACCAGCGGGCATGGGGGCACTATGTCCGTGGCGAAAGGAGCAGGTCATGGCCCTCTTCAAGAAGCGGACCGTCGGGAAACCCGGCGAGTGGTACTACTGCCTCGTCCACCAGAAGGTCGAGGAGGGGCCGGACTGCCCCGCCAAGGACCGTTTCGGGCCCTACACCACCCGTGCGGAGGCCGAACACGCCATGGAGACCGCCCAGGAACGCAACCTGGAGTGGGAGACGGACCCCAAGTGGCACGACGCCCAGGCCCCGAATCCGGACGACGACTGACCCCGGCCCGGCCCCCTCGCCGGGCGCGGCCCCTCCGGCGGGGCGACCGTCGGGGCGTTGCCCGAGCGCACGGGGCCGGTGACCACCCGGGCGGGAGGCGGCGGCCCGGACGGTCCCGGGCCGCGGGGGCCGTCCGCCGGGGGTGACGGCCCCGGATCGGCGCCCACGCGGCAGGGCGGCGGCTACCACCGTGCCGCGGGCGGGGCCGTCAGCTGGTCCGCGAGCCGGGAGAGCCGGTCGCGCAGACGGCGGCGCCCCCGCTGCGAGGGCAGGGTGTTCTCCCCGGCCGCCGCGCTGACGAGGTGCTGGACGGTGTCCAGGTCGAGCTCGTGCTCGGGCGGCACGGTCAGGGCCTCGTGCGCCATCGCCCCCAGCTCACGGTCGCCCGCGTCGAGCGCGAGCACGGTCGCCCCGGCCCGCCGGGCGTCGTGGACCCGCTCCAGGAGCGGCGCCCCGGGAACGGACGGCGCCACCACGAGCAGGGTCTCCCCGCGCCGCGCGGCCTCGATACGGCCGAGGCCCACGGCGAGGTGGGCCGGGTCCGAGGCCCGCGCCCCGTGCCGCACCAGCGTCGGAGACAGCTCCGGCGTGCCCGACCAGGCGGCCTCGTCCACCAGGTGCGCCGCCAGGTGCCACGGCTCGTACTCCGCCGTGCCCACGAGCAGCAGCCCGCCCCCGTGCGACACCACGGACCCCCGCAGGGCCCCCGCGAAGCGCCGGGTGTCACCCGGCCACTCCGTCCCGGCCAGGACCTCGCGCAGCAACGCGACCCGTACGGCATCCATGCACACGCATCCTGCCGCAACCGACGACTCGTCAGGTGGAGTTCACCATGAATTCGCCCAAGTGGGGCAGAGCCCGCGCATGACCGAACCGAACACGGAGACCAGCGTCCCCTTCCGCGCGGGAGGCGAGGGCCGGGCGAGTTTCCGGATCCCCGCCCTCGTCGTCACCCGCGCGGGCACCCTGCTCGCCTTCTGCGAGGGCAGGACCGACTCCGCCCAGGACCACGGCCGTATCGCCATCGTCCTGAAACGGTCCACGGACGGCGGCCGCACCTGGAGCGCGCTGCAGACCGTGGCCGAGAACGGGGGCGACCTCGCGGGCAACCCCGCCCCCGTCGTCCTCGACACCGGCCGCGTCCTGCTCGTGCATGTCCGTGCCGCGGCCACCGCCACCGAGGACGCCATCCTGCGCGGCAGGGTGAGCGCCGCCGACGGCCGTCGCGTGTGGGTGCAGTACAGCGACGACGACGGCCTCACCTGGTCCGCGCCGCGGGAGATCACCTCGCAGGTGAAGAGAGCGGGATGGCGGTGGTACGCGACCACGCCGGGGCACGCGATCCAGCTCACCACCGGCCGCGTGGTCGTGCCCGGCAACCACACCCTGCCGCCCGCCGGCACCGACAACGGCACGGAGGCCAGATACAACAGCGGTCACTGCCTCCTCAGCGACGACCGCGGCGCGAACTGGTACCTCGGCTACCTCGACGAGAACACCGACGGATACGTCAACGCGAACGAGACCACGGCCGCCGAACTCCTCGACGGACGCGTCTACTTCAACACCCGCAACGACTCCCCGTCGCCGGGCTGCCGCGCCGACGCGCACTCCGCGGACGGCGGACGGACCCTGCTGAAACCCTTCCGTCCGCAGTCGGGGCTCGTCACCCCGGTGGTCCAGGGCAGCGTCCTCCAGCTCCGCGATCCCGACCTGCTCCTGTACGCGGGCCCCGCCGACCCCGCCGCCCGCGCCCTGATGACGGTCCGCGCCTCCACCGACGGCGGCACCACCTGGCGGCCCGTGCACACGGTCGACGGACTGCCCGCCGCGTACTGCGATCTGGTCCGCGTCGACCCGGAGACCGTGGGACTCCTCTACGAGACCGGCGACTTCGGCCCGTACGAGACGATCACCTTCCGGCGCGTTCCGGTGACCGCCCTCACCTGAGCCCCCGCGGCCCCCGGGGCGGGATCCGCGCACGTAAGGTCGCCCCATGACCTCTACTGACAGCGCACAGAAGGCCCCCGCCAAGGACCCTTGGGACCTGCCCGACGTGTCCGGGCTCGTCGTGGGCGTGCTCGGCGGCACCGGTCCCCAGGGCAAGGGCCTGGCGTACCGCCTCGCCAGGGCGGGCCAGAAGGTGATCATCGGTTCGCGTGCCGAGGAGCGGGCGCAGGCCGCCGCCGGGGAACTGGGGCACGGTGTCGAGGGCGCCGACAACGCCGAGTGCGCCCGGCGCAGCGACCTCGTGATCGTCGCCGTGCCGTGGGACGGGCACGGCAAGACCCTGGAGGCCCTGCGCGAGGAACTGGCGGGCAAGCTCGTCGTCGACTGCGTCAACCCGCTCGGCTTCGACAAGAAGGGCGCGTACGCGCTGAAGCCGGAGGAGGGCAGCGCCGCCGAGCAGGCCGCGGCCCTGCTGCCGGACTCGCGGGTCACGGCCGCCTTCCACCACCTCTCCGCGGTGCTCCTCCAGGACCCGGAGATCGAGGAGATCGACACCGACGTGATGGTCCTCGGCGAGGAGCGCGCGGACGTCGAGCTCGTACAGGCGCTCGCCGGGCGCATCCCCGGCATGCGCGGGGTCTTCGCGGGCCGGCTGCGCAACGCCCACCAGGTCGAGTCGCTGGTCGCGAACCTGATCTCGGTGAACCGGCGCTACAAGGCTCACGCGGGCCTGCGGGTGACGGACGTATAAGTGACGGACGTACAGGTGACGGACGCGTAGACGTACAGCGGCCGCACGGGCCCGGGGCGGGCAGGGGGCACGGAGGACATGAGGGACACGGACATGAGGGACACTGGACGCCGCAGCACCAGCGATCCGTCCGTCTGTCAGGAGCCGTCCCCCATGTCCGCCTCGCCCTCCTCCGACCCGACCCGGCGACTCGCGTTCTACGCCCTCGCGGTCTGCGTCCTCTCCGTCGCCGCGGCCGTGGTCTCCTTCGTCCAGGGCAGCTGGCTGGGGATCGTGTGGGTGCTGCTGGCGGGTCTGTCGTCCAACATGACCTGGTACTACGCGCGGCGCGGCAAGTCCGTCAGCTGACCGCGCAGAACTCGTTGGTGCCCTGCCAGAAGCGGTAGAACTCCTGGCCGCAGTAAGTCTGGACCTCGTCGATGCCCAGGCTGTTCAGGATCGAGTGGATCACGTCGAAGAACACCGTGTTCACCGACGGGATCCACAGCACCGCGAACACGGCGAGCAGGCCGAACGGCGCGAACGGCTCCACCTGGCGCTTGACGTTGTACGACAACCAGGGCTCGATGACGCCGTAGCCGTCCAGACCGGGCACCGGCAGGAAGTTCAGGATCGCGGCCGTCACCTGGAGCAGCGCGAGAAACGCCAGCGCGAACCGGAAGTCCCGCGGCACCCCGTCCAGCGCGTGCAGCCAGAACGGCGCCGTGCAGACCGCCGCGAACAGCACGTTGGTCAGCGGGCCCGCCGCCGAGATCAGGCTGTGCTTCCAGCGGCCCTGGATGCGGCCCCGCTCGATGAAGACCGCGCCGCCCGGCAGACCGATCCCGCCCATGATCACGAAGATCACCGGCAGCACGATGCTCAGCAGCGCGTGCGTGTACTTCAGCGGGTTGAGCGTCAGATAGCCCTTCTCGCCGATCGAGATGTCACCGCTGTGCAGCGCGGTGCGCGCGTGCGCGTACTCGTGCAGGCAGAGCGAGACGACCCACGCGGCCGTCACGAACAGGAACACGGCCACACCTGGCTGCTCGGCGAAGCCGGTCCAGGTGGCCCAGCCCGTCACCGCCGTCACGGCGAGGATCCCGACGAAGACGGGGCTGATCCTCCGGTCGCTGCGGCGGGACGCGGCGGTGGTCATGGGACTCCCTGAACTGGTACGCGTGTGCTGGGCCTGCCCGACCGTACCGGGCTCGGACGGAAAACGTCTCGCGATCGGTGGTTGGTTCCGGAGAGGGTGGGGCCATGGCCGTACGAAACGGCGGCGTCCTGCCCCCGGACCGGGCCGCAGTCAGGTCCCCGGCCGGTGTCCACCCCGGGCCGCACCCGGGGTCTGGGCCCGGCTCGCCGCACCCGGCGCCCGCACCTGATGTCACCGGAGACAATGGACCCCGTGCGCTACCGCATCCTCGGAACCACCCAGGCACTCCGCACCGACGGCACGGTCGTCCCGGTCGGCGGCGCGCGACTGCGTGCCCTGCTGACCGTGCTCGCGCTGCGGCCCGGCCGGACCGTGCCCGCCGCCGTCCTGGTCGACGAGGTGTGGGACGCCGACCCGCCCGCCGACGCGCCCGCGGCGCTGCAGGCGCTGGTCGGAAGGCTGCGCCGGGCGCTCGGCGCGGGCGTGGTGGACTCCGTGGACGGTGGCTACCGGCTCGTCGCGGCCGCCGACGACATCGACCTGCACCGTTTCGAGCGGCTCGCGGGGGAGGGCGCACGCGCGCTCGCCGACGGCGACCCGGCGAAGGCGGCCGTGATCCTCGACGACGCGCTCGCGCTGTGGCACGGGCCGGCCCTGGCCGACCTCCCGGACCGCACCGCCGAGTCGGCCCGCTGGGAGACCCGCCGCCTCGACGTGCGCCGCGCCCGCCTCGGCGCGGCCCTGGCACTCGGCCACGCCGAACGGTCCCTGCCCGAGCTCACCGCCCTGTGCGACCTCCACCCCCTGGACGAACCCCTGCACGTCCTGCGGCTGCGGGCCCTGCGCGACGCGGGCCGCCCCGCCGAGGCCCTGGCCGCCTACGAGTCGCTGCGCGCGCTGCTGGCCGGCCGGCTGGGCTCCGACCCCGGCCCGGAGCTCCGCGCGCTGCACGGAGAACTGCTCCGCCCGGCCGACCCGACAGCGTCCCCACGGCCGCCGGCGCACACGGCCGGCACCCGGGCCCGTACCGCGCCCGCACGACACATTCCGGCGCCGGCCCCGCACACCCCCGCGCCGCTCGTGCCCGCCGCCGGGGGAGGTCCCGGTGTCCCCGTCGCGTCCGCGCCCCCCGGCAACCTCCGCGCCCGGCTCACCTCGTTCGTCGGACGTCAGGCCGACATCGACACCATCCGGGGCGACCTCGCCTCGGCACGGCTGGTGACACTGCTCGGCCCCGGCGGCGCCGGGAAGACCCGGCTGTCGCAGGAGGCGGCGGAGGCCGTCGCGTCCGGGGCCCGGGACGGGGTGTGGCTGGCCGAACTCGCGCCCGTCGACGACCCGAAGGCCGTGCCCGACGCCGTACTCACCGCCGTCGGAGCCCGTGAGACGGTGCTGCGCGGCGCCGGCGCCGAGGAGATGCGGGCCGCCTCCGACCGGCACGACGATCCCCTCCACCGGCTCGCCGAGTACTGCTCCAAGCGCAGCATGCTGCTCATCCTCGACAACTGCGAGCATGTCGTGGACGCCGCGGCGCAGCTGGCCGAGGAGCTTCTGGAGCGGTGCCCGGGACTGACCGTACTGGCCACCAGCCGTGAACCCCTCGGCGTACCGGGGGAGTTGCTGCGGCCCGTGGAGCCGCTGCCGGAGCCGTTCGCGCTGCGGCTGTTCGCCGACCGCGGGGCCTCCGCCCGGCCGGGCTTCCGGATCGACGCCGACGCCGGGACCGCCGAGGCCGCGGCGGAGATCTGCCGCCGTCTCGACGGCCTGCCGCTCGCCATCGAACTCGCCGCGGCCCGGCTGCGGATGCTCACCCCGCGGCAGATCGCCGACCGGCTCGACGACCGGTTCCGGCTGCTTACCTCGGGCAGCCGTACGGTGCTGCCGCGCCAGCAGACCCTGCGGGCCGTCGTCGACTGGTCCTGGGACCTTCTCGACGGGGACGAGCGGGACGTCCTGCGGCGGCTGTCGGTGTTCGCGGGAGGCTGCGACCTCGTCGCCGCCGAGGCCGTCTGCGGCCCGGCGGCCCTGGAGGCGCTCGGCTCGCTCGTCGACAAGTCCCTCGTCGTCGCGGCCCACTCCGGCGACGGCGCGATGCGCTACCGGCTCCTGGAGACCGTCGCCGAGTACGCGGGGGAACGGCTCGACGAGTCCGGGCGGCGCTCCGCCGCCGAGCGCGACCACCTGACGTACTACCGGGAACTCGCCCGCACCACCGACCCCCAGCTGCGCGGCGCCGGCCAGCGCGCCGCGATCGAGCGGATGGAACGGGAGTCGGAGAACCTCAGGGCCGCCCTGCAGCGTGCCGTCGCCACCGGCGACGAACAGGAGGCGCTCTGTCTCGTCCTCTCACTGGGCTGGTACTGGCAGATGCGCGACCTGCGGCTGATGGCCCGCCACTGGTCCGGTGAGGTCATGGCCCTCGGCCCGGACCCCTTCGCCGAGCCCGTGCGGCCGGTTCCCCCGCTGACCGAAAGCTGCACGGACGCCCCGCCGCCGATGCGCCCCGAGATCCTCGACGAGGCCCGCCGCTGCCTGCATCTCGTCCACCTCGCCTGTATGGACATGGACATGGGGGCCTGGGAGACGCCCGAGGCCCAGGAGAAACTGCGCGCCATCAGCCGGGCCTACAGCCCGGGGCTGCCGCAGACCTGCCGCAGCCCCGGCAACCTCTGGTTCTACGCCGTGATCATGACGGGTGACATGGACCGGATGCGCGCCGTCATCGACGAGACCGTCCGCACCTGCCGCGAGCTCGGCTACGCGTGGGAGCTCGGCGTCGCCCTCCAGATGCGCGCCAACGTCCTCGCCAACCGGGCCACCTGGGCGGGCGACGCGGTCCGGGACGCGGACGAGGCGCTGGAGATCTTCACCCGGATCGGAGACGCCTGGGGCGTCGCCGAGGCGCTCTCGGCGCGCGGCGAGGCCCATGAACGCCGGGGCGCCTACCAGCTCGCGGCCGACGACTACGCGCAGGCGATGACGTACGCCGAAGGGCTCGGCGCGCACGCGCAGACGGCGGTGCTCAGCACCCGGCTCGGCGGCGTCCTCATCGAGTCCGGCGAGAGCGAGCGCGGTGAACGGATGCTCAGGGAGGTGCTGGAACGGGGCGAGGGCACACTGAACGAGGCCATGCCCGCCTCCCGGCTGTTCCTGTCGATGTGGCTGGCCCGCAGCGGCCGGGTTGACGAG
This sequence comes from Streptomyces sp. NPDC005195, assembly GCF_040608315.1. Classification (NCBI taxonomy): domain Bacteria; kingdom Bacillati; phylum Actinomycetota; class Actinomycetes; order Kitasatosporales; family Streptomycetaceae; genus Streptomyces; species Streptomyces sp. NPDC005195. The sequence continues at coordinate 91,229 of NZ_JBEXHZ010000013.1, forward strand.
GCGCGCGAGCAGATGCGGCTGCTGCGCGCGGACTTCGAGGCCGTCACCTTCGTGGTCTTCGACGGCTTCGTGCTGGGCGTCGAGGCCTGGCTGGACGCGCTGGAGGGACTGTACGAGGCCGCCCTGGTGAAGGTGCGCAAGGCGCTGGAGCGGGCGGGCGATCCGCTGTCGCAGGTCATCGCGCCGCACATGACCTCCGCGCATCTGACCACCGCCGCCGTCGCCCTCACCGGCCTGGAGGGCGGCCGTCGGGTGCGGGACGCGGCCATGCTGCTCGGCGCGGCCGACCGGCTGCTGCCGCCGGGCCACTTCGTGGGCCCGATGGAGGACGAGGTGCGGGTGCGGGCCGAGGCCGGCGTACGGGCCCTGCTGGACGAGGGGGCGTACGAGAGGGCGTACGCCGAGGGCGGCGCGCTCTCCGTGGAGGAGGCCGCCGCCCTCGTGTGACGCGGACCGGGGGTTTCGAGGTCCTCTCGCCGAACGTCAGCTCTTGGTACGGAACTTGTGGATCGCGATCGGCGCCATGACCACGGTGAGCCCTGCCGTCCAGGCGAGGGTCACCCACAGGCTGTGCGTGACCGGGCCGCCCACCATCAGGCCGCGTGTGGTGTCCGCGAGCGAGGACAGCGGGTTGTAGTCGGTGAAGACGCGCAGCCAGCCCGGCATGGTCCCGGTCGGCGAGAAGATCGACGAACCGAACTGCAGGGGCATCAGGACCAGGAAGCCCATCGCCTGCACCGACTGCGCGTTCTTCATCGTCACACCGAGGACCAGGAAGATCCACATCAGGGCCGAGCCGAAGAGGACGGAGAGCCCCACGGAGGCGAACAGGCCCGGCCAGTTGGTGATGTCGAAGCCGACCAGCACGCCGACGACCAGGAGGATCGTCGTGGCGACGAGCATCCGCATCAGCTCCACCACGATCTTGGCGAAGAGCACCGAGCCCTGGCCGATCGGGAGGGTGCGGAAGCGGTCCATCACACCGGTCTGGAAGTCCTGGTTGAAGCCGGTGCCGACGGCCGTCGCGATGTTCATGGCCGTCATCGCCATCAGACCGGGCACGACGTACTGCACGTACGCGTCCTGTCCGCCGCCCAGGGACTGCCCGATGGAGCCCCCGAAGACGTACACGAACAGCAGGGTGAAGACGACCGGCATCAGGACGGCGTCGAACATCGACTCCGGGTCCTGGCGGATCCACAGCAGGTTGCGGCGGACGAGGGCGCCGATGTGGCGCGCGTGCGCCCGGGGCGAGATGCGCGGGTCGCCCTGGGCGGCGAGGGGGACTTCGGCGACAGCGGTGGTCATGCGGGGACCTCCTCGTAGGCGGGGGCGGCGGCGGGGACCTGGTCCTGCGGGGCACTGGCCTTGTGGCCGGTGAGGGACAGGAAGACCTCGTCCAGACTGGGCAGTTCGGTGGAGATGGAGGCGATCGTGATGCCGCGCGCGCTGACCGCGCCGACCACGGCGGTGAGCTGTTCGTCACTGAGGATCGGCACCACCACGGTGCCGGTCTCGATGTCCACGGCCGTCGTCGCGAGACCGGTGAGGCCCAGCTCGTCGAAGAGGGCGGCCAGCGGACGCAGCTCCAGCGGGTCCAGCGGGCGGATGCGCAGCGTACGGCCGCCGACCCGTGCCTTCAGGTCGTCGATCCGGCCGTTCGCGATGACCTTGCCGCGGTCGATGACCGTCAGCTCGGAGGCAAGCTGCTCCGCCTCCTCCATGTACTGGGTGGTGAGCAGTACGGTCGCGCCGTCCGCCACCATCCGCTTGACCTCCTTCCACACCTCGTTGCGGGTGCGCGGGTCGAGCCCGGTGGTCGGCTCGTCCAGATAGAGGACGGACGGGTTGCCGATCATGGAGGCGGCGAGGTCGAGACGGCGGCGCATACCGCCGGAGTACGTCGACGCGGGACGCTTGGCGGCGTCGGTGAGGGAGAAGCGCTCCAGGAGCTCGTCGGCGCGCCGGCGGGCCTCCTTGCGGGGCAGGTCGAGCAGCCGCCCGATCATGTACAGGTTCTCCCAGCCGGGGAGCTTCTCGTCGACCGAGGCGTACTGGCCGGTGAGGCCTATCACCCGGCGCAGCTGGCGGGGCTGGGTGAGCACGTCGTAGCCGGCCACCGTGGCCCGGCCGGCGTCGGGGGTCACCAGGGTGGACAGGATGCGGACGAGGGTGGTCTTGCCGGCGCCGTTGGGACCGAGCACGCCGAGGACGGTGCCTTCGTGGACGTCCAGGTCCACGCCGTCCAGTGCCTTGGTCTCGCCGTAGTGCTTGACCAGTCCCCGCACGGTGACGGCGCTGCGGGCGCCGCTGCCGGGGTTCTTGTCGATTCGCGTCATGCCCACAAGATGTCAGCCCCCACCGACAAACCGCCTACAGGGTGCCTACAGCCTCCCGCGAGCACCGACAGCCCGCCGACAGCGGCCGTCGGCGGTCCCGCGCACGGCACCGGCCGGGAACGGCGACAGCCCGCCGACGGGGGAAGTTCGGCGGGCTGTCTTCGTGCCGCGATGGTTCGGTGGGGCCTGGTGACGCTAGTGGACGGAGTGCTCGTCGAGGGGGAAGGTGCCGCCGACCACGTCGTCGGCGAACGCGCGGGCCGCGTCGCCCATGACCGTGCGCAGGTCGGCGTACTGCTTCACGAACTTCGGCACCTTGCCACCGGTGAGGCCGAGCATGTCGGTCCACACCAGGACCTGCGCGTCGGTCTCCGGGCCGGCGCCGATACCGACGGTCGGGATGTGCAGGGTGCGGGTCACCTCGGCGGCGAGTTCCGCCGGGACCAGCTCCAGGACGACGGCGAACGCGCCCGCGTCCTGGACCGCCTTGGCGTCACGCAGCAGCTGCTGGGCGGCTTCCTCGCCGCGGCCCTGGACGCGGTAGCCCATGGAGTTCACGGACTGGGGGGTCAGGCCGATGTGCGCCATGACGGGGATGCCGGACTCCACGAGCAGCTCGATCTGGCGGTGGGAGCGCTCGCCGCCCTCCAGCTTCACCGCGCCGACCCCGGCCTCCTTGACCAGCCGGGTGGCGGAGCGCAGGGCCTGGACCGGACCCTCCTGGTACGAGCCGAAGGGGAGGTCGCCGACGATCAGGGCGCGGCTGGTGCCGCGGACGACCGCGGCGGACAGCATCGCCATCTCGTCGAGGGTGACGGGCACGGTCGTCTCGTAGCCGAGGTGGCAGTTGCCGGCCGAGTCGCCGACGAGCATCACCGGGATACCGGCCTCGTCGAAGACCGACGCGGTCATCGCGTCGTAGGCGGTGAGCATGGGCCACTTCTCGCCGCGCTCCTTGGCCGCGCCGATGTCGCGGACCGTGATGCGGCGGGTGCTCTTGCCTCCGTACAGCGCCTTGCCGCTGTCGGTGGTGGCCCGCGCACCGTCCGCGGGCTGCTTCGGGGCAGCCGAGAGCTGCGTCATCGCAACGGCTCCTTCTGTCATCTCGAGGCGCCCTGACGGCGTCCCCGGATCCCCTCCATGGTGGCACCTCGTGCCAACGGGGGCCAGACCGGGTCGAGCGACACGCGTCTCATCCTCCGCCCCAGGGGTCCGCCTTTCCGTGGGTTCGTCCCTCGCGGCCCAGGGCTTCCGGGCCGGTTCCCTGGGGCTCGGGGCCGGTTCCCGGGGGTTCGGCTCTCCGGGGTGTACGCGCGCCGGCCGCCCGCCCGTTCGTCCCCGGTTCATCCGCCGGGCGGTCCTTACGTCCCATTTATCTGGTTGGTCCGGGCGGCTTCGTAAGGTCTCCGCAAAGGATTTACGATACGATACGGTTCCGTATCGAATCTCGTTAGGCTCCCGCACATGACAACTCCCGCTGCCCCCGCCGAACGGCGTGTGCCCGAAGCGGTGCACCGGCGCCGCTGGGCCATTCTCGGCGTGCTCATGCTCAGCCTGTTGATCGTGGTGCTGGACAACTCGATCCTCAACGTCGCGATCAAGACGATCTCCACTCCGGCACCCACCGGACTCGGCGCCACGCAGAGCGAGCTGGAGTGGGCCATCAACGCCTACACACTCGTCTTCGCCGGGCTGCTCTTCACCGCGGGCCTCCTCGGCGACCGGCTCGGCCGCAAGAAGGTCCTGCTCGCCGGTCTGGCCGTCTTCGGAGTGGGCTCGGCACTGGCGGCGGAGTCGGGCTCGCCCGTACAGCTCATCGTCTTCCGCGCCGTCATGGGCTTCGGCGCGGCCTTCGTGATGCCTGCCACCCTCGCCGTCCTCATGAACGTCTTCGAGCGTGAGGAGCAGCCCAAGGCCATCGGCATCTGGGCCGGCGGCGTCGGTCTCGCCATCGCCATCGGCCCGATCACCGGCGGTGTGCTGCTCGCCCACTTCTGGTGGGGCTCGGTCTTCCTGATCAACGTGCCGATCGTGATTCTCGCGCTCGTCCTGATGTTCTGGCTGGTCCCCGACTCCCGCGACCCGAACCCCGGCCGCGTCGACCTGGTCGGTGTCGTCCTGTCCGTCATCGGGCTCGTGCTGCTCGTCTACGGCATCATCAAGGGAGGCCAGCTGGCCTCCTTCACCGACGCGACGGTCCTCGCCACCATCGGGGCCGGAGTCGCCGTCCTGGTCGCCTTCGTCGTCTACGAGAAGCGCAGCGACCATCCGTCCATCGACGTCACGTACTTCAAGAACAAGGTCTTCTCGGCCGCCATCGCCGCCATCGCGCTCGTCTTCTTCGCGCTGATGGGCGTGACCTTCTTCTCCGTCTTCTACACGCAGAGCGTGCGCGGCTACTCGCCGCTGAAGACCGGTGTGCTGATGCTGCCGCTCGCCGCGGCCCAGCTCATCTTCGCGCCGCGCGCCCGCCTCGTCGTCGACCGCATCGGCAACCGGGCCACCTGCACGGGAGGCCTGCTGCTGCTCGCCGCGATGCTCGGCGCGTTCGCGACACTGGAGGCGGACACCCCGATCTGGCTCCTCGAGGTCATCTTCTTCCTGATGGGCACCGGTATGGCGCACATCATGACCCCGACGAGCGTCGTCATAATGCAGGCCCTGCCGCGCGAGAAGGCCGGCTCCGCCTCCGCCCTCAGCAACGTCTTCCGCCAGGTCGGCGGCGCCCTCGGTATCGCGGTCCTCGGTTCGGTCCTTTCCTCGGCCTACCGCAACGGCATCGAGGGCAAGCTCTCCCTCCTCCCGCCCGGCCTGCGCCACACCGCGGGAGAGTCCATCGAGGCCACCCTCGGGGTCGCCGCCAAACTCGGTCCCCGGGGCGACGCCCTCGTCACTCCGGCCAACGACGCCTTCCTGCACGCCATGCACGTGACCGCCCTGTGCGGCGCGGGAGTCGCGATCGTGGGCGCCGTCATCGTGGCCCTCTTCCTGCCGGGCCGTCCGCCCACCCCGCAACAGGACGAGGACCGGACGGAGTTGGTGACCGCGGAGCACTGACGGAGGGACGCGGCGGGGCACCCCTCGCATCGGCAGCGGGTGCCCCACACGCCGTACGTGCCGTACACGCCGTACACCAGGAAGAACCGCCAGGGCAGGACGAAGGAACGGAGCGACACGTGAACCTCGCTGACAGCCGGGAAAGGCACGAGGGTTCCCCCCCGGGGGCGCCCCCGCAGCGAGGCCGTGGAACGCTCCATCATCGAGGGCGCGGTGCAGCTCCTGGAGGACGGTGTCCCGCTCGCGGACATCTCCATCGAGCGTCTGGCGCGCACCGCGGGCGTCGGCAAGGCGACCATCTACCGCCGCTGGAGCGGCAAGGAGGAACTCTTCGTCGACGTCATGCGCGCCACCGAGCCCCCGGACGCCGAACTCCCGGGCACCTCCATGCGCGACGATCTGATCGCCCTTCTGGAACCGCTGCGCCAGCGGGGTCTGGCCAGCCGCTCGTCGGCGCTCCTGCACAACGTCTACGCCCAGATAAAGACCAGCCCGAAGATCTGGGCGGCCTACCAGGCCACCGTCATCGAACCGCGGCGCCGGACCACCTTCGAAGTCCTGCGCCGCGGACAGCGCGACGGCGAACTCCGCGACGACGTGGACATAGAGGTCATCAACGACCTCTTCGTCGGACCCATGTTGGTGCGCGCCGTGATGCGCCCGGAGGCCGAACTCCCCGAGGACCTCGCGGAGCAGATCGTCGACGCGGTGCTCACGGGGCTCCGCCCGCCCGGACGTTAGTCCATCTGTTCGGCATTGGTTCACCCGGCCGACCGGTGGGCCGAATGTGCGCGTTTCGTCACAGAGGGCGCGCTTCGCTCCCGATGCGGAACTCCGGCGCCCGAGTTGTTCGTCCTCATGCCCGTACGGCCGTCATGGGACGGCAGGAACGGCACCGATCATCCCCTAGGGTCGTAACCGCGGGGCTGACGGTGTGCACGGCAGGTTGTGAGGCGACGGTATGGCGCAGGCGTATATGACGGAGACGGGCAGTGGCGACTCGGGGCCCGAGCGCCGAGGACCCCGTTTCCGGCGCCTGCTGGACAGATGGCGCGGCGACCGCGGCGTCTGGCGTCGCGGCCTGATCCTCGCCGCGCTCGCGCTGCTGCTCGCGCTGGTGATGCTGCTGCACGCCCAGATCCCCAACCGCATCGGCAACCTCGGCAGTCTCACCGAGACGTTCCTGCCGTGGCTGGGCCTGTTCGTCCCGGTCCTGATCGCCCTCGCGCTGGTACGGAAGTCCGCGAGCGCCCTGATCGCCGTGCTGCTCCCCGCGATCGTCTGGCTGAACCTCTTCGGCGGACTGCTCGTCGACAGGACCGGCGGCGGCGGCGACCTCACCGTCGCCACGCACAACGTCAACGCGGAGAACCCCGACCCGGCCGGCACCGCACGTGACGTGGCCGCCTCGGGCGCCGACGTGGTGGCCCTGGAGGAGCTGACGGCCGCGGCGGTCCCGACGTACGAGAAGGCGCTGGCGGCCACGTACAGGTACCACTCCGTGCAGGGCACCGTCGGGCTGTGGAGCAAGTACCCGCTGGCCCGGGCCAGGCCCGTGGACATCAAGCTGGGCTGGACGCGGGCGATGCGGGCGACGGTGGCGACGCCGGACGGCAGCGTCGCCGTGTACGTCGCCCATCTGCCCTCGGTACGGGTGAAGCTGGAGGCCGGGTTCACCGCCCGCCAGCGCGACCGCAGCGCCGACGCGCTGGGCGAGGCGATCGCCGACGAGCCGCTCAAGCGGATCGTTCTGCTCGGCGACCTCAACGGCACGATGAACGACCGCGCGCTGAACGGCGTCACCGCGCAGATGCGCTCCACGCAGGGCGCGGCGGGCAGCGGCTTCGGGTTCAGCTGGCCGGCGTCGTTCCCGATGGCCCGGATCGACCAGATCATGGTCAAGGGCGTCGAACCGGTGACCTCCTGGACGCTGCCGGGGACCACCAGCGACCATCTCCCGATCGCCGCCCGCGTGAAGCTCGCGGCAACCGGGTCTTAATCTGCTGGAATACTGGGCCTGAGAGAGTTTGTTCCATAGCTGAACTTATGCAGCCCGTGCACACCGGTGTGCACGGGCGCCTCCGTGCGTCCCGGACGGCACCCGGCTTCGGCCGGCCCGGTGCCGCCCGCCCCGCGCGCCGTCCCGTCCCAGCCCCCCGCCTCCTCAGCCCCCCGGCTTCCTCGACGTCTTTGAAAGGCCCCTTCATGCCCCTGGCCCTGCTCGCCCTCGCCGTGGGCGCCTTCGGCATCGGCACCACCGAGTTCGTGATGATGGGCCTGCTGCCCGACGTCGCCGACGACCTTCACATATCCATCCCCGCCGCGGGACACCTGGTCTCGGCGTACGCGCTCGGCGTGGTGATCGGCGCCCCGCTGCTCGCGGCGGCCACCGCCCGTATGTCCCGCCGCAAGGTCCTCATCGGCCTCATGGTCCTCTTCGTCGCGGGCAACACGCTCTCCGCCCTCGCCCCCGACCAGCAGTGGCTGCTCGCCGCCCGCTTCCTCAGCGGTCTGCCGCACGGCGCCTTCTTCGGCGTCGGCGCCGTCGTCGCCACCGGCCTCGTCGCGCCCGAGCGCAAGGCGCGCTCCGTCTCGCTGATGTTCCTCGGTCTGACCGTCGCGAACATCGCGGGAGTGCCGGTGGCCACGTTCATCGGCCAGCACTTCGGCTGGCGGGCCACCTTCCTCGGGGTCGGCGTGATCGGTCTCGCGGCGATCGCCTCGCTGGCGCTGCTCATCCCGCACGACCACACCCACGCCGCCACCGGCGGCCTGCGCGGCGAGCTGGCCGCCCTGAGGTCCCTCCCCGTCTGGCTGGCCCTGGGGACGACGGTGGCCGGATTCGGCGCGCTGTTCTCCGCGTACAGCTACGTCACGCCGATGCTCACCGAGTCCGCCGGGTACACCGAGTCCAGCGTCACGCTGCTGCTCGCGCTGTTCGGCGTCGGCGCGACGGTGGGCAACCTGGTGGGCGGACGGCTGGCGGACCACTCCCTGCGCGGCACGCTCTTCGGCGGTCTCGCGTCCCTGGTCGCGGTGCTCGCCCTCTTTCCCCTCCTGATGACGGCGCAGTGGAGTGCCGCTCTCGCCGTCACCCTGCTCGGCACGGCCGCCTTCGTCACCGGCTCGCCGCTCCAGCTGATGGTCATGGAGAAGGCCTCCGCGGCCCCGTCGCTGGCCTCGTCCGCGAACCAGGCCGCGTTCAACCTGGCGAACGCGGGGGGTGCGTGGATCGGGGGGCTCGCGCTGGCCGGGGGGTTCGGGGCCACCTCCCCGGCGCTCGCCGGGGCCGCGCTCGCCGTGCTCGGCCTGGCCGTCGCCGGGACGGCGTACACGGTGGACCGCCGCCGCGCGACCGCTCAGGCGGTCACCCCCGGCCGTCTGGTAGCCGCTCACGTCCCCGACCGGCCGGAGGCCCTGCGCCGCTGAACGGTCAGCCCTCCGTCTCCGGCAGGTCGAAGCGGGCCAGGTCACGCAGCCAGGTGCGGGCCGAACTGTCGGACGGAGCGCGCCAGTCGCCGCGCGGCGAGAGCGAACCCCCGGCCGAGACCTTCGGCCCGTTCGGCATGGCCGAGCGCTTGAACTGCGCGAACCCGAAGAAGCGGCGGCAGAACACCTCCAGCCAGCGCCGGATCTCCGGCAGGTCGTACGCGACCCGCTCGGCCTCGGGGAAACCGGGCGGCCAGGCGCCCGCGTCCGGGTCGTGCCACGCGTGCCAGGCGAGGAAGGCGATCTTCGACGGCCTGAACCCGTAGCGCAGCACGTGGAAGAGCGTGAAGTCGTGCAGCGCGTACGGGCCGATCTTCGACTCGGTCGACTGCATCTCCTCACCCGGGACCAGCTCCGGGCTGATCTCCGTGTCGAGGATCGCGGCGAGCGTCCGGTCGGTGTCCTCGCCGAACTGACGGCTTGCGATGACCCACCGGATCAGATGCTGGATCAGGGTCTTCGGCACACCCGAGTTGACGTTGTAGTGACTCATCTGGTCGCCCACGCCGTACGTGGACCAGCCGAGCGCCAGCTCCGACAGGTCGCCGGTCCCGAGCACGATGCCGCCGCGCTGGTTGGCGAGCCGGAACAGGTAGTCGGTGCGCAGTCCGGCCTGCACGTTCTCGAAGGTGACGTCGTACACGGGCTCGCCGGACGCGAAGGGATGCTCCATCTCCTTCAGCATCAGCCGGGCGGTCGGTGTGATGTCCAGCTCGGCCGCGGTGACGCCGAGGGAGCGCATCAGCTCGTGCGCGTTGCCCTTGGTGTGGTCGCTCGTGGCGAAGCCGGGCAGGGTGAAGGCGAGGATGTCGCCGCGCGGGCGGCCCGCCCGGTCCATCGCGCGGGCCGCGACGATCAGCGCGTGCGTGGAGTCGAGCCCTCCGGACACCCCGATGACGATCTTCGGGCCACCGATCGCCGCGAGCCGCTGCTGGAGCCCCGCGACCTGGATGTTGTACGCCTCGTAGCAGTCCTGGGCGAGCCGGTCGGGGTCCGCGGGCACGAACGGGAAGCGCTCGACACGGCGCCGCAGACCGAGGTCGCCGGCCGGCGGGTCGAGCCGGAACGACACCGTCCGGAAATCGGCGGTGCGGGTGTCGTGGGTGCGCCGGTTGTCGTCGAAGCTGCCGGTCCGCAGCCGCTCCTGCCGCAGCAGGTCGAGGTCGACGTCCGCCACGGCGAACTGGTCGTCGAGCGGGAAGCGGTCGGACTCGGCCAGCAGCGTCCCGTTCTCGTAGATCATGGTCTGTCCGTCCCAGGACAGGTCGGTGGTCGACTCGCCCAGGCCGGCCGCCGCGTAGACGTACGCGGCGATGCAGCGTGAGGACGCCGAGCGGCACATCAGTTTGCGGTCCTCGGCCCGGCCGACGGTGATCGGGCTGCCGGAGAGGTTGGCGAGGACGGTGGCGCCCGCCAGGGCCGCCTCGGCGCTCGGCGGCACCGGCACCCACATGTCCTCGCAGATCTCCGTGTGCAGCACCAGACCCGGGACGTCGTCCGCGGCGAACAGCAGGTCCACACCGAACGGCACGGACTCCCCGTCGACCCGGATCGTGCCGCCGCGTTCGTCGTCGCCCGCGGCGATCTGCCGACGCTCGTAGAACTCCCGGTAGTTCGGCGGGTACGACTTGGGTACGACACCGAGGACCCGGCCGCGGTGCATGATCACCGAGCAGTTGTAGACCCGGTTGCGATGACGCAGCGGGGCGCCCACGACCAGGACCGGCAGGAGTTCCGCCGACCCCGCCACCACGGTCCGGAGCGCCTCCTCGACCTGGTCGAGCAGCGCGTCCTGGAGCAGCAGGTCCTCGATCGAGTAGCCGCACAGCCCCATCTCCGGGAAGACGGCGACGGCGACACCCTCCCCGGCGCACCCGCGCGCCTGGCGCAGGACCGCCTCGGCGTTGGCGAGCGGGTCCGCGATGACGGTGTGGCCCGTACAGGCGGCGACGCGTGCGAAGCCGTGCTGATAGAGCGACCGGAAGTTCAGAGAAGGCACCCGCCCAGTGTAATCGTCAGAGCGACGCGATGGGGGGTGGGACGCCCCATGTGCGCCCCGCACGTGCGGACCCCATGGGGACGGCGAAGGGCCGGGCCCACCCCGCGCGAGGCGGAGTGGGCCCGGCCCCTCGGGCCACAGCCTTGATCAGGCTCAGTGGCGACGGTACGACTCGACGTAGCCCGGGGCGGGGGAACCCACACCGGTCACGTCGTCGTAGCCCTTCACGGCCGACAGCGAGCTGTCCTTGCCGAGGCTGCGGACGGAGGTCAGCAGCCCCTGCGACGCGTCGAACGCGTTGGCGAAGTCCACACGCGCCACGGCGAGTCCGGAACCCGTGGGGTTGTCCGTGACGTCGTGGTACGCCTTGGAGCCGTACTTCGCGTAGATCGACGGGTTGGCGAAACCGATCGCCTTGCCGCCGCGCGCCTCCTGGGCCAGGGCCTGGACGGCCGCGATCACCGGCGCGGCGAGCGAGGTGCCGCCGATCCGGTACTCGCTGTACTGCTGCGACCCGTCCGGGAAGGTCTGCGTCTGGCCGACGCGGAAACCGGTGTTCGGGTCGGCGATCGCCGCGATGTCCGGCACGGTACGCATGGCCGTGGTGCCGTTGGCCGTCGCGAGCGCGCCCGGTACGACGCCCTTCTGGTAGAAGGGCTGCGCCACCGTCCTGCTGGTGCCGCCGCCCGCGCCCGAGGTGAACGCGCCCGGGAAGCCGGTCCAGCTCTTGCCGTCGGCCGACAGCGAGGCCTTCTCGGTTCCCCAGCCGGTCTCGAACTGGTACTTGTCGCCCTTGCCGACCGCCAGCGAGGTACCGCCGACCGCCGTCACCCACGCCGAGTTGGCCGGGGTGTCGACCTGCTTCGTACCGGTGTTGGCGACCTCGTCGCCGTTGTCACCGGAGGAGAAGTAGAAGCCGATGCCCTCGACCGCGCCGAACTGGAAGACCTGGTCGTAGGCGGCGGCCAGGTCCGGGGTCTGGTTGGCCTCGATGTCGCCCCACGAGTTGGAGACGATGTCGGCCAGGTGCCCGTCGACGATCTTGCTGAGCGAGTCGAGCAGGTCGTCGTCGTAGCAGGAGGCGGCACCCACGTACGTGATGTTCGCCCCGGGCGCCACCGCGTGCACGGCCTCGACGTCGAGGGTCTCCTCGCCGTACCAGCCGGCCGCGCCGCACTCCTCGGTCTTCGTGTAGGTGCCGGGCAGCACCTGACGCAGCTGACTGGTGGAGTACTTCGCGTCACCGTGCTTCTTGGCGTACGAAGCCGCGTCGAACGCGATGGTCGGCGAGGCGTACGCGTCGGTGATGGCGACGCGGACACCCTTGCCGGTGCGCTTGCCCGCGCCGTAGGCGGCGCGCAGCTGCTTGCCGGTGTAACCCTGCACCGCGTACGGGATCTTCTTGCCGTACGCGCCCGGCAGCGTGCTCGCGGTGTTCGAGCCGTAGTACGAGGAGAACGGCCCGGCGTTGCGGAACACCGCGTCCGGAGGCGGCAGGGTGTCGTTGTGCGTCGCCTTGTGCGGGGCGTTGTCCAGGCCGGTGACGGTCAGGACGGCGCCGTTCAGGGCGGCCGGGACGGAGGCCGATCCGGCCGGTGCCCGGTAGGTCTTCCCGCCCTTGGCGTAGTTGTGCAGCTGGGTGCCGAACGCCTTCTCGGCGGCGGCGACGTCACCGGTGACGGTGACGTAGTGCTGCGTGCTGCCGGTGACCTTCAGGCCGGCCGACTTCAGCCACGAGGTCACCGCGGTGACCTGTGCCTTGGTGGCGCCGAAGCGGGCCTGCGTCTGCTCGGCGGAGAGGTACTTCCCGTACGAGGCGGACGCCGGGTCGGCGACAGCCTTGGCATACGCGGCAAGGCCGGCGGCGTCGCGGCCCGCGAAGTAGACCCGGGCGGAGACCTGGGAGCTGTCGGACGCGGCCCCCTTGTCCGCCTTGGCCGTGGCCCACGCGGGCTTGGTGCCCGCGAGGGTGTGCCGGCTCGGGCCGGTCGCGGCGTGGGCCGCGGGTATGCCGAGCGCCAGTGCGCCGGCGAGCAGCGGCAATGCCGCTGCCATGCTCACGCCGGCGCGTACTGCAGCGCGATTGGATCTCATAAAACCCCCTGCGATGCGGTTCGTCGCATGTGCGGTCGTCCGTGATGTGCGAGACCGTGCGCCGAACGGAGGGCGCACGGAATGGATCACGCTGGGGTCACTCTGGCGATGAACCGTTCATGCCAGGGGAATGAGAAGGCCAAGGAAACGCCAAGTGGACGTGATTCAAGGTCGTTTGGGCCGGTTTGGAGAGAGCCCTTCCGCGGTCGTAGGGATATCCCTCGACTTCGCGCGAAGGGGTTCCCCGCCCCGGGTACAGCCCTGGGACGTGTTACGAACGCCCCGCCTCGCCTGCCTCGGGGCGGACGTCGCCTGTCGCGGCTCTAGTCGCGTGCCTTCGCGCCGCGCGCCTTCAACAGGTCGGCCATCAACTTGATTTCGGACTGCTGCGCGTCGACCATGCCCTGCGCGAGCCTCTTCTCCACGCCGACCGTGCACTTCTGGACGCAGCCCTCGGCCATGTGGATGCCGCCCTTGTGATGGTCGGTCATCAGCTGCAGGTAGAGGATCTCGGCCTGCTTGCCCTTCAGCGTGTTCAGCTTCTTCAGCTCGGTGTTGGTCGCCATGCCCGGCATCAGCGCGCCGTCCTTGCCGGACGCCATGTCGCCCATGCCCATCCACGTCACGGGCGGGTCCGCGGACACCTTCGGCAGCTCCCACAGGTCGAGCCAGCCGAGCAGCATGCCGCGCTGGTTGGCCTGCGTCTGCGCGATGTCGTAGGCGAGCCGCCGTACCTCCTCGTCGCCCGTGCGGTCGCGCACGAGGTAGGACATCTCGACGGCCTGCTGGTGGTGGACCGCCATGTCCCGCGCGAAGCCCGCGTCCGCGGAGTCCGCGGCGGGCGCCCCGTTCCCCGGGTCGTCGCTCTCGGCGACCGCGTACGTGATGGCCCCGGCGGCGACCAGTGCCGCCGCCGTGGCGCCCGCGATCCAGCCCGCCTGCCTCGTCCGGCTCACTGCGACAGACCGTTGGTGCAGGCGGCGCCCGGCTCGGGCGTCTGCTTGCCCTGCACGAACGCGGAGAAGAACGTGTCGACGGCCGGGTCGCTCGCGCTCGTCACCGTGCGCTGCTTGCCCCAGGCGCTGAGCATGATCGGGTCCTTCTGGTCCTCGACGGGGCTCATCAGGGTGTACGGGGTCTTCTTGACCTTCGCCGAGAGCGCCTTCACGTCGGCGTCCGAGGCCTTGCCGTTGTACGTCACCCAGACCGCGCCGTGCTCCAGCGAGTGCACGGCGTTCATGTTGTTGACCTGCTTGGCGTAGACGTCGCCGTTGCAGTTCATCCACACCTGGTTGTGGTCACCGCCGACCGGGGGCTCCATCGGGTACTTCACGGTCTTGGTGACGTGATTGCGGGAGAGCTTCCCCGACCACGTCCGCACGCCGTCCTTGCCCGCGACGAAGTGCCCGGAGCCGCCGCCCTTGGAGTCGCTCGCCGAGGTGTCGCTCTTGTCGGACTGCGACCTGACCAGGACGACACCGCCGACCACGAGACCGACGACGACGACCGTGGCGGCCGTGATCGTGAGGATCCGGTTGCGACGCTCCCGGGAACGTTCGGTCTTGCGCATCTCTTCTATGCGCGCCTTGCGCTGCGCGGAGGTGGTGTTCTTGGCGGAACCCATGGCGAGTCCTTATGGGGATGGGGCGGTCGGGTCCGCTGATCGTAATGGGGAGGGGGCGCCCCACAGGCGGTCAGGGCGCAGAATGTCCGAAGGTGCGCGCTCCGCGACAAGGGCGCCCGCGGTTCCGTACGCCCCGCGCGGATAATTTGAACCTTGGATGCACATTATTTACGCTGGGCGCCATGAGGCTGCTCCGCTCCACCGACCTGGCCCTGCGGGTGCTGATGCGACTCGCCGTCGCGGGCGACTCGACGCCCACGACCCGCGAGGTCGCGGCGGACATGGACGTCCCCTACACGCATGCCGCGAAGGTCGTCGCCGAGCTCCAGCATCTCGGGCTGCTCGCGGCCCGCCGGGGCCGGGGCGGCGGCCTCACGCTCACCGAGGCGGGCCGTACGGCCTCGGTCGGCGCCCTCGTCCGGACCTTCGAGGGGGACGGCGACGTCGTCGACTGCGAGGGCGCCGCGCCCTGTCCGCTGCACTCCGCGTGCCGGCTGCGCGGGGCGCTGCGGCGGGCCCAGGAGGCCTTCTTCGCCTCGCTGGACCCGCTGACGGTGGCAGACATGGTCGCGGCCCCGACCGGCCCGCTGCTGCTGGGAATCTCCAGCCGGCCCTGAGGGTCGCTCTCCTGGCCGGTGCTGGCCGGTCCTTCCGGAACGGGACCGGCGGTCCCGTTCCGCGCTCCGTTCAGTCCTGGGCGAGCCAGAGGTCGGGCCCGAACACCTCGTAATGGATGTCGGCGGCGGCCACGCCCTTGCCGAGGAGCTGGGCGCGTACCGCCCGCATGAAGGGCAGCGGGCCGCACAGGTACGCCTGGGTGCCCGAGGCCACCGGCACCGAGGAGAGGTCCGCGCGGCCGGGCAGGCCGGCTCCTGCCTCCTCGGAGTCCCGCTCGTACCAGAAGTGGACCGACGCGTCGGCGAGCTTCGCCGCGTACGCCTCGTGGTCGGCGCGCAGCGCGTGGTCGGCGGGGGAGCGGTCGGCGTGCACGACCGTGACGGGGGCGCGGTGTCCGGAGAGCGCGAGCTGTTCCAGCATGGCGATCATCGGGGTGACGCCGATGCCGGCGGAGGCCAGCAGCACGGGGGCGTCCGTGTCGTCGAGCACCAGATCGCCGTACGGGGCGGAGACCTCCAGGGTGTCGCCGACTCCCACGCGGGTGTGCAGGTGGTTCGAGACCTCGCCGTCGGGGCTTCCGGCGTCGCGCACCCTCTTGACGCCGATCCGGCGGTCCGGCGAGCCCGGGGCGGCGGCGAGGCTGTACTGGCGGATCTGGCGGGCGCCGTCCGGCAGCGTCACGCGGACCGAGACGTACTGGCCCGCCCGGAACTCCGGCAGCGGCCCGCCGTCGGCCGGGCGCATCCGGAAGGTGGCGACGTCCGCGGTCTCCTCGTCGCGGCCCACGACCTCCCACGTCCGCCAGCCGGAGGAACCGTCCGCGTGCTGGGCGTACAGCCGCTTCTCCAGGGCGATCAGGGCGTTCGCCATCAGCCAGTAGACCTCGTCCCAGGCGGCCGCGACCTCGGGGGTGACCGCGTCGCCGAGGACCTCGGCGATGGCCGCGAAGAGGTGTTCGTGCACGAGCGCGTACTGCTCGGGAGCGATCCCCAGTGAGGCGTGCTTGTGCGCGATGCGGCTCAGCATGACGTCGGGGCGCTCGTCCGGCCGCTCGACGAGGTGGCCGGCGAAGGCGGCGATGGATCCCGCCAGTGCCCGGCGCTGGATGCCCGAGGCCTGGTTGCCACGGTTGAAGAGGTCGCGCAGCAGCTCCGGGCGGGCGGCGAACAGCCCGTCGTAGAAGCGGTCGGCGATCTCGCCGATGGCCGCGCCGACCGCGGGGAGGGTGGCGCGCACGGTGACGGTGGACTGCTCGGACAGCATCGGGACTCCTCAAGGTCATGACGGAAGCGGAGGGCCGCGGTCGCGGCTCCCTGGTCCGTAAGGCACGGTAGTTAAACTTGCATCTGAGATGCAAATTAAAGTGCGGAGGGAGTGTGGAGACCGGGCATTACAAGGAGGCGGTTGAGCAGGCAGTATGGGCAACGGAGCGGGACACCTTCCGTAGGCGAGGCGTTCACGCCGTGGTCGGCGGGCCGATCATGGTCGGCAACGCGCACGAAATGGTGTTGTGGTGGGATGCTCAGGTGCCCCGACCGTCTTCGAGGCGTGGGAGCAGGCGGCCTGACCAGCAAGGATGGGTGGAAGCGGAAGATGGACAAGCAGCAGGAGTTCGTGCTCCGGACACTGGAGGAGCGGGACATCCGGTTCGTACGGCTGTGGTTCACGGACGTGCTGGGCTTCCTCAAGTCGGTGGCCGTCGCCCCGGCCGAACTCGAGCAGGCCTTCGACGAGGGCATCGGCTTCGACGGCTCGGCGATCGAGGGCTTCGCACGCGTCTACGAGTCCGACATGATCGCCAAACCCGACCCGTCGACGTTCCAGGTGCTGCCGTGGCGCGCGGAGGCCCCCGGCACGGCGCGCATGTTCTGCGACATCCTGATGCCGGACGGCTCCCCGTCCTTCGCCGACCCGCGCTACGTCCTCAAGCGCGCCCTCGCGAAGACCTCCGACCTGGGCTTCACCTTCTACACCCACCCGGAGATCGAGTTCTTCCTGCTGAAGGACCGCCCGCTGGACGGCTCCCGCCCCACCCCCGCCGACAACTCGGGCTACTTCGACCACACCCCCCAGAACGTCGGCATGGACTTCCGCCGCCAGGCGATCACCATGCTGGAGTCGATGGGCATCTCCGTCGAGTTCTCCCACCACGAGGGCGCGCCCGGCCAGCAGGAGATCGACCTCCGCTACGCCGACGCCCTCTCCACGGCGGACAACATCATGACGTTCCGCCTGGTCATGAAGCAGGTGGCGCTGGAGCAGGGCGTGCACGCGACCTTCATGCCCAAGCCCTTCTCCGAGCACCCCGGCTCCGGCATGCACACCCACCTCTCGCTCTTCGAGGGCGACCGCAACGCCTTCTACGAGTCCGGCTCGGAGTACCAGCTCTCCAAGGTCGGCCGCTCCTTCATCGCGGGCCTGCTCAAGCACGCCGCGGAGATCTCGGCGGTCACCAACCAGTGGGTCAACTCCTACAAGCGCATCTGGGGCGGCTCGGAGCGCACCGCGGGCGCCGGCGGCGAGGCCCCCTCGTACATCTGCTGGGGCCACAACAACCGCTCCGCGCTCGTCCGCGTCCCGATGTACAAGCCCGGCAAGACCGGTTCCGCGCGGGTCGAGGTCCGCTCCATCGACTCGGGCGCGAACCCGTACCTGGCGTACGCGCTGCTCCTGGCCGCGGGTCTGAAGGGCATCGAGGAGGGCTACGAACTCC
This sequence comes from Streptomyces sp. NPDC005195, assembly GCF_040608315.1. Classification (NCBI taxonomy): domain Bacteria; kingdom Bacillati; phylum Actinomycetota; class Actinomycetes; order Kitasatosporales; family Streptomycetaceae; genus Streptomyces; species Streptomyces sp. NPDC005195. The sequence continues at coordinate 109,162 of NZ_JBEXHZ010000013.1, forward strand.
CGCCGGGCGCCGACGACGACGTCTGGGCCCTCACCGACGCCGAGCGCCGCGCGATGGGCATCGAGCCCCTGCCCCAGAACCTCGGCGAGGCCCTCGCCCTCATGCAGCGCAGCGAACTGGTCGCCGAGACCCTCGGCGAACACGTCTTCGACTTCTTCCTCCGCAACAAGAAGGCGGAGTGGGAGGAGTACCGCTCCGAGGTCACGGCGTTCGAGCTGCGGAAGAGCTTGCCGGTGCTGTAGGCGCTGGTCAGGGCAGGTTTCTGCTGTCTTTTCCGAGAGGGCCCACGGTCGACGACCGTGGGCCCTCTCGGCTGTGCGGCTACGACTGGGCCGTCTGTGGGCCGTCAAGCGCGCTGAACCGCGGTGTTGGAACACGGAATCCACCGCCTTTGTCATACGACGACCCGCCTGAGCCTCTCGACCCGTCGACGACGTCCGGCTGATCTTCTGGGCTTGATTCGGGCCGAAGTCTTGCTCTACGTTCGCATGCCAGATCCCACCAGCGGCTCTTGCCCGCGACGGCGCCGTCGCGGGCCTCCACGGATCAGCGGGCGGTCTCGTCGTCCTCGCGTAGAGCAGCACGTCGCGCCGGGGCGAGCCGCCCGCACACTCGCCCGCCTCGCACCGCCCCGCTGGATCAGCGTCAAGTCGTCAACTCAGCGGGTGAACCGCTGGTTGCGTGCGCCCGCCAGGGCGCGGTCGGGTCAGGATCAGAAGGTGCGGTGCGGTGGATGGCCTGGCGTCCTGGGCCGTCTCTGGGCCGTGCGAGGTTGCTCAACAGTGGCCAACGACGACCAATGACACCTACGCAGGCGCAGCGAGGCACCGCTCGGATCAGCGAATACGCAGGTCGCCAACTTCCTGGGCAGGACCCAGGGCAAGAAGAAGGCTTCAGGGACGGGGATCCCAGAGCGATCGGTTTGAGCGGCAGGAGATAGGTTGCCGAAAAGCTGTTGATCCGAGGAGGCCCGCCAGTGCCGCAGAGCTTTGCAGGTCCGCCGTTCGATCTGGATGACCTGATACCCGAGCTCGCGGTTCTCGGCCGGCGAACCACGTTGCTGTTGCCGAAGAGCGGGTCTCCCAGTGTCCGGGAGAGCTCTCTTGGCGGCCCCATGCTCTGGCCAGTTGTCGAGCCCTGGCCCTCCTGCGGACAACCGGGACACTGGGCGTGGCCCAACGAGAAGAGCCCGGCCGGGACGGTCCCCATGGTGCCGGTGATGCAGCTCTTCGCCCGCGACGTACCCGAGCTTCAGTTCCCGGAAGGCATGGACGTACTCCAGCTGGTCTGGTGTCCGTTGATCCACCCTCAAGACCAGGCGTGCGCTGCACTGCCGAAGCTCTTCTGGCGCAGCGAGACGGACGTTCTCGCCACCGGCGTGCTCCGGGAGATCCCCGTCCCGCAGGAGGGTGAGTACGAAGAAGAGTTCATGCCCAGTCCGTGCACGGTGTCCCCCACCCCAGTGGTGGAGTACCCGAACCGGGACCTGCCGCAGGAGCTTCAACAAACTCTGCAACCCCGTATTGACGAGCTCGTAGAGCGCTTCGGCATGGAATACACACTGCTGGCGTGTGCGCTGCAGAACAAGGTCGGGGGGTATCCGGCCTGGAACCAATCGCCCGACTGGCCCGCCTGCCACCGCGGCCACGACATGGAACACCTGCTCAGCGTCACCCCAGAGGAAGACCTCGACATGGTCATGGGTGACCTCGGAGGCATCTATATCTTCCTCTGCCGCCAGTGTCCCGAACTCCCCTACGCGCACCGCTACGACTGCTAGAGCGCAGCCTCGGAGGCAACGAGAGGCGTGCCAGACACGTGCCAGATACTGCGGTGAGCCACGGAGAATCGCGGGAAGGAAGCCCGCGGCCAACCAGCCGTGCATCAGAACCCGACAAGAGGGCGGAGCGGGAGGAGTACCGCTCCGAGGTCACGGCGTTCGAGCTGCGGAAGAGCTTGCCGGTGCTGTAGGCGCTGGTCAGTGGCAGGTCAGGGGCAGGTCAGCGGCAGTTCAGGGACGTTTTTCGTGATGCGGTACGCGGGGCCCTTGCTCGTTGACCGGGGCCCCGCGGCTGTTCTCGCGGCCCCTGGGACGCCGTCGGCGGTGCGGTCAGCCCAGGTAGAAGTCCTTGCGGGCGGCGACGAACTCCTCGATCGACCGGGCGGGGGCGCCCGTGACGCGCTCGACGCCGTCGGTCGTGCGGTCGTAGCGGCCGTCCCGGTGCAACTGGGCCATGGTGGCGACGTGCTGTTCGAGGTGCGGCGGCATCCCCAGCTTCGGGAGCTGGGCCTTCCACCGGTCCAGCGGCAGGTCCACGTACGACACCGGACGGCCCAGCGCCCGGGAGAACTCCGCGGCCAGCTCCGTCATGTCGACCGAGCGCGGCCCGGTCAGCTCGTGGACCCGCCCGATGTGCGGGGCCGGGTCGCGGAGCACGGTGGCGACGACCCGGGCGACGTCGTCCACCGCGACCGGCGAGGTGCGTCCGGTGCCGAACGGCAGCGCGATGGTGCCGTTCGCCTGGATCGACCGCGCGGCCATCATGGTGAACAGCGGAGTGTCCAGGAAGACCGTCGGCCGGATGTGCACCACGGGCAGGCCGGACCAGTCCAGTACCTGCTCCGCCAGCCAGTGCAGCCGCTGCTGGTGCGACTCCTCGGTGCTGGTGGCGGTCATCTGCGACACCGTCATCTGCGACAGGTCGACCAGGGCGTCCAGCCCGCCGTACTCCCTCGCGACGGAGGCCACGACGGTAGCCGCCAGCAGGTGGTCCGGCGAGACGCGCATCGCGAAGTACATCCGCGTCACGCCCCGCAGCGCGGCAGCCACGGTCTCGGGCCGGGTCAGGTCACCGATGACGACCTCCGCGCCGAGCGCCCGCAGTTCGGCGGCGCGCTCGTCCTCGCGGCGGACCAGGAAACGCACCGGCACATCCTGGGCGCGCAGGTGCTCGAAGACCGTGCGGCCCACGCCGCCGGCACCGGGTATGAGAACAAGGTTGTCAGTAGCCATCGGTCGATCTCCTTGGAAGTGTGGGAACAGCCGCGTTGGGTTGAAATGCCTTGATGAGGTGCTGCGTTGATGAGGTGATGAGGTGGATGAGTCGAGTGAATCGACGAGGTGACGGGGACGGTTCGTGACCGCGGTCGGGCTCAGCCGGTCTGGCGCCGGGCTCAGGGGGTCTGGCGCCGGGTACTGCCGCCGGCGGCCACGGCGGCGTCCTTGCCCGGGAGGAAGACCAGTACGACGACCGCGCCGACCAGGGCGACGGCTGCCGATCCCATCGCGGTGATGTGCATGGCGTGGAGGAAGGCGTCGTGCGCGGGCCGCACCAACGACCTGCCGGCCGGGCCCAGCTTCTCGGCGACGCTCAGGGTCGCCTGGACGGATTCACCCGCGGTGTGCCGGTCGGAGGCGGGCAGTGCGCCCAGATGGCCGTCGATGCCGTTGCGGTAGGTGGTGGACAGCAGCGACCCCAGGACGGCGACCCCCATGGCCCCGCCGACCTGCCGGAAGGTGTTGTTGACCGCGGATCCGGAGCCGGCCTTCTCCCGTGGCAGCGACGACATGATCATGACGGTGGCGGGCGGCATCACATGGGCCATTCCCGTGCCCATCAGGAAGAACAGCACCTCCAGTACCCAGATGGGGGTGTCCTGGCCGAGCAGCAGGAAGCCGGCGAAGGCCACGGCGGTGACGACGAGCCCGGTGGCGCATACGGCTCGGGCGCCGAAGCGGTTGACGACCAGCCGCGCCCTCGGGGCGAAGAACATCTGGGAGACCGCCAGCGGCACCACGAGCAGACCGGACTGCAGGACGCTGTAGCCGCGCACGCTCTGGTTGTAGAAGACGCTGAAGAACGTGACGCCCATGAGGGCGAAGAAGACCAGGCCGATGGCGGCGACGGACGCGGAGAACCGCCGGTTGCGGAAGTAGCGGACGTCGAGGGCCGGATGGTCGCTGCGGGCCTCGTACACCACGAAGCCGGCGAGGACCGCCAGGCCGCCGAGTATCGTCGCCCAGGCCTCGGGCCGGGTGAAGTCGCCCAGCTGGCCGCCCTTGATGATGCCGTAGACCAGCAGCGCCAGGCCGGCGATGGACAGCAGTACGCCGACCGGGTCGAGCCTGCCGGGCCGGGGATCCCTGGAGTCGGGGACGATCGCCGCCATCGCCACCATCGCGGCGACCACGATCGGCACATTGACCAGGAAGACCGAGCCCCACCAGAAGTGCTCCAGCAGGACGCCGCCGGCGATGGGGCCGGCGGCGATGGCGAAACCGACCACACCGGTCCAGATGCCGATGGCCTTGGGCTGCTCCTTGGGCTCGAAGACGTTCATGATGATCGCGAGGGTGGCGGGCAGGATGAAGGCGCCGCCGAAGCCCATCACGGCGCGGAAGGTGATGAGCTGGCCGGACGAGTCCGACAGCGCGGACAGCACCGATCCCACGCCGAACACCAGCATGCCGAAGAGCAGCACCTTCTTGCGGCCGAGCCGGTCGCCGAGCAGGCCCGCGGTGAAGAGCAGTCCGGCGAAGACCAGCGTGTAGGAGTTGACCGCCCACTCCAACTGGCCCTGGGTGGAGCCGAGTCCGGTGGGAGCGGGCTGGGCGATGGTCTTCATCGCCACGTTGAGGATCGAGTTGTCGAGCATCACCACCAGGAGGCTGAACGAGAGCACGGTGAGGATGGCCCAGCGCCGGCGGTGCACCACCTCGGAGACGCCTTGTCGCGGGGCGGGCGGCACGGGCGGCGTGGACGTCGCGGGCGTGGAGGACTCGGTGGGGGTGGGGGGTGATGCCACAGGGGGTCTCCAGTGTTGGTCGGTGGCTCTGCGATCGCGGGGCCCGGGTCGTCGGCCCTCGGACGGTGGGAGGCGGCGCGTGGTCGTGCTGACCTGCCGGTCGATCCCATCGACGTAAATAGATGTCGCTAGCAATCTAAACTGGGAGTAGGATAGATGGCAAGCCACATCTACTGAGGAGAGTGATTCCGTGGGCCGTGTGTCCCGGGCGCAGGCAGAGGAGAACCGGGAGCGCGTCGTAGCCACCGCCTCCCGGATGTTCCGTGAGAAAGGCACCGCGGTCAGCATCGCCGACCTGATGAAGGCCGCCGGGCTCACCCACGGCGGCTTCCACAAGCAGTTCGCCTCCAAGGAGGACCTGATCGGCGAGGCCATCACGCACGCCTTCGAGGAGCAGGCGGGACACTCGGCGGCGACGGAGGAGGGGAAGGCCGAGGAGCGCGCCGTCGAGCAGGAGCGCGAGCACGCCGGGGAGCATGCGGCAGCCCGCCGGACGATGATCGAGGACTACCTCTCGGTCTGGCACCGCGATCACCCCGGGGACGGCTGCCCCGTCTCCGGGTTCGCCACCGACCTGGGGCGCGAGCCCGGCCAGGCGGCCGACGTCCGCCACATCTACAGGAACGGGGTACGCAACCGCGCCGCTCGGGTGGCCACCGGCGACGACGACGGCATGGCCCAGCTCTGCACCATGGTCGGAGCCCTCGTACTCGCCCGCGCCACCAGGGACGACCCGATCTCCGAAGAACTGCTGCGGGCCGCGCGCACGGCCCTCCTCGGGAGCGACACCGGGCAGTCCGAGCCGCGGCAGCGCACGGACTGACCCGGCTCGGGCGGATCGGCCGAGGCGCTGCGTCCGGTCCGTCCCGTCCTGCCCGCGGAACTGACCGCCGGCCGGCGTCTGGAGGTGAGCGACGGGCGTGAAGCGGGTGCCGGCGCATGCGCCGCCGTCGAGAATGCCGTGACGACTGCCGGTTCGACGGTGACCTCTGGCCGTGCGACGACCTGCTCGATCATGCCCTCCCCTACCGGGAACACCCCGACTTTCCCGAGCGCCACAGGCCGAACCGCGGTCCATGACCGAGGGTCCGGTGGCGCCTCACTCGGCGGACGGTCCGTCGCCGGTCCGCCGGCGGTGGTTCCGTGGGGTTCAGCCCGTCGGCCGGTTCACGTACGCGGGGGACACCGCCGCGGTGCTGATGCGCCGCGGCTTTCCCGTGCCGTCGGACGGGACGGTGTACAGGTCGGCTCCGTAGTCGCCGGGGAGGGCGTAGACGAGGGTGCGGTCGTCGCGCCAGACGGCCTGGTCGTCGACGCTGCGGGGCTCGGCGAGAGGGGTTTCGCGCAGGGTGCGGAGGTTCAGGACGTACAGATGCCAGGGGGCGTCCTTCGGGAGGCCCTCCACCCGCTTCTTGTAGGCGACGCGGGTGCCGTCGGGGGAGAGCGACGGGCACTCGACGTTCGGGTGGACGGTGGTCAGGGTGCGGGCGCGCAGATCGCCCCGGACCAGGTACGTACTGCCGTGGGTGGCGAGCGTCGCGTAGAACGTGCGGTCGTCGGCGGCGAAGGTGACACCCCAGAAGTTGGCGTCCGCCGCGTGGTACGTCCTGCCGTCCTTCACGACACGGAACGCCTCCAGGGACGGGGTCAGCCGTCCCGTGCGGGTGTCGACGACCGCCGCGCGGGTCGAGAAGTTCGTGCCCGCGTACGAGTCACCGCCCACGAACGCCGTCCAGGCGGCGTAGCGGCCGCTGGGGGAGACGCGGGCGCGGGACGGGATGCCGGGGACGTCGTAGCGGGCCGTCACCCGGAGCCGGGAGTCGAGGATGACAGCCCGGTAGGTGTCCTGGACCGGGCCGTGCTGCGACTGCAGACAGACCCCCGTGCCCCCGGCCGCGTAGAAACGCAGGCACTTCACCTTCGAGGCCGTCCTCGGGCCCGCCGGGTCCGACGCCGGGACCGACGTCACTTCGTCACGGTGCGGGCCCCACGCCATGTTCCGGAAGATCATGCGGCCCCGCGTGCTGAGCGCCACCTGCCCCGCGGCGATCCTCGGGCCACCCGGTACGGCATGGTCGCGGCGGTCGGCGCGGGCCGAGGCGTGCAGGACGGACGCCGTGCCGACGCCCGCCAGCACGACGAGGGCCGAGACCAGCACCAGGAGACGGGTACGGAGGGTCATGCGGGGCCTTCCGAAGGGGTGGGCCGCAGGGCGAGCGCGACCAGGACCCCGAGCGCGAGCAGCACGGCCGACACGGTGAGGGCCGTACGGTCGCCCCAGGCCGTCCAGGCGGCGCCGAAGCCGAGCGAGCAGACGAAGCGGGCCAGCGCCTGCCCGGTCTGGACGAGGGCCAGTCCGGACGAGCGCAGTTCCTCCGGCACGCTCTGGGAGGCCGCGGCCATCAGCACGCCGTCGGTGGCCGCGTAGAAACCGCCGTGCAGGAGCAGGACCACGTACGGCAGCGCCGTGCCGTGCCAGGCCGAGAGCAGCAGGGCGTACACGAGCAGCAGGGCCCCGTGGCCGGCCAGGAACAGCCGCCGGCTGCCGATCCGGTCGGCGAGGCGGCCCAGCGGGACGGCCAGCAGGAGGAACGCGGCGGCCGTGCCGAGGGGGAGCAGCGCGAACCAGCGGTCCGGTACGCCCAGACGCCGCTGGAGGAGCAGGAAGACGAAGGCGTCGCTGACCGTCGCGAGGCCCAGCAGGAGGGCGCACAGGGTGACGCGGCGTACGGCGGGAGTGGCCAGCAGGGACAGGGCCGCGCGAAGGGTGGGGGGCGCGGTCGTGCCCGCGGGGTTCTCGCCGGCCGGCGGCGGCTCGGACTCCGTCGCCTCACGCGTGGACCGTGCCCCGGCCTTCGCGCGGGTGTCTCCCGGCACGAACAGCACCAGCACCAGTACTCCCACCACCGCCACGCAGAAGCTCACGGTGAACACCGCGTCGTAGCCGTCCACCGTCGCCCGCAGGATCAGGAAGGCGGCCAGCGGGCCCAGCAGCGCGCCCGCCGTGTCCATGGCCCGGTGCACGCCGAAGGCGCGGCCGCGCGTCGCGGGAGTGCTCGACAGGGAGATCAGCGCGTCGCGCGGGGCGGTGCGCAGGCCCTTGCCGGTGCGGTCGGCGGCCAGGACGAGGCCGATCGGGGTCAGCGAGTGCGCCAGCAGGAGCAGCGGTTTACAGGCCGCCGAGAGCCCGTAGCCGAAGCCCGCCACCCACTTGTGGCGGCCGCCGCCGCGGTCGGCGAGATGACCCCCGACCAGTCGGACGAGCGCCGAGAAGCCGTTGTAGACGCCGTCCAGCAGGCCGAAGCCCAGCGGGGAGAGGCCGAGGCCCGCCACCAGGTACAGGGGGAGTACCGCCGTGACCATCTCGGACGAGACATCGGTGATCAGACTGACTGTGCCGAGCGCCAGCACCGTGGGCGCGACCGCGGCGCGGCGCCGCCCGGCACGGGGCCGGGCGGCGCCTTCCGCGGACGCCGCACGCGCACCGGCGCGGCTGTCCGCCACGTACATCTCAGGACGTCCAGATGCCGGTGATGTCCTTGCCGGAGGCGGCGTTGCCGGCGTGCGGCAGGCCGTGCATGTCCTCCAGGGTGCGCAGCAGGTCGTAGTGGTTGTAGGTGGTGGTGGAGGAGGATCCGGCCGTCACCTGCTGGCCGTAGAGAACCGTGGGGATCTTGTTGCCGCTGAGCCGGTTGTCCTCGTCGAAGGTGACGACGAGCAGGCTGTTGTGGGTCTTGGCCCAGGTGGCGTAGGCGCCCAGGTTGTTCTTCAGCCAGGTGTCCCCGGAGGACACCGAGCAGTCGTGCATGTCGCTGCACAGGTTCGGGACGACGAAGGAGACCTGCGGCAGCGTCGTGTAGTCGGTCGGGAACTGCGTGAAGGTCTTCGCGCTCGACGTCGGCACGTTGCCGAAGCCGAACCAGGGGTTGTGCTTCTGCGCGTACTTGCCGCTGCTGCACGTCGTGGAGCCCTGGCTGGGCAGCGTCTCGTTGTAGCTCGCCCAGGTCCTGCCGGCGGCGATCAGCTCGGAGGCGAGGTTCGGCGCGGAGGAGAAGCCGGGCCTGACGCAGCTGTCGTCCGTGACGCCCTGGGTGGACCCGGAGAACAGGGCGTAGTAGTTGGGTTGGCTCGGGTGCGTCTCGGCGTAGGACTGGGAGAGGTTGGCGCCCCCGGTCTTGAGCGAGTTGATGTACGGGGCGCTGGAGGAGCCGATCACCTGGCTGTACGCGTGGTTCTCGAAGACCACGACGACCACGTGGTCCGGGGTCGGGACCCCGGCCGCGGCATGGGCGGTGGTGGACCCGCCGAGCCCGGTCCACAGTCCCACCGCGGCCGCGGTGAAGGCGAGGGCGGACGCCACGACGGCACGGCGGCGGCGGTACACGTTTCTGCCGGACACTTCAGACCTCCGGTGGGGGAGAGGTGACGGTGACGATGACAGTGCGAACAGAGCATGTACACGCCAGCATTCGACCGCCTCACCGCACCCGGCCCGGGGGATGAAGACCTGGTGAACTGCCCGCCTCGCCGTCCCTTCGGCGCCCCCGTTCCGCCGGCCCCGCCCGGGAGGAGTCACCGCACGCCCCGGCGCTTCCGCACGCCTCTCCGGTTAGGCTCGGGCTCGTACGACCTTGATCGGACCGGCTGCGCGACGCTGACCGGACCGGTGGTGCGACTTCGATCCGAGGGAGGCCGAGGATGACGGCGCCGGGGCGCAGAAGCAGTACCTTCACACGGCTGCTGCGGCACGGCTTCACCGATCCCTCGGCGGCCGAGCGGCTCCTGGAGAGCGGCCAGCTCGCGCCCATAAAGGCCGATCCGGTCCTCCTCGAAGCACTCGGGACGACCGCCGACCCGGATCTCGCACTGCTCGGGCTGGTCCGGCTGGTCGAAGCGCAGGGCGGGCACACGGCCGAGCGTGAACTCCTCGACACACTGGTCGCCGCCAAACCGCTGCGCGACCGGCTGCTGGGCGTGCTCGGCGCCTCCGCCGCCCTCGCCGACCACCTCGCCCGCCACCCGGGCGACTGGCGGGAGCTCGTCACCTACGAGCCGCAGGACCTGCATCCCGGAGTGGCGGAGTTCGAGCGCGGCCTCGCGGAGGCGGCCGACCCGGTCTCGCTGCGCGTCGCCTACCGGCGCTGTCTGCTGTCCATCGCCGCACGCGACGTCTGCGGCACCACAGACCTCGCCCAGACCGCCGCCGAACTCGCCGACCTCGCGACCGCCACCCTGCGCGCCGCGCTCGCCATCGCCCGCGGCGCCGCGCCGGGCGACGCCGCGCTGTGCCGGCTCGCCGTCGTCGCGATGGGCAAGTGCGGCGGACATGAGCTCAACTACGTGTCCGACGTCGACGTGATCTTCGTGGGGGAGGCGGCCGACGGGGCCGACGAGAGCAAGGCGATCCAGGCCGCCACCCGCCTCGCCGCCCACATGATGCGGATCTGCTCCGAGACGACCGTCGAGGGCAGCATCTGGCCCGTCGACGCCAACCTGCGGCCCGAGGGACGCAACGGCCCCCTGGTCCGTACGCTCAGCAGCCATCTCGCCTACTACCAGCGATGGGCCAAGACCTGGGAGTTCCAGGCGCTGCTCAAGGCGCGGCCGGTCGCCGGGGACATCGAGCTCGGCGCGGAGTACGTGGCCACGCTCGCGCCGCTCGTCTGGCACGCCGCCGAGCGCGAGAACTTCGTCGCCGACGTGCAGAGGATGCGGCGCCGGGTGGTCGAGAACATCCCCGTCGCCGAGGTCGACCGGGAGCTGAAACTCGGGCCGGGAGGACTACGGGACGTCGAATTCGCCGTGCAGCTCCTGCAGTTGGTGCACGGCCGGGCCGACTCCTCGCTGCGCAGCGGCACCACGCTCGACGCCTTGAAGGCACTCGCCGCGGGCGGATACGTGGGGCGCGCCGACGCCGTCCAGCTCGACGACTCCTACCGGTTCCTGAGGCTGATGGAGCACCGCATCCAGTTGTACCGGCTGCGGCGGACCCATCTGGTGCCCGAGGACAGCGCCGATCTGCGGCGCATCGGACGGTCGTTGGGACTGCGTGTCGATCCGGTCGGTGAGCTGAAGCGCGAGTGGAAGCGGCACCGGGCCGTGGTCCGGCGCCTGCACGAGAAGCTCTTCTACCGGCCGCTGCTCGACGCCGTCGCCCAACTCGCCACCGGCGAGGCCCGGCTGAGCGCGGACGCGGCCCGGGAGCGGCTCGTCGCGCTCGGATACGCCGACCCGGGCGCCGCGCTGCGGCACCTGGAGGCGCTGGCCTCCGGCGTCTCACGCAAGGCGGCCATCCAACGGACCCTGCTGCCCGTCCTGTTGGGATGGTTCGCGGACTCCGCCGAACCCGACGCGGGCCTGCTGAACTTCCGCAAGGTGTCGGACGCGCTGGGCAAGACCCCTTGGTACCTCCGCCTGTTGAGGGACGAAGGCGCGGCGGCCGAGAACCTCGCACGCGTGCTGTCCGCGGGGCGGCTCGCCCCCGACCTGCTGATGCGTGCCCCGGAGGCGGTCGCACTGCTCGGCGACGGCGACGGCGGGGGGCTGGAGCCGCGCGCCCGCGCACATCTGGAACAAGAGGTGCTCGCGGCGGTCGGGCGGGCCGCCGGTGGTGAACAGGCGGTCACCGCCGCGCGCGGGGTGCGGCGGCGGGAGCTCTTCCGCACCGCCGCGGCCGACATCGTCGCGTCCTACGGCACCGAGGAGACGCCCGTCGTCGCCGACCAGGGCGCCCTCGTGGACCAGGTCGGCGGAGCGGTCTCCGACCTGACCGCGGCGACGCTCGCGGGGACACTGCGGGCCGTGGTGCGGGACGGATGGGGGGACACCCTGCCCACCCGGTTCGCGGTGATCGCGATGGGACGGTTCGGGGGGCACGAGCTCGGCTACGGGTCCGACGCGGACGTCCTGTTCGTACATGAGCCCCGGGAGGGCGTGGACGAGCACGAGGCGTCCCGGGCCGCCAACGCCGTGGTGTCCGAGATGCGGCGGCTGCTCCAGGTGTCCAGTGCGGATCCGCCGCTGCTGATCGACGCCGATCTGCGGCCCGAGGGGAAGTCCGGGCCGCTCGTGCGGTCGCTGAAGTCGTACGAGGCGTACTACCGACGGTGGTCGCTGGTGTGGGAGTCGCAGGCGCTGCTGCGGGCCGAGTTCGTGGCCGGGGACGAGGACCTGGGGCGGCGGTTCATCGAGCTCGTCGATCCGCTGCGGTATCCGGCGGAGGGGCTGGGCGAGGACGCCGTACGGGAGATACGGCGGCTGAAGGCCCGGATGGAGTCGGAGCGGATGCCTCGCGGGGCGGATCCGACGCTGCACACCAAGCTGGGGCGGGGTGGGCTGTCCGACGTGGAGTGGACGGTGCAGTTGTTCCAGCTGCGGCACGGGTGGGACGAACCCGGGCTGCGGACCACGCGGACGCGGGAGGCGCTGGCGGCCGCGTGTGCGGCGGGGCTGGTGTCGGGGGAGGACGCGGCGATCCTCGACGAGGCGTGGGTGCTGGCTACGCGGGTGCGCAACGCGGTGATGCTGGTGCGGGGGCGGGCCGGGGACACGTTTCCGTCCGACGGGCGCGAGCTGGCTGCCGTGGGGCGGTACCTGGGGTACGGGCCCGGTCACGTGGGCGACATGCTCGACGACTATCGGCGGACCACTCGGCGGGCTCGGGCCGTGGTGGACGAGTTGTTCTACGGGGCGTGACGGTGGTGCGGGTGCGGGTTCGTGGCCGCAGGGGTGGGTGTGGTGGGGCGGGGCCGTGCCGGTACGTCGAGCCCGTCGCCGCTGGATCAGGCGTGGGCCGGTTGGGGAGCGGCTGCTCGATCCGGCCGTGAGCGACGGGCTTGCGACGTACCGGCACGGCCCCTCCCGTGCGTCGTCGGGTGCGGCAGGGCCTTCCGGGCGGGTTCCGGGGGATGAGGGCGAATCGTGCCGCCGATCGAGCGGCCACCGGATCTGGGGGCAGGGTCCCGGTCGGGGAGCTCAGGCCTTCAGGGGGAGCAAGGGGGCGCCGCGCGTCCCGGGGACCCAGCGGGGCAGCTCGTACGGCAGGGCGCCGTACCAGAGGCGGGTCACCGTGTAGCCGAAGGCCAGGCAGAGCAGGCCGCCCACCGCGTCGAGCCAGAAGTGGTTGGCGGTGGAGACGATCACCAGCAGGGTGGCCGCCGGGTAGAGGAGGCCCAGGATGCGGGCCCACGGTGCCGAGGCCAGGGCGAAGATCGTCAGGCCGCACCAGAGCGACCAGCCGATGTGCATCGACGGCATCGCGGCGTACTGGTTCGACATGTGCTTGAGGTCGCCGGAGGCCATCGAACCCCAGGTGTGGTGGACGACGACCGTGTCCACGAAGTGGCCGCCGTTCATCAGGCGGGGCGGGGCGAGCGGGAAGAAGTAGTAGCCGACCAGGGCCACCGCCGTCGTGGCGAACAGGGCCAGCCGCGCCGCCGCGTAGCGGCCCGGATGACTGTGATAGAGCCAGACCAGGACGGCCAGCGTCACCACGAAGTGCAGCGTCGCGTAGTAGTAGTTCATCCCGATGATCAGCCATGTCGCCGAGTTGACGGCATGGTTGACCGACTGCTCGACCGCGATCCCGAGGTCGTGCTCCATGCGCCAGATCCAGTCCGCGTTGCGCAGAGCCTTGCCCCGCTGTTCGGGCACGGCGTTGCGGATCAGCGAGTACGTCCAGTAACTCGCCGCGATGAGCAGGATCTCGAACCAGAAGCGGGGGCGACGCGGAGTCCGCAGACGGCGCAGGAAGCCCCTACCCGCACGGTCCTGTGCGACGGGGCGTGGAGCGGCCCGGTCCTGGCCTTCCAGTGTCGTCACGGTCGTCTCACCCATAGGCACAAAGTCTGCCAGAAAAGAGTTCCGCGACCGATCATCCCCTGGTCGGGTCCTGGCCGCACGTTCTACACCGGGCGGACCGCTACGAGTGGCGTGGGCAATCGTCCCTAGGGACGATTCCGGTCCCCAGGGGCCGAAGCGGTCGAACCGCGCACCACCAGTTCCGGCATGAACACGAACTCACTGTGCGGTGCGGGAGTCCCCCCGATCTCCTCCAGCAGCGTCCGCACCGCCGCCTGCCCCATGGCCGGCACCGGCTTGCGGATCGTCGTCAGCGGCGGGTCGGTGAAGGCGATCAGCGGCGAGTCGTCGAAGCCCACGACGGATATGTCCTTCGGTACGTCCAGACCGCGCCCGCGCGCCGCCCGTATCGCCCCGAGGGCCATCATGTCGCTGGCGCAGACGACCGCCGTACAGTCCCGTTCGATGAGCGCGGCGGCCGCGGCCTGCCCGCCCTCCAGGGTGTACAGCGAGTGCTGGACCAGTCGCTCCTCGACGTCGGCGGGAGCGAGCCCCAGCTGTTCCTGCATCGTGCGCACGAAGCCCTCGATCTTGCGCTGCACGGGCACGAACCGCTTCGGCCCCAGGGCGAGTCCGATGTTGGTGTGCCCCAGTGAGACGAGGTGGGTGACCGCCAGTTCCATCGCCGCGCGGTCGTCGGGCGAGATGAACGGCGCCTGCACCTTCGGCGAGAACCCGTCGACCAGGACGAAGGGGACCCCCTGGGCGCGCAGCTGCTCGTAGCGCTGCATGTCCGCCGAGGTGTCCGCGTGCAGTCCGGAGACGAAGATGATGCCGGCGACTCCCCGGTCCACCAGCATCTCCGTCAGCTCGTCCTCGGTCGAGCCGCCCGGCGTCTGGGTCGCGAGGACCGGGGTGTACCCCTGGCGGGTCAGCGCCTGCCCGATGACCTGCGCCAGCGCGGGGAATATCGGGTTCTCCAGCTCGGGGGTGATCAGGCCCACCAGGCCCTCGCTGCGCTGCCGCAGCCGGACCGGGCGCTCGTAGCCGAGCACGTCGAGCGCGGCCAGGACGGACTGGCGGGTGGTCGCGGCGACACCGGGCTTCCCGTTCAGGACGCGGCTGACAGTCGCCTCACTGACCCCCGCCTGGGCTGCGATGTCGGCAAGCCGTGTGGTCACGGGATGGGACTGTACCTGCCGGTTCTCGCCCTGCCCACCAACCAGACGCCGTGTGCGGGCGGTTGATCGGCCCGCTCCGGGCTGCTGCGTCATCGCGCTCCCTCGTGTTCTGGTCGGCTCGGCGTCCCGGGTGTGCGCCGCGGGAAGGGGTGGCTCCTGCAAGCGCTGACGGCCCGATGATCCCCCGTACCGCGTGGGTATGGCAAGAGCTTGCAGAGTCTTGCACAGGGGGTCCGATGCCCGCTGATCGGCCTCGGACAAGGGTTTCCGTACCCTCGCCACCGGGTCACGGGCGAGTAACTCTCGGCAGTCCTTGCACTTTTTTGCTGCAAGGTCTTTCGCGCCGCTTACAACGCTGTTACGTTCACGTCGCCCGGCGGACGCAACGGCGCAGTCGGCAAGTCGGCAAGGGGAGCGGGCGGGACTGCTTCCCCACCCACTCGGGCTTTCACCCTCAAGGAGATCTCATGCGGCGTGGCATAGCGGCCACCGCGCTGGTGGCGTCCCTCGCCCTCGCGGCGACGGCCTGCGGCGGCAGTGACAGCGGCAGCGACAAGTCGGACGGCCCCACCACCATCACCTGGTGGGACACCTCCAACGCCACCAATGAGGCGCCGACGTACAAGGCACTGGCCCAGCAGTTCGAGAAGGCCAACCCGGACATCAAGGTCAAGTACGTCAACGTCCCCTTCGACCAGGCGCAGAACAAGTTCGACACGGCCGCCGGCTCCAAGGGCGCCCCGGACATCCTGCGCTCGGAGGTCGGCTGGACCCCGGCGTTCGCGAAGAAGGGCTTCTTCCTGCCGCTGGACGGCACCGAAGCCCTCGCGGAGCAGGCCAAGTTCCAGCCCAGCCTGATCGAGCAGGCCAAGTTCGACGGCAAGACGTACGGTGTCCCGCTGGTGACCGACACCCTCGCGCTCGTCTACAACAAGGCGCTGTACAAGAAGGCCGGCATCACCGAGGCCCCCAAGACCTGGGACGACCTGAAGAAGGCCGCCGCCACGATCAAGCAGAAGACGGGCGTCGACGGCTACTGGGGCTCGACGCAGGCGTACTACGCGCAGTCGTTCCTCTACGGCGAGGGCACCGACACCGTCGACGCCTCCGCGAAGAAGATCACCGTGAACTCGGTCGCCGCGCAGAAGGCGTACGGGACCTGGCAGGGCCTGTTCTCCGGCAAGGGACTGCACAAGGCCGACACCACCGCCGACGCCTACGCCCACATCCAGGACGCGTTCGTCAACGGCAAGGTCGCCTCGATCGTCCAGGGGCCCTGGGAGATCACCAACTTCTACAAGGGCTCGGCCTTCACGGACAAGACCAACCTCGGTATCGCCACCGTCCCGGCCGGTTCCACCGGCAAGGCGGGCGCCCCGACCGGCGGCCACAACCTCTCGGTCTACGCCGGGTCCGACAAGGCCCACCAGACGGCGTCGCTGAAGTTCGTGAAGTTCATGACCTCGGCCGCCTCGCAGGCCACGATCGCGCTCAAGAACTCCACGCTGCCGACCCGTGACGACGCCTACACCAGCGCCGTCAAGGCCGACCCGGGCATCGCCGGGTACCAGACGGTGCTCGCCGCCGCCCAGCCGCGGCCGGCGCTGCCCGAGTACAGCTCGCTGTGGGGCCCGCTCGACACCGAGCTGCCGAAGATCGCGGGTGGCAAGGAGCCCCTGGACAAGGGCCTGAGCAACGTCGAACTGGCGATCGCCAAGCTGGTCCCGGACTTCAGCAAGTGAGTCCGTGTGGCCGTCGGATCCCCTCCCGGACCCTGGGGGAGGGGAGGGGATCCGACGGCCACCGGCGTGCGCACGGCCCCCACCCTGATCTTCCAGAAGGTGTCGAACCATGACAGTCGTCATCGACCGAGCGACCGGAAAGCGTGTCGGTGACCGCGGGTCACGCCCCGGTCCGTTCCAGCGTCTCAAGCGCGGGTACCAGAAGTACTGGTACGCGTACGCGATGATCGCCCCGGTGGTCGTCGTGCTCGGCGGACTGGTGCTGTATCCGCTGGTGCGGGGCCTCTACCTGACGTTTACCGACGCCAACAGCCTCAACTCCGCCCGCACGATCGGCGTCAACCACATCGACGCCACCTACAAGTTCATCGGCCTCGACAACTACAAGGACATCCTGTGGGGCCCGACGTCGTACGACCGCTTCTGGTCGCACTTCATCTGGACCATCGTGTGGACGGCGCTCTGTGTCGCCCTCCACTACTGCATCGGGCTCGGCCTCGCCCTGCTGCTCAACCAGAAGCTGCGCGGCCGTACGTTCTACCGGCTGATCCTGGTGCTGCCGTGGGCCGTGCCGACCTTCGTCACCGTGTTCGGCTGGCGCTTCATGCTCGCCGACGGCGGCATCATCGACTCCATGCTCCACGCGGTGCACCTGCCGGCTCCGGCCTGGCTGGAGGACACCTTCTGGCAGCGGTTCGCCGCGATCATGGTCAACACCTGGTGCGGTGTGCCCTTCATGATGGTCTCGCTCCTCGGGGGCCTGCAGTCCATCGACGGCACGCTGTACGAGGCCGCGGAGATGGACGGCGCGAGCGCGTGGCAGCAGTTCCGCTACGTCACCCTGCCGGGCCTCAGATCGGTCAGCTCCACCGTCGTGCTGCTCGGCATCATCTGGACGTTCAACCAGTTCGCCGTGATCTTCCTGCTGTTCGGCAGCACCGCCCCGGACGCGCAGATCCTCGTCACCTGGGCCTACTACCTCGGCTTCGGACAGCAGCCGCGCGACTTCGCGCAGTCGGCGGCCTACGGCATGCTGCTGCTGGCCATCCTCGTCGTCTTCACCTCCTTCTACCGCCGCTGGCTGAACCGCAATGACCAGCAGCTCGCGATCTGAGGCGGGAGTCTCCATGAGTACCACCACCCTTCGGACGTCTCCGGCCGAGCAGGTCCCCGCGCCCGGCGAACCGTCCGTCCGGCCCCGCCGACGCGGGGAGCGCAGCCTCCTCGGCTCGCTCACCTCGCACGGCATCCTGACCGTCGCGAGCCTGATCGCGCTGTTCCCGATCGCCTGGCTGGTGTTCCTGTCCCTCGGCCCGGACAAGGACGACTATCTGCACCCCGGACGCATCTGGCACACGATGACGTTCAGCAACTACTCCTTCGTGCTCCAGCAGACGAACTTCTTCGAGTGGATGAAGAGCTCGCTCATCGTGTCGCTGGGCACCACGGTCATCGGTGTGATGATCGCGGCCACCACCGGCTACGCGGTCTCGCGCATGCGCTTCCCCGGCTACAAGAAGTTCATGTGGGTCCTGCTGGTCACCCAGATGTTCCCGATCGCCGTACTGATCGTGCCGATGTACCAGATCCTCTCGGACCTGCAGCTCATCGACTCCTACCTCGGCCTGATCATCGTCTACTGCTCGACGGCGGTGCCCTACAGCGCCTGGCTGCTCAAGGGCTACTTCGACACCATCCCGTTCGAGATCGACGAGGCCGGACGCGTCGACGGACTGAGCCCCTTCGGCACCTTCTTCCGGCTGATCCTGCCGCTCGCCAAGCCGGGCCTGGCGGTCGCCGCCTTCTACAACTTCATCACCGCCTTCGGTGAGGTCGCGTTCGCCTCCACGTTCATGCTCGACGACTCGAAGTACACCTTCGCGGTCGGCCTGCAGAGCTTCGTCAGCGAGCACGACGCGCAGCGCAACCTGATGGCCGCCACGGCGGTGCTCATCGCGATACCCGTCTCGGCGTTCTTCTACCTCGTGCAGAAGAACCTCGTCACCGGTCTCACCGCCGGCGGAACGAAGGGCTGACCCGCCCGGGAAGCCCCAGACTCCCGCGCGCTCGTCGCGCGCGGGTGGCGGCCGCGGTGTCCATCCGACCCCGCCGGCACCGCGGCCGCCTCGTTCCGCCACCCCGACGACGCACCTCCCTCCCCGAGCCCCGGGCCACGCCCGGACGGAGGGGGAGATCCCACCTCGAACTCCTCTCCCACTCTCGGCTTCGCCCGAGCGGGGGGACCCCCACCGCATCAAGGACGCCATGAGCCAGCACTCCGCCGACCAGGCCCCGAACTCCGCCCTCGCCACCGTCGCCACCCGTCGCGACTGGTGGCGCGACGCGGTGATCTACCAGGTCTATCCGCGCAGCTTCGCCGACAGCAACGGCGACGGCATGGGCGACCTGGAGGGCGTACGTTCCCGACTGCCCTACCTGCGCGACCTCGGTGTGGACGCCGTGTGGCTCAGCCCGTTCTACGCCTCGCCGCAGGCCGACGCCGGCTACGACGTGGCGGACTACCGGGCCGTCGACCCCATGTTCGGCAGCCTCCTGGACGCCGACGCCCTCATCCGTGACGCCCACGGCCTCGGCCTGCGGATCATCGTCGACCTCGTTCCCAACCACTCCTCCGACCAGCACGAGTGGTTCAAGCGCGCCCTGCGGGAGGGCCCCGGCTCCGATCTGCGCGACCGCTACCACTTCCGTCCCGGCAAGGGCACGGACGGCGAACTGCCGCCCAACGACTGGGAGTCCATCTTCGGCGGGCCCGCCTGGACCCGGGTCACCGAGCCGGACGGCACCCCCGGCGAGTGGTACCTGCACCTCTTCGCGCCCGAGCAGCCGGACTTCAACTGGGAACACCCGGCCGTGGGCGACGAGTTCCGCTCGATCCTGCGGTTCTGGCTCGACATGGGCGTCGACGGCTTCCGTATCGACGTCGCGCACGGCCTGGTCAAGGCGGAGGGGCTGCCGGACCTCGGCGACCACGACCAGCTGAAGCTGCTGGGCAACGATGTCATGCCGTTCTTCGACCAGGACGGTGTGCACGAGGTCTACCGGCAGTGGCGCACGATCCTCGACGAGTACTCGGGCGAGCGCATCTTCGTCGCGGAGGCGTGGACCCCGACGATCGAGCGCACCGCGAACTACGTCCGCCCAGACGAGCTGCACCAGGCCTTCAACTTCCAGTACCTGGGCACCCACTGGGACGCGGCCGAGCTGCGCTCCGTGATCGACCGCACCCTTGACGCGATGCGCCCGGTCGGCGCCCCCTCCACCTGGGTGCTGTCGAACCACGACGTGACCCGGCACGCCACCCGGTTCGCCAACGAGGCCGGTCTCGGCACCCAGATCCGCACCCCGGGCGACCGGGAGCTCGGGCTGCGCCGGGCCCGCGCGGCGACCCTGCTGATGCTGGCACTGCCCGGCTCCGCCTACCTCTACCAGGGCGAGGAGCTCGGCCTGCCCGACGTCGTCGACCTGCCCGACGAGGTGCGCCAGGACCCCGCCTACTTCCGGGGCGCCGGCCAGGACGGCTTCCGCGACGGCTGCCGGGTGCCGATCCCGTGGACCCGGACGGGTTCCTCGTACGGCTTCGGCAGCGGCGGCAGCTGGCTGCCGCAGCCCGCCGAGTGGGCGGAGCTCAGCATCGAGGCGCAGACCGGCGTGGGCGGCTCCACACTGGAGCTGTACCGCGACGCGCTCGCCGTGCGGCGCGAGCGGTCCGACCTCGGGGCGGGCGACACCGTCGGCTGGCTGGACGCGCCGGACGGTGTGCTCGCCTTCCGCCGGGGCGCGTTCGTCTGCACGGCGAACACCGGGAGCGGGTCCGTGACCGTCCCGGCGTACGGCAGGGTGCTCGTCGCGAGCGGCGAGGTGACCCTGTCGCGGGACGGCGAGGCGAAACTGCCGGCCGACACGACCGTGTGGTGGGCAGCCTGACCCTCCCGCCACGACGGCTGAGTGGTGCCCCGGTCCTCCTGGACCGGGGCACCACTTTTTTACGCGCTGAAATCCCTTACGACATCTTGCTGAAACTTGGCGGCAAGAGATACGTTCCGGCACACGCCCGAATGATTCACTGGGCAACTTCCCTCCAGGGCCCCCCACTTGCACCCCGGAGCCCCGGTCACCCGCACCCGCACACCCCCACCGCACAACGACGTGCAGGAGATGACATGGCCAAGAGAGCTCTCGCCACCGCGCTCGCGCTCGCCGCGGGCATGGCGGCCTCGGTGGTCCTGCCCACCGGCACCGCCCAGGCCTCCCCGCCCGGCACCAAGGACGTCACCGCCGTCCTCTTCGAGTGGAAATTCGACTCCGTCGCCAAGGAGTGCACCAACACGCTGGGCCCGGCCGGATACGGCTACGTCCAGGTGTCCCCGCCCGCCGAGCACATCCAGGGCTCGCAGTGGTGGACCTCGTATCAGCCCGTGAGCTACCGGATCGCCGGCCGGCTCGGTGACGCCACCGCCTTCAGGAACATGGTCAGCACCTGCCACGCGGCCGGGGTGAAGGTCGTGACGGACACGGTGATCAACCACATGTCGGCCGGTTCCGGCACCGGAACCGGCGGGTCCTCGTACACGAAGTACAACTACCCGGGCCTGTACTCCTCGTACGACATGGACGACTGCACGGCGGCGATCAGCGACTACACCAACCGCGCCAACGTCCAGAACTGCGAACTCGTCGGTCTCGCCGACCTGGACACCGGTGAGGAGTACGTCCGTGTGACCATCGCAGGCTACCTGAACACCCTGCTCGGCTACGGCGTCGACGGCTTCCGCATCGACGCGGCCAAGCACATTCCGGCGGCCGACCTCGCCAACATCAAGTCCCGGCTGACCAACCCGTCCGTGTACTGGAAGCAGGAGGTCATCTACGGCTCCGGCGAAGCGGTCCAGCCCACCGAGTACACGGGCAACGGGGACGTCCAGGAGTTCCGGTACGCGTACGACCTCAAGCGGGTCTTCAACAACGAGAACCTCGCCTATCTGAAGAACTACGGGGAGGGCTGGGGCTATATGAGCAGCTCCGTCGCGGCCGTCTTCGTCGACAACCACGACACCGAGCGCAACGGCTCGACCCTGAACTACAAGGACGGGGCGAACTACACGCTCGCCAACGTCTTCATGCTGGCCTACCCGTACGGCGCCCCGGACATCAACTCCGGCTACGAGTGGTCCGACGCGGACGCGGGACCGCCCAACGGCGGTACCGTCAACGCCTGCTGGCAGGACGGCTGGAAGTGCCAGCACGCCTGGCCCGAGATCAAGTCGATGGTGGCCTTCCGCAACGCCACCCGCGGGCAGGCGCTGAGCAACTGGTGGGACGACGGCAACGACGCCATCGCCTTCGGCCGCGGCAGCAAGGGCTTCGTCGCCATCAACCACGAGACCTCCTCGCTGAGCCGGACGTACACGACGTCCCTCGCGGCAGGCACCTACTGCAACGTGCAGAACAACACGCAGGTCACGGTGAACGGTTCGGGGCAGTTCACGGCGACGCTGGGCGCCAACACGGCACTCGCCCTCTATGCGGGCAAGTCCAGCTGCTGAAAAGACTTTCTGCATCTTGCAAGACTCTTGCTGTAAACCTTGCGTGAGCGATACGGTCACGCGGGCGTTCGGCACCGGAGCCGGAACGCAGCGCGGGGTCGGACCCATATGCGCCGTAATCGCTAGGAGTTCACACCGGTGAACCTGATACCGAGAGGGCCGGCGCACCGCCCCGGCCGTTCCAGGCTGCGTGCGGCGGTCCTCGCCGCCGCGCTCGCCGTATCGCTCGCGCAACCCCTCGCGGCGCGGGCCGAGACCCCGCCCGCGCCGCCGTCGGACGCCCGGCTCGCCGCCGCGCCGGCCCGGCACGACGACACCCGTGAGCAGTTCTACTTCGTGATGCCGGACCGCTTCGCCGACGGCGACACGGCCAACGACCGCGGCGGCCTGACCGGTTCCCGCCTCTCCACCGGCTACGACCCCACGGACAAGGGCTTCTACCAGGGCGGCGACCTCAAGGGCCTGACCCGGAAGCTCGACTACATCAAGGGGCTCGGCACCACCGCCATCTGGATGGCGCCCATCTTCAGGAACCAGCCCGTGCAGGGCACCGGCACGGACGCCTCGGCCGGCTACCACGGTTACTGGATCACCGACTT
Organism: Streptomyces sp. NPDC005195; assembly: GCF_040608315.1. NCBI lineage: Bacteria > Bacillati > Actinomycetota > Actinomycetes > Kitasatosporales > Streptomycetaceae > Streptomyces > Streptomyces sp. NPDC005195. The sequence continues at coordinate 131,853 of NZ_JBEXHZ010000013.1, forward strand.
CACCCGCGTCGACCCGCACTTCGGCACCAACAAGGACCTGGAGACCCTCATCTCCAAGGCCCACGCCAAGGGCATGAAGGTCTTCTTCGACGTCATCACCAACCACACGGCCGATGTCGTCGACTACGCGGAGAAGTCCTACGGCTATCTCTCCAAGGGCGCCTTCCCGTACCTGACCGAGGACGGGAAGCCGTTCGACGACGAGGACTACGCCGACGGGACACGGAAGTTCCCCTCCGTGGACGCCGGCTCCTTCCCCCGCACGCCGACCGTGCCCGCCGCGAAGAAGAACGCCAAGGTCCCGTCCTGGCTCAACGACCCGGCGATGTACCACAACCGGGGTGACTCCACCTACGCGGGCGAGTCCACCACCTACGGCGACTTCTCCGGCCTGGACGATCTGTGGACCGAGCGTCCCGAGGTCGTCAGCGGCATGGAGAAGATCTACGAGCGGTGGGTCAGGGACTTCGGCGTCGACGGCTTCCGGATCGACACCGTGAAGCACGTGGACATGCCGTTCTGGACGCAGTGGGCCACCGCCCTGGACCACTACGCGGCCGAGCGCGGCCGGAAGAACTTCTTCATGTTCGGCGAGGTCTACTCCGCCGACACCTCGGTCACCTCGCCGTACGTCACCCAGGGCCGGCTCGACGCCACCCTCGACTTCCCCTTCCAGGACGCGGCGCGCTCCTACGCCTCCCAGGGCGGCAGCGCGAAGAAGCTGGCGTCCGTGTTCGGGGACGACTACAAGTACACGACCGACAAGGCCAACGCGTACGAGCAGGTCACCTTCCTCGGCAACCACGACATGGGCCGCATCGGATCCTTCCTGAGGCAGGACGACCCGAAGGGCACGGACGCGGAGCTGGTGAAGAAGGACCGGCTCGCCAACGAGCTGATGTTCCTCAGCCGCGGCAACCCCGTCGTCTACTACGGCGACGAACAGGGATTCACCGGCGCCGGCGGTGACAAGGACGCCCGTCAGACGATGTTCGCCTCCAAGGTGGCCGACTACCTCGACGACGACGAGCTCGGCACCGATCGCACGCACGCGAGCGACGCCTACGACACGAGCGCGCCGCTCTACCAGGACATCGCCGCTCTCTCCAAGCTCCGCAAGGACAATCCGGCGCTCGCGGACGGTGTGCAGACCGAGCGGTACGCGGCCGACGGGGCGGGCGTCTACGCCTTCTCCCGCACCGGAGGCGACAGGACCGAGTACCTCGTCGCCCTCAACAACGCGGGCGAGGCGAAGACGGCGACCTTCGCGACCGGCTCGGCCGGCATGACCTTCCAGGGGATCTACGGGACCTCGTCCCGGCTGACCAGCGACGCCGGCAGGAACGTCACCGTCACCGTCCCGGCCGGCTCCGCCGTCGTCCTCAAGGCGGCCCGTCCGCTCGGCGCCCCCGCCGCGAAGCCCTCGCTCACCCTCAAGGCACCGGACGCGGGCGCGACCGGCACCGTCGAGCTCAGCGCCGACGTCACCGGCGGTCAGCTCGACCGCGTCGTCTTCGCCGCCCGGACCGGAGCCGGAAAGTGGCGGACCCTCGGCTCCGCCGACCACGCCCCGTACAAGGTCACCCAGGTCATCGGCGAGGACGTACCCGCCGGGACCGCCCTGCGCTACAAGGCGGTGGTCGTCGACTCGGCCGGGCGGACCGCCAGTGCGACGGCGACGACCACCACCGGGACCCCGCCCGCCCCCGAAGTCCCCACCGCCTCCTCGCGCGACTACGCGGTCGTCCACTACAAGCGCACCGACGGCGACTACACCGACTGGCGGCTCTACGCCTGGGGCGACCTCGCCGACGGCGAGGCGACGACCTGGCCGGCGGGCCACGACTTCGTCGGCCGGGACGCCTACGGGGCCTTCGCCTACGTCAAGCTGAAGCCGGGCGCCTCCAGCGTCGGCTTCCTCGTCATCGACAAGGACGGCACCAAGGACGTCGCCACCGACCGCACGATCGACGTCACCAAGACCGGCGAGGTCTGGCTCGAACAGGGCAAGGAGCCGGTCCTCACCGAGCGGCCCGACCACCCCGCGCAGGACAAGTCCAAGGCGGTGCTGCACTACCACCGCGCCGACGGCGACTACACCGGCTGGGGCCTGCACACCTGGACCGGGGCCGCGACACCCACGGACTGGACGAAGCCCCTGGAGCCGGTGCGCACCGACGCCTACGGAGCCGTCTACGAGGTGCCCCTCGCCGAGGGCGCGACCAGCCTCAGCTACATCCTCCACAAGGGCGACGAGAAGGACCTGCCCACCGACCAGTCCCTCGACCTCACCGCGAACGGCCATGAGGTGTGGCTGCTGAACGGCCAGGAGAAGTACCTGCTCCCGCAGCCCGCCGGCAGCGCGGCCGCACTCGACCTCACCACCTCCAAGGCGGTCTGGATCGACCGGGACACGGTCGCCTGGAACGGTTCCGACGCCGCCGTGTCCACCCAGCTCCTGTCCTCCCGCGACGGCTCCATCGCCGTCAAGGACGGGACGCTGACCAGCGACGACGAGCGCTGGCTGCGGCTGGGGAGGACCACCCTGACCGACGCCCAGAAGGCGGCGTTCCCGCACCTGAAGACGTACACCGCCTGGTCGGTCGACCCCCGTGACCGCGACCGGGTCCGCGCGTCGCTCGGCGGCCAGCTCGTCGCCTCGCAACGCGCGGCGAACGGCGCCGTGCTGGCGGCGACCGGCGTGCAGACCGCCGGCGTGCTGGACGACCTGTACGACGCGAGGAAGGCGCGGCTCGGACCGGTCTTCCACGACGGTGTCCCCACCCTGTCGGTGTGGGCTCCGACCGCGCAGTCGGTGAGCCTCGACCTCGACGGCACCACCGTCGCGATGCGACGGCACGACACCACCGGCGTCTGGTCCGTCACGGGCAAGCGGTCCTGGACGGGCAAGCCCTACCGCTACGTCGTGAAGGTGTGGGCGCCCACCGTCCGCAAGATCGTCACCAACGAGGTCACCGACCCGTACTCGGTCGCCCTGACCACCGATTCCGAGCGCAGCCTGGTCGTCGACCTGGACGCCAGGTCCCTCGCCCCGCCCGGCTGGTCCTCGCTGAAGAAGCCGAAGGCCGTGCCGCTGAGGGACGCGCAGATCCAGGAACTGCACATCCGCGACTTCTCGGTGGAGGACAGGACCGTCCCCGCGAAGGACAAGGGCACCTACCTCGCCTTCACCGACAAGAACAGCGACGGCTCGAAGCACCTGCGGAAACTGGCCGCGTCCGGCACCTCGTACGTGCACCTGCTGCCCGCCTTCGACCTCGCGACCGTTCCCGAGAAGAAGGCGGACCGGGCGAGCACCGACTGCGACCTCGCCTCCTACCCGGCCGACTCCGAGAAGCAGCAGGAGTGCGTCGCGAAGACCGCCGCGAAGGACGCCTACAACTGGGGCTACGACCCGTACCACTACACGGTCCCCGAGGGGTCCTACGCCACCGACCCCGACGGCACCGGCCGCACGGTCGAGTTCCGGAACATGGTCAAGTCGCTGAACGAGGACGGCCTCAGAGTCGTCATGGACGTCGTCTACAACCACACCGCCGCGAGCGGCCAGGCCGACACCAGCGTCCTCGACCGGATCGTCCCCGGCTACTACCAGCGGCTGCTCGCCGACGGATCCGTCGCCAACTCCACCTGCTGCGCCAACACGGCGACCGAGAACGCCATGATGGGCAAGCTGGTGGTGGACTCGATCGTCACCTGGGCCAAGGAGTACAAGGTCGACGGCTTCCGCTTCGACCTCATGGGACACCACCCCAAGGCCAACATCCTGGCGGTCAGGAAGGCCCTCGACGCGCTCACCACGGCGAAGGACGGCGTCGACGGCAAGAAGATCATCCTGTACGGGGAGGGCTGGAACTTCGGTGAGGTCGCCGACGACGCCCGCTTCGTCCAGGCCACCCAGGAGAACATGGCCGGAACCGGCATCGCGACCTTCTCCGACCGGGCCCGCGACGCCGTCCGCGGCGGCAGCCCCTTCGACGAGGACCCCGGCGTCCAGGGCTTCGCGTCGGGTCTGTTCACCGACCCCAACTCCTCGTCCGCCAACGGCACACCGGCCGAGCAGAAGGCCCGCCTGCTGCACTACCAGGACCTCATCAAGGTCGGCCTGACCGGCGACCTGGCCGCGTACCGCTTCACCGACTCCGCGGGCGAGGAGGTCACGGGCTCCGGGATCGACTACAACGGCCGGCCGGCCGGATACGCCGACGCGCCGGGCGACGCGCTGGCCTACGCCGACGCGCACGACAACGAGTCCCTGTACGACGCCCTCACCTACAAGCTGCCGGCCACCACGAGCGCGGACGACCGGGCGCGCATGCAGGTGCTCGCCATGGCGACGGCCACCCTCTCGCAGGGCCCGTCCCTCTCCCAGGCCGGCTCCGACCTGCTGCGCTCCAAGTCCCTCGACCGCAACTCGTTCGACAGCGGCGACTGGTTCAACGCCCTCCACTGGGACTGCCGGGACGGCAACGGATTCGGGCGCGGACTGCCGATGGCCGCCGACAACCAGTCCAAGTGGCCTTACGTCAAACCCCTGTTGAGCACGGTCAAGGTCGGGTGCGGACAGATCGAGGGCAGCTCGGCCGCGTACCAGGACCTGCTGAGAATCCGCACCACCGAGAGCGTCTTCTCGCTCGCCACGGCCGGCCAGGTGCAGTCGAAGCTCTCCTTCCCGCTGTCCGGGAAGGACGAGACACCCGGGGTGATCACGATGAAGCTCGGCGACCTCGTCGTCGTCCTCAACGCGACACCCCAGCGCCAGGAACAGCGGATCGGCTCCCTGTCCGGGACGCGCTACGCACTGCACCCGGTGCAACGGACGGGCACCGACCCCGTCGTCAAGTCCGCCGCGTACACGAAGGAGACGGGAACCTTCACCGTTCCGGGACGGACTGTGGCCGTCTTCTCCCTGACCTCCTGAAAAGGGCATTACCTTGGTGGGGCGGACCGGGCACCCGGTCCGCCCCACCGGCAGGCCCGAGGCTTTCAGTTGGACGGCAACAGCAGAAGGAACGGGTCGACCACCGTGCTGGTCGTCGACGACGTGGCGGACGACCGGCACGCCATGAGCGCGCTGCTGCGCCGCGCCGGTCACGAGGCCGTTCCCGTCGCCACCGCCGCGGACGCGCTGCGCGAACTCGGCACCCGGCTGCGCGAGGGCGCCCTGCCGGACGTGCTCCTCGTCCAGGTGGATCTGCCGGACATGACCGGCTTCGAACTCTGCCGCCGGCTCAAGACGCATCAGGTCCTGGGCGCGCTGCCCGTGGTGCACCTCTCGGCCGCCGGCACGGCCCCGGGTGACCGCCGCCGCAGTCTGGACTCCGGCGCCGAGGCCTGTCTGAAGCTGCCGGCCGAGCCGGAGGAGATCCAGACGGTCCTACGGGCCGTGGTGCGCGCGGCCCGGCTGCGGACGGACGACCAGGCGCTGATACGGCGGCTGACGCTGCTGTCCGAGACGATCGTCACCGTCCAGGCCGCACGCAGCCTCGACGAACTCGTCGACGCGGCCGCCGAGGGCACCGCCCGGCTCACCGGCCTGCCGGCCGTCGTGTTCGTCCTCGGCCCGGAGGGCGAGCTGTACGGGGGCAGGTCCCCGAAGCGGATCGCCCTCGCGCTGCCCGACCGCGACGCGCACGAGGCCGTGGCCCGGCTGATCGGCAGGCTCGGGGCGGACAGGGCCGTCGTCCACCGCACCGTCGTCCACTCGCCGCTGTGGCCCGCCGGGTTCTTCCGGCCCGGCGTCCAGGACGACGCCCGGCTGGTGCTGGCCCAGGGCGGCAAGGCGCCGGTGTGCCTGGCGACGCCGGTACGCGACTCGCGCCGCCAGAGCCCCGCCGACGAGGCCGGGGTGGCACGGCTCGCCCAGGCCACCGCGCTCGCCGCCGAGCCGCTGCTGATGTACCAGGTCGAGCGCCACGTCGCCCTCACCCTGCAGCGCAGCTTCCTGCCCGAGCCGGACAAGCTGCCCGACCTGCCCGGTGTCGACATCGCGGTGCGCTACGAACCCGCGTCCCGGCAGGCCGAGATCGGCGGCGACTTCTACGCGGCGCTGCGCACCGCCGACGGCGTCCTCGCCGCGGTCGGCGACGTCGTCGGGCACTCGCTGGAGGCGGCCACCGTGATGGTCGAGATCCGGCACGCGCTGCGCGCCTACTGCGTCGAGGACAGCGATCCGGCCGTCCTCGCCGAGCGCCTCGACCGGATGCTGCAGCGCTACCACCCCGAGGTCACCGCGACCGTCTGCCTGCTCCTGGTCGAGCCGGACACCGGGCGGGTACGCATCGCCAACGCGGGCCACATCCCGCCGCTGATCGTGCACGGTTCGGGCGGCGCCGAATACGCCAAGGCGCACGGGCCGCTGCTCGGCCTCGGCCTCGCGGTGAACCGGCCGACGCCCACCGAACTGTTCCTGGAGCCCTCGGACCGGCTCCTCGTGGTCACCGACGGCCTGATCGAGACCCGCGGCACGGACCTCGCGATCTCCATGGAACGCCTGCGCGCGGCCGTCGCCGAGGCCCCGCCGGGGGTCCGCCCGCTGTGCGACATGCTCCTGGACCGCTTCGGGCAGGACCGGGAGGACGACGTCGCGATGCTCGCGCTCCAGCTCAGGCCGGGGCAGGCCAGGCTCTAAGGTGACGTCGTCGCCCTAGAACAGGAGTGCTCATGCCGCAGATCACCGTCGACTACTCCGCCGCTCTCGACGAGTCCTTCGACCGGCGCGGATTCGCGCTCGCGCTGCACCCGGTGGTGGTCGAGACGGCCGCCGCACGGATCGAGGCGTGCAAGACGCGGTTCCGGCCGACCGGGGACAACGTGGTGGGAGCGGAGGCGGACGGACACGCCGTCGTGCACGTCACGCTCGCCCTGCTGGCGGGCCGCAGCGAGGAGACCAAGGTCCGGCTCACCGAGTCGGTGCTGGAGTTGCTGCGCACGTACGTCGAGCCCGTCGACGGCCTCGCCCTGCACGTCTCCGCCGAGGTCCGGGATCTCGACCCGTCGTACCGCAAGTTCGAGGAGTAGGGCGGGGCGGGAAGAGGCGCCTACGCCTTCGGGGGCGTGGCCAGCGCGATGAGCCGGACGGCGAGGTCGGTGAACGGCCCGTCGCCCGGCTCGCCCCGGAGCGCTCCGCGCAACAGCGTGCCCAGTTCCTCGTCCCGGGCGGCGCTCACCGCGGCCAGCGCCGCGAAGTCGTGCACGAGCTGCACCTCCAGCTCGCCGCGCGGAATCCGCCGTCCGTCCAGCCAGATCAGTGCCGTCGACTCGACCAGCGAGATCCACGAGCGGATCACCAGCTCCAGCCGGACGGGCGGGTTCTCGACCTTCAGATGCGACAGGATCTGGACATAGGCGGCCTGTCGCACCGCGTCGACGAGCGCGTTCGTCTTCGAGGAGCCGACCGCGGGGCCGCCGCGCATCAACGCCGAGAAACCGGGCCCGTGGTCGTCCACGAAGTCGAAGAACCGGCGCATGACCCGCAGCAGCCGCGCGCCCAGCGGCCCCTCCGGCGGTTCCACGAACCGACTCGCGAGATCGTCCGCGGCGCGCTGCAACGCGGCCTCGTACAGGCTGAGTTTGCCGGGGAAGTAGTGGTAGACCAACGGTCGTGAGATGCCCGCAGCGGAGGCTATCTCGTCGATGGAGACCTCATCGGGCGAGCGTCGGCTGAACAGCTCGAGGGCGACGCCGATCAGCTGCTGCCGCCGCTCCTCGACACCCATCCTGCGGCGTACCCCGATTGTCATGCGAACACCTTACCGATCGGATCCGGCCGGGAACGGGCCGGAGCGACCATGGTCGTTCACATGTCAAGCACGAGGCGGTCTCCGCGCGCCCGCGACACACAGATCAGCATCGAGTCGCCACGCTCCGTGTCCGTGAGCAGGTCGTCGCGGTGGTCGATCTCGCCCTCCAGGACGCGTTGTTGGCAGGTTCCGCAGAATCCCCGCTCACAGGAGTAGAGGGTGTCGGGCAGTTCGGCCCGTACGGCGGCGAGCAGTGTGGAGCCGGCCGGCACGGTCATGGTCCGTGCGCTGCGGCGCAGTTCGACCTCGAAGGCGCTGTCGCCGTCACCCGCGGCCGGGGTGCGGGGAGTGAAGCGCTCCAGGTGCAGCGCGGCCCCTTCCGGCAGTCGCTCCTCGACCGCCGCCATCAGCCCCTCCGGCCCGCAGCAGTGGACCGCCGTTCCCCCGGGCAGGCCGGCGAACAGCGTGTCGAGGTCCGGCCGCCCGTCCACGTCCTCGGCCACGACGGTGACCCGCGCCGGGTCCAGCCTCTCGATCTCCTCCAGGAACGGCATCGACGCCCGGGTGCGCCCGCCGTACAACAGCCGCCAGTCGGCCCGGCCCCGGACCGCCCGCAGCATCGGCAGGAGGGGCGTGATCCCGATACCGCCCGCGACGAAGACGTACCCGGGCGCCTGGGCGAGCGGGAACCGGTTGCGCGGCCCGCGCACCTCGACCGTCATGCCCTCCCGCAGCCGTTCGTGGACCTCGCGCGAGCCGCCCCGCCCGTCCTCGGCCAGCCGCGCCGCGATGGTGTACGACGAGGTGTCCGCGGGATCGCCGCACAGCGAGTACTGCCGGACGAGCCCGGACGGCAGCACCAGTTCGAGGTGGGCGCCGGGTTCCCAGCGCGGCAGCCCGTGCCCCTCCAGGCGCAGTTGTACGACACCGTCGGCGATCCGCTCGTGTCCGGTGACCGCCAGCCGCAGGGCCCGGGAGCGCGGGCGGCCGGAGACCGGCTCCGCCAGGGCGGGCAGCGGCCACAGCGGCGAGGCCCCGATCCGGCGGCGCAGCGCGCGCCGGACGAGCAGGGCCGTACCCGCGACGGCCGCGACGGTCCGCAGCCGGGGCGTCACACGCCCTCCTCGGCCGTGGCCGCGGCTCTCGCGGCGGGGGAGCCGGCCAGATAGGCGACGGCCTGCGCGGTGGATCCTTCCTGGGAGGGGTGGTAGGAGCGGCTGAGGTAGCGCGGGATGGACTTGAGCATGTCCCCGGTCGCCGGCAGCACGCCCTGCTGTCCGCTCAGGTAGAAGCCCTTGAAGCTCGCCCGGCCCGCCGGCAGGGTCGGGTCGTTCTCCATGAAGAAGCGCGCCCCGCGCTGCCACAGGAAGACGAGTGCGGTGAAGGCGGTGGCCCAGCTCCGCGCGCGCCGCCGGTAGCCCCCGTCGACGTGCATGAACAGCTCGAAGGCGACCGCGCGGTGCTCGACCTCCTCCGCGCCGTGCCAGCGCAGCAGGTCCAGCATGGCCGGGTCGGCACCGCGCCGGTCCAGCTCCCCGGCGTTCAGCACCCAGTCGCCGAGGAAGGCGGTGTAGTGCTCGATCGCGGCGATGATCGCGACCCGCTCCATCAGCCACCAGTCGCGGGCCCGGCCCGGGGGGAGGGTGCGGTCGCCGAGCAGCTTCTCGAAGAGCCAGTCGACCTGTGCGGTGTAGGGCGTGGGATCGAGCCCGAGTTCCCTGAGGTGGGGGAGGACCTCGTCGTGGGCCTGCGAGTGCATCGCCTCCTGCCCGATGAACCCGATCACGTCCTCGCGCAGCCGTTCGTCCCTGACGTAGGGCAGCACCTGCCGGTAGACGTGGACGAACCAGCGTTCACCGGCGGGCAGCAGCAGGTGCAGCACGTTGATCGTGTGGCCGGCGAACGGGTCTCCCGGCACCCAGTGCAGGGGCGTGTCCTCCCAGGAGAACGACACCTTCCGCGCCTTGAGCGGGGTCCGCTCCGACGAGACCGGCCGGGGCGGTCGGGCGTGCGTGTGAGACATGGCGTCAATGTACTGACGAGTAGGGCGGGGGAGAACCCCTCGGCGCCCACTTGTTGACACGAACGTCAACTAGAGCGGCCCCATCCCGTCGACCGGCCCACCGATCCGGCGCGAGCGGGCGGACGCCTGACGTGGCCCGGTGACCGACCCGCCGTCCGTCAGCGCAGCCCGGTGACCGTCCTGCCGTCCGTCAGGTCGCCCCGCAGTCCGGCCTGGGCCCCCTGCCTGGTCCGTACGGCGAGCAGGGGACCTCGCGCGGATCCGGTCACCCCACCGGTCGCGGTGACCGACGCGGTGCCCTTGCTGCCGGCCGCGAGCAGATACCAGGCACCGGCCCCCGACTTCCACAGCACGCCCGCCAGCACATGGGAGTCGCGCGCGCCGCACGCGGGCGAGTTCTCGGCCTTCGCCGCGACCGCCCCGTATGTACCGCCCGGGGTGTGGAACTGGGCCAGGACACGGGTGCCGTCGCCCCGCCAGGTGTCGGCCCGCGTGCACACCCACGCCGCCTCCCCGCCGGCGTCCGGCAACGGCTGGCGCGCGAACTGCCACGCGTTCACCGACCGCACGCCCTCGGAGCGCATCGCGGTCAGCGAGCAGGCGAACGGCGCCCAGTTCGCCAGTGCCGCCGCGCCGGTGGCCTCGTGGGGCGCCGAGGGCGGTCCGGAGGTCAGATGGGCCGGGATCAGCTCGCCGAGGTCGGTCATCAACCGGGTGCCGGTGGCGTCGGTCAGCTGCAGCGCGTTCCACGACGTGCAGGCGCCCGACCGGGCGGGACCCGCCAGCGGGGAGGTGGCGCCGTCGGCCGACAGTTCGAGGGCGGTCGGGTCCGCGGCCGGCTTCATCAGGTCGCGCTCGGCGGCCCCGGTCACCCAGGGGGCGGCCAGATAGCGGACGTTGCCGTCGGCGCGGTCCAGGACGACCGCGCTCGCCTCGGCGCCCAGCGCGCCGTCGACCCGCGCGAAGTCGAGGGCCGCCCCGCCGGTGCCGTCGCGCGGCTCGGCGTACCGGGCGATGCGCAGCCCGTCGTGGAACAGCACCACACGGGCCTGGTCCACGTCACCGGCGTACAGCAGTTGCGGCGGTCCCGGCGGGGCGCCCGCCGGGGTGCCCGGGGTCGCCGAGACCTGCACGGACTCGCCGGGGCGGGCCCAGACGGCGAGGGCGCGGCGCAGCAGCGCGCTGTCTCCCGTGAGGTTTCCGCGGGCGGGCCACACGGAGAAGTCCGTGCGCGCGGACGTCCGCCAGGCCGCCGGGGAGACCCGGGTCACCTTCCCGGGATCGAGCGCGGCCACGGCGGCCGGGTTCTGCGCGTACGAGGGGGCCGCGGCGCCCTCGGGGCCCCACCCGTCGCCGGGCAGGACGAGCAGCGCGCCGCAGACGGCGACCGCCGCTCCGGCGGCGAGCGCGGCCTTCATGTGCTGCCTGCGCCGCATCAGGTCGGTGGGGCGGGCGTGCAGCGCGCAGGGGTCGAACTCGGGGGAGAGGAGCAGTGGGTCCCGGGCCTCGACCCGGTCGGCCTGCGCGAGCGCCGCCCGGGGATCACCGACCCCGGCCGCCACGAGCACCTTGCGCACCTCGGTGTCGGCCAGCTTCTCCAGCCCGCGCAGCACGTACGCGGCGCGGGCCGGGCCGGACAGCGCGGACAGCCGCTGGTCCAGGGCGAGTTCGTCGGCGCCACCCGAGCGCGGGAAGAGCCGCAGGCCCCATACGTGGGGCAGCAGCGGCGGGAGCTGGGACCGCTTCGGCCACGCGGTGCGCCGCAGCGGCAGGCCGGCCTCCAGTGCCGTACGTACGACCGTGAGGCGTACGAAGGCGTAGCCCGGGTCGCCGTCGCGGCCGGTGGCCTGGGCCGGGATCACGGACGAGGGCGTGCGGCGCCGGGGCAGCGCGCGCTGGGTGAGGGCGTGCGCCGTCAGCACCCGCCGGTTGCGGCCGAGGCTCGGCGGCAGCACCAGATAGGCGAGCCGGACGAGCCGCGGGTAGTGCTCGACGAGCGCGGCCTCGGCCTGGGCGACGTCGACGACCGGTCCGGAGGAGGCTGTGGGGCGCGGGGCTACATCCTGTGACTGCACGTTCAGCAGAACGAGCGAATCGGTGGATGGTCACCTCAGCCCGGCGGACTCAGCCCTCGGGCTCGACGAGCAGCCGCGCGTAGTTGGCCATCGACCGCTGGTAGCGCGGCAGATGGGGAGCGAGAGCGCCGATCACCAGCGCCAGGCCCTCGCGTTCGCGGCCCAGGTCGGCCAGGCACAGCGCGAGGCAGGCGCGTACGGCGTCGTCCAACTCGTCCGACGGGGCGACGAGTTCGGGGGTGAGGAGCTTGACGCCCTCCTCGGCCTGCCCGAGGTTCCTCAGCGAGCTGGCGAGTTGGATCCTCGTGCGGCGTCCCCGGTAGCCGTCGAGTCCGCGGGACAGCGCCTCCCGGTAGAGCGGCACGGCCTGGTCGGAGTGGCCCGTCGAGTCCCAGGCGCAGGCCCGCTCGAACGGGCCGAGCGGGCTGTCCGCGGGCAGCTCGGCGACCAGTGCGTCGATCACCGCGCGGAAGTCCGCCGCGTCCGCTTCCTCGTAGGCGTCGAAAGTGGCCCAGGCCGCCGCCGTACGCTCTTCCCAGTCTTCGTTCACGCGGCACACTTTCGCATACGTGTGCTGGCGACGGCATAGGCTTTCCCGCACCCCGCGGTGGTCGATTGAGTGCTGAGCGCCTCGCAGCCGTATCGAAGACCAGGGCCCTCGCCGGGGCTCTCCATGGCGCGGGCGCAGACGGTACCGGAGGAACGTATGAGGTTGACACGCGAAATGTTCGCCGCGGGAGCCGCCGTGGCGCTGTTGGCGCTGACCGGCTGCGGCGGGTCGGGCGACGGCGGGACCAAGGGCGGCACGGCGGACAGGGTGCCGGCCACGGCGACCGGCAGCCTGGAGGATCTGGCGGCCGAGGTGAAGTGCCGTCCGGACATCCAGACCGACGCGGACGAGATCCGCCAGGGGGTCTGCAAGGTCGACACCGGCAAGTTCATCCTGGCGACCTTCGCCACCGACCGCGGTCAGCGCGAGTGGCTCAACGGTGCGAAGGACTACGGCGGTTCGTATCTCGTGGGCGCCAAGTGGGTGGCCGTCGGCGACCAGAAGATGGTCACGTCCCTGCGCGGCCGTCTCGGCGGGACCCTGGAGGAGGGGACCTCGCACGGTGCGCACGCCGGTCACGAGCACAGCGGCTGACCGCGCGAAGCCTCCCCGGCCCGACGGGCGGGGGACGTGAGGACACAAGAAAGCCGGTGGCGGGAGAATCCCGCCACCGGCTTCCTCATGGGGGTCACTTACAACGCTGGCCCTTGTTGATGCAGTTGACCATCTTGTTCATCAGGTTGTCGTCGAAGACGTTGATGAAGTCGTCGTGGTCGGTGGCCGCCTTGTGCAGCTGCTCGGGGAACCCGTCCACCGCGTAGGCGTTCTTGATCTGCCCGTTCTGCAGGGCCGGTGCCCGGAAGTTGTAGACGAGGCGCATCGTCAGCTGCGGAATGGCCTTGAAGCCATTGGCGCAGTTGCCCTGGGCGTCCGCGAAGGCCACGTGCGTGCGGTGGTTCGCGCTGTCGATGTTCACCCCGTCCCAGCAGCTCTGGAAGGCGAAGGTGCGTACCACGGTGCTGCCGCGCGGGCAGATCGGGTACTGCTGCGTGAGCTGCACCTTGTTCTCGAAGCCGGTGCAGGACCAGTGGGCGTTGGCGTTCGCGAGACCGTTGGTCGTGGTCTTCGCGTCACCCGTGATGATGCGCAGGAACTTCGGCATCGCGACGACCTGGCTCTTCGCGCTGCCGACGAACTTGATCTGCGCCTGCTTGACCTGCTGGATCTGGCCGACGTTTCCTTCCTTGCCACCGCCGTCGTTGTTCTGGTCGAAGTCCTGCGTACCGTTCTGGATACGCACGACCGGCCAGTAGTACGTCGACTTGTCGCCCTGGTTGGCGCAGGTGGTCTTGGCCGCGGCGAACGTGTCGTTGTTGGCGAACGCGTCGTTCGACTGGTTGCCGACATAGTCGTGCAGGCGGTGCGCGCCGTTGGTGACACCGGGTGCCACGATGACGTTGTCGGTGTTGAACTTCTTGTTCGCGTTCACGCCGCAGGACGTGGTGAACGTGCCCGTCGAACCGCCGGCCCGGGTCTGTGCCTTGCGGGGCACGTTCGCCTGGACCTTCGTGATGTCCACGAAGTCGGCGGCGGCGGGTCCGTTGCCGGCCTGACCGCCGGTACCGGCCTGACCACCGTTGCCCGCGGGGGCCGAGGCGGAGGCGGAGACGCTCGGGGCCGCGGTGGCCTGACCGCCGTTGTTGTTCTGGCCCTGACCGTTGTTCTGACCCTGGCCGTTGTTCTGGCCTCCGGCCGTGGTCTGGTCCGCGGTGGTCGCGGTGCAGGTGGCGAGACCGTCCAGCATGCCGGGGGCGGTGGCGCCCACCCGCTTGAAGTCGATCTTGATCCGGCTGATGACCGCGCCGCGCTTCTCCTTGAGCGGTCCGAGGATCGCGTTCTGGACGAAGTTCGCGTCCTTGGCCTGGGCCTGGCGGGTCGAGGCCAGACGGGCGTACGCCTCGGTGATCTGCTTGTCGAGCGTCGCCAGTTCGGTGGCGACGGCGGAACGCGCGGCGTTCGGCACGCTGGTCAGTTTCTGACCGACGTCGGGACAGGTGATCGTGGCCACCTGGGTGGCGGCGGCCTTCGTGGTGTTCGGGCTCGAGTTGGTCTCGTGCGCCGAGGCGTAGAAATTCGCCCAGATCAATCCGCCCCCACCGATCGCGAGAGCAGCCGATGCGGCCACCGCGCGAACAGCCAGCGGCGAACGTCGTTTTCGTGTGTTGCGTCCCATGGAACTCCTCTGACTTCCTTGCGGGGCAGCGAGGCGCCCGACAGGAGTGAAGCGGCTCCCCTTCATACGCAGGTGGCGGGTGAGGCGTTCAGAAACCTTTGAAAATCTTAGAAGTTCGTGAGGCCATTTCCGGCACAATGGGCTCAGAAGCGTATGATTTTCGGGAAGTTGATCTCAAAAATCAGGTTTGAACAATATTCAGCCCGCTCCGGAGGAGTTCCTTCGGCAGGTGAACATGCTGGGCGGGTGCTCGGGGATCGCCTGAACGGGGGGGCTGGGGGCGGAGCCCCAGGGGCGCGGGACGGCTCACCGGGTGAGCAGGCGCGCCTCCGCCTCCGGGGGCAGCCCGACCGGCGGGCGGTCCGGACGCCGCGGAGCCGTACCGCCCACGGCCCGGAGCCACGTCCACGTGTCGGCGACCGTCTCCGAGACATCCCGGCACCGAAGCCCGGCACCCACCGCCCGCGAGACATCCGCCCCGTACAGCGCATCGTCCATGTCACTCCCCGGCGGCACCCACACCGGCAGTTGTGTCCACGGCTCGACCCCGGCGCCCAGAATCATCTCCGGCTCGATCCACCGCAGTTCCGCGCCGCTCCCCGTCACCCGCACGCACGCGTCGAGCAGTTCCCCCATCGTCGTGTGGCCCGGCGGACTCATCAGGTTGTGGGCCCCGCTCGCTCCCCGCTCCACCGCCCCGAGGATCCACTCGGCGAGGTCGCGGACATCGACGTACCGCAGGGGAAGGTCCCGGGGTCCGGGCGCCGGCACGGGCCCGCCCCGCGCGATCCGGCTCAGCCACCAGGGCAGACGGCCGATGTTCTCGTGCGGCCCGAGGATCAGTCCGGACCGCACGAGCAGCGAACGCTCCGCGCCGAACGCGGAGACGGCGGCCAGCTCGCCGCCCAGCTTGTCCCGCGCGTAGTCGGTCTGCCCGGCGTCCTTCGACGCCCCGGTCACGAGCGGTGCGTCCTCGGTGTACCCGGCGGGCGGAGCCCACGCGTAGACCGAGCAGCTCGACACGTACACATGGCGCGCGGCCCGGTCCGCCAGCAGCCGTGCCGCGTCGAGGACGGCCCGCGGTGCCGCCGACCAGGTGTCGACGACGACGTCCCAGTCGCCTTCGGCGGCGGCGCCGGCGAGCACCGCGAGCCCGTCGGGAGTGGTGCGGTCACCGGTCAACGACCGCACTCCGGGGGGAGGTTCGTGCCGTCCCCGGTGGAGGACGGTCACCTCCCAGCCGCGTCGCACCGCCGCCTCCGCCACGGCCCGCCCGGCGAACTCCGTACCACCCAGCATCAGAAGTCTCATGGGACGACTCTGCACGGAGGGCACGCCGGACGGAACGGGAATCTGCTGACAGAAGATCCGCCGGGAGGTGTCGCGGACGCGGGACGGCCCGGCGGACCGGTCAGCGTCCGGTCGGAGGCGCGTACTTGTAGCCGACCCGTCGTACCGTCTGGATCGACTGCCGGTGCTGCGCCCCGAGCTTGCGGCGCAACCGCGCGACATGCACGTCGACGGTCCGTCCGTCGCCCACGTGCCCGTAGCCCCACACGGTGGTGACCAACTGGTCCCGGGTGTGCACCCGGTGAGGGTGCGCGACGAGATGCGCGAGCAGCTCGAACTCCAGGTAGGTCAGGTCGAGCGTCCGTCCGTCGACCTCGGCGGTGCGCCGCACGGAGTCGATACGGACGAGCGGGTCGCCTCCGGCGGGGGCGGGCGTCCCCGCCGGGTCAGGGGCGACGGCGACCGGCAGCAGGGGCTGCTGGTCGGCCGGCACGAGGACCAGGTAGCCGATCATCGGCGGCCGGCCCGGCAGTACCGGCAGGGTGTGCTGGGGCGCGGGCAGCCAGGTGGCGCCCGGCGGCAGGAAGTCCGCCACGTTCACCACCTCGTCCCGGTCGACGGCACGGAGCCGGTGGCGTCCGGCGCCGGTCGCGGGCGAGGCGGGGGAGGGGGAGGTCGCGACGGAGGTGAAGGAACGTGTGTTCGCCATGAGAGGTCAGCTCTTTCGCGCGAGGAGTTCGTCGGGAGGGTCGACGACCGCGAGTTCGTGGTCGGGGCCGTCGAGGACGTACGTCGTGCGCGCTGGCCGAAGGCCGGGGTGTACGGCTTTAGAGGGCCGGCGCGTTCGTCGCGCGGCAACACACCCGGTCGAAGTCGTGATGCTGACGGGAAGGCCAGAAGGGCTCCAGGTCGTGGCGACCCGTCGCGGTGCACTTCTGGTGGCTGGCCATGTCTCCATTGAAGCAGAAGCCGGGGCCGGGCAGGAGTCCTGGTTCAAAGGTCGGACGCACCCTCGACGGACGAGGGCAGGCGCCCTCGCGCGCGGTCCGCACGCCGGGCCGCCGTGCGGGGGCGCGGCACGCCGAAGGGGCGCCCACCGGCATGGTGGGCGCCCCTTCGCGGGCTGGGGGTGGATCAGACCTGGCCGGCCTTGTCCAGGGCGGCGCAGCAGGTGTCGACGAGCAGCCGCGTCACCACGTACGGGTCGACGTTCGCGTTCGGACGGCGGTCCTCGATGTACCCCTTGCCGTCCTTCTCGACCTGCCACGGGATACGGACCGAGGCACCGCGGTCGGAGACGCCGTACGAGTACTCGTTCCAGGGAGCGGTCTCGTGCAGGCCGGTCAGGCGGTCGTCGATGCCGGCGCCGTAGTTCTTGACGTGGTCGAGCGGCTTCGAGCCCTCGCCCAGCGACTCGCACGCGGTGATGATCGCGGCATAGCCCTCGGGTCCTTCGCGCATCGCCCTGGTGGAGAAGTTGGTGTGCGCGCCCGCGCCGTTCCAGTCGCCCTTGACCGGCTTGGGGTCGAGGGTGGCGGAGACGCCGAAGTCCTCGGCGGTGCGGTAGAGCAGCCAGCGGGCCACCCACAGCTGGTCGGAGACCTCCAGCGGGGCGAGCGGGCCGACCTGGAACTCCCACTGGCCGGGCATGACCTCGGCGTTGATGCCGGAGATGCCGAGGCCCGCCTTCAGGCAGTTCTCCAGGTGCGCCTCGACGATGTCGCGGCCGAAGATCTCGTCGGCGCCGACACCGCAGTAGTAGCCGCCCTGGGGGGCCGGGAAGCCGCCGGCGGGGAAACCGAGCGGGCGCTCCCCGTCGAAGAAGGTGTACTCCTGCTCGATGCCGAAGATCGGCTCCTGAGCCGCGAACCTCTCGGCGACCTCGGCCAGCGCGGCACGGGTGTTGGACTCGTGCGGTGTCATGTCGATGTCGAGGACCTCGCACATGACGAGGACGTGGTCCCCGCCGCGGATCGGGTCCGGGTAGCTGGCGACCGGCTTGAGTACGCGGTCCGAGGCGTGGCCCTCGGCCTGGTTCGTGGAGGATCCGTCGAAGCCCCAGATCGGCAGCTCGGCACCCTTGGCGTCGTCGGCCAGAATCTTCGTCTTCGAACGGAGCTTGGCCGTCGGCTCGGTGCCGTCGATCCAGATGTACTCAGCCTTGAAGGTCACGGGCCACATCCTTCGGGTGGGTCTCCAGGCGCACCGGGGGTGCCGCGGCGCTCGCGGCACCGTGGCGCCGCGTCATGCCCGGCAGCCTGTCAACAGGCGATTTCCCGATCATTGCCCGAGCGTGAACCCCGTGTTACCTGGCGTTCCTGTGCCACACCTCACTCGCCGAGAGCGATTCGCGACCGCTGTCAGGGGCCCGTTCGCGAAGGCCGCCGAGGGCGGCGCGCCGCGCGCCGTGATCGGCCCGGAGTGCCCGCGGCGGCTCGTATGCGATGGGTTTACGGCGCGCGGTCCGTCTGCCGGCCGCCCCGGCCCCTGCCTCGGTGAGGGGGCCGCGGCCCCGCGCCACGGCTCTCCGCCCGACGCCGGGGTGCTGAGTGCGTCGGGTGCGCCGAGTGGGCCGGGCGCGCTGGGCGCTCCGGAGGTGCCGGTCCTGCTGCTCGTGGCCGCGAACAGCAGGACCCATGACCCGTGCCGGGTGGCGGCACGGGCCGCCGCGGCGCTGCCGCACGTACGGACGGTCGTCCTCCCGGACGTGCCGCCCCGGGCGCCGCCGCACACCGCGTCGGCCGAACTCATTCTCCGACGCGCGGAGTTCCCGGTTCGTCAGTCGCCGGACCTCACCCCACCTTCTCGATCAGGGCCCGGCGGATCAGGAACTTGCCCGGCTCGCGGACCTGTTCGAACGCGGCGTTGTTCAGCAGCGCGCAACTGCCGGACACCGAGGTGACCTGCACGGTGGTGGACTTGTTGTTGTCCAGGTTCGTGACCTTGAGCTTCGTCCCGGCGGGGAACTGGTTACTGGAGGCGGCCGGTGCGCCGCCCTCGCCGGAGAGGGTGACGGTCGAGCCGACACAGACCTGCCGGCCGGTGGCCGCGCCGCCACCCGCCCCCTGCGCGGGTGCGGTGGTCTGCTGCTTGCCCGGCGCGCTCGGCGCGGGCTTTGCGGGTTGCGCGGGCTTTGCGGGCTGCGCCGGCTGCGCAGCCTGGGGGCCCTGAGCCGACTCCCCGACCTTGCAGTTCGACGCCGCCTGCTGGACCTTGATCTGCGCGATGACCGCCTCGCGGTTGGCGATCCGTGCCTGCGACTGGGCGTCGGGCTTGGCCCGCTGCCCGTCGATGAACGTCTGGTTGTTGCCCAGCGCCGTGGCCAGTCCCTGGCAGACCGTCGAGTTCGACGCGTTCTGGACCGGGGCCGCGTTGGAGGTGGTCGCCATGACGAAGGCGCCGCCTCCCGCCACGGCCGCGGCACTGACCAGCAGCGCGAGCTTCTTCCTGGGACTGAGAGTTCTCCTACGCGACATGCGCGCCTCCTGTCCCCGGCCGCCGCCATGGGCGGCCGGATGCGATCCGTATGCCGCTATGTACGAGATACCGAACGGGGCTGCTCAACGGTTCACTCAAGTCACTGAAGTGACCTGTGTCACGCGGAAGTTGAGGTAACCGGACAGGCGGGGCGGCCGGGGAGGGGGCCGCTAGCGGGACAGGGCCTCGCGCACGGTGTCGTCGGTGCGTGCCACGACGGCCGTGCCGTCGTCCGCGGTGATGATCGGCCGCTGGATGAGCTTCGGGTGCTCGGTCAGCGCCGTGATCCACCGTTCCCGTGAACCGTCGTCCCGGGGCCACGACTTCATCCCGAGCTCCTCGGCGTCGGCCTCCTGGGTGCGGGTGATGTCCCACGGTTCGAGGCCGAGCCGCTCCAGTACGGCCCGGATCTCGTCCGGCGTCGGTACGTCCTCCAGGTAGCGGCGCACGGTGTAGTCCGCGCCCTCCGCGTCGAGCAGGGCGATGGCGCCACGGCATTTCGAACAGGCCGGGTTGATCCAGATCTCCATGCCGGACACGGTACATCGATGGGCGTGTTCGAATTTCTGCCGTCACACGCGCACCGTTGGAATCTGGTGTGACAAGACGTCAAATAAGGCTGTCAGCTGGGCATTTGCTGGACCCTGCGCTCCCCGCGGATGTCAGTGGCGGGCGGTAGACTGGGGGCAGTGTTCGAGGGGATCGCCGGGAGGGCCGGCGGTGCCCCGACCGCGACAGGAGGATGCAGGTGCCCGCTGCCGCACTGAAGCCGCTGCCCACCCAGTCCACATCGAAGAGGGCGGTCCTGATGGACCTGCCGTACGAGCCCGTGGCGAAGCGCCCGCTGCCGCCGGGGCGTCCGCGCGAGTGGTACGTCACGCACAACCGTCGGCTCAAGGCGATGCGTCTTGCGATCGCTCTGCTCGACTCCGGTGTGTACGTGCCGAATCAGGCCCGCAACGAGGTGATACACAGCACCGCCGCGGTCATCGGGGTGCATCCGCCGTCGGACACCACGTGTCACATGGTGCGGGCGTTGATTCGCTACGCGCGCTGAGCGGGGGGATGCCCGGTGCCGGGTCTCGTGTTCCCGGCACCGGCGTCTCCCGCCCCCGCATCCGATACCTGGGCGCAGCCCCCGGACCCCGCCAGGGGCTGCGCCCCCGGACCCCCGCTTCGCCCGAAGGGCTCGTCATCGAACGCCGGACGGGCTGAAGACATGACCCCGGGCGTCAGGCCAGCCTTGGGGGAGCCTCCGGACCTCCAGCGCGGGCCCGCACCACCAGCCCGTCCGGCGCTTGAGGACAAGGCCCTCAGGGCCGGAGCGGGGGTCCGGGGGCGGCAGCCCCCAGGGACGGGACGATGGAGGTCCCCCTGTTCGAGCGAAGCCGAGAGTTGGGGGAGGGCAGGGGCGCCGGCAGCGAGAAGTGGGCCGGTGACCTCACGGAGTGGTCAGTTCGCGTTCCAGCGGCGTACGGAAGCGCGGGGTGACGCGGGCCGAGCCCAACCAGCCCCGCAGACGCCCCGCCTCCGCCTCGATCGCGGCGATCCCCTCCCGCCCCACCCCCTCCGGATCCAGCACCCGCCAGACCACCTCACCGTCCCCCCGCTGAGCCCACCCCCCGACCACCCGCCCGTCCCACCACACCGTCGGCCCGACATTCCCGCTGCCGTCGAACAACGCGGGCCGCAGCGAGGGCGCGAGATACCAGTCCCGCTCCTGCCAGCCCATGGCCGTCGGGTCGAGTCCGGGCAGCAGCGCGGCCCACGGCGCGCCGGGCTCGCCGACCGGACCCGCGTCGCCGGCCATGACGTACCCGGTCATCCCGCCGTCGAGCGACACGGCCTCCGCCCCGATCGCCCCCAGCGCCCGCCGCACATCGGTCACCTTCCACCCCGTCCACCACTTGAGGTCCGCCTCCGAGGCGGGCCCGCACGCCGTGAGCCAGCGGCGCAGCAGCTCGCGCTGGGCGTCACCGGCCGGGAGCCCGGGGTGCGGCGGGGCGACGGCCCAGCGGAACTGCGTCGAGGTCCAGGAGCCGAGCGGACGCCCCCGCACGACCCGCCCCTCGACGCCGAGCACCCGCATCAGACGCGAGGACACGGTTTGCGCACTCTCGTACCCCCGGCCCGCGCCGTAGATGAACTGCTCCCTCAACCGCGGTTCGTCACTCGTGAGTTCGTTCACGGTGGCCTGCCCGCGCCGGGCCAGCGCGGCGAGCGCGGACGCCTCGACCTCCGCGAGCCACTCCCCGGTCAGCCGCCCGTCACTGCCGGTGGCGATGTCCTTGATCAGTCCGGCCCGCGCCTTCGCCGCGATCGCCAGGCCGGTCGAGGCGTGCACCACGGCGGCCAGTTCGGTGGGGAACACGAACACGGTGTGCCGCATGCCGTGCATCCGCACCAGGGTCCGGTCCCCGTACAGCGCCCGGTCGAGCTCCGCCACCGTCCGCCCGGCGTCCGCGAGGCGCGCGCCCACCGCCAGGTACACCGTCGCCGGATCGGTCCCGTGCAGCGCGACCAGGGACTCGGCGACCTCCTCGGGGCCCGCCGCGCGCCGCGGCCCCGCGAGCCGGTGCCGCAGCGCGAGCCGGTCCCGCCGCTCCGCCACCCCGATGTGCCGCCCCTGCTCGCCCACGCCGCCTCCGCCTCATAGCCGTCGTTCCCCGCATCCTCTCGCGTCTCACCCGACTGCTGCCTCCCGCATGCGTATGCCTCGCTCAGAACCTTGACTGTGGTGAACGCGAGGCAGGGAATCCGCAGCGGAACGCCGGGAGGCGAGATGGCGAGGAACCGGGTACGGGCGCTTCGGGTACGAGGGGCACGGCTGCGGCGGGGGACGCCAGTGCTACGGGGGCGGAGAACCGCCGCACGAGGTGCCGTCGTACGAGGTGCCGCCGCACGAGAGTTCGGTGTTCGCGTCGCCGGCTCGCGCGGGACGCTGCTGGGGTCGGTCGGCGCCGCGCTGCTGGGCGTTCTGTGCGTCACCGGCTGTTCGGGCGACGGCAATCCCGCCGGTACCGCCTCCCAGGCCGCCTCCGCGGCCGCCTCCCTCGCCTCGGCGGCGAGCAGCGCCCTGGCCTCCGCGACCGCCGGAGCCGGTAACTCCCTCGCCTCCGCCACCGCCGAGGCGGGCCGGCGGTTCGACGAGTTCAGGAGCGGCCTGAACGCCAAGGGCGAGGTGAAGGTCGGCGACCAGGTGCGCACCGACTCCGACGGCCGTTCCACCGTCGAGGTCACCGCCACCAACCCCACCTCCACGTCCCGGACGTACGTCGTCCAGGTCGACTTCCGCGACAAGGGCGGCAACCTCCTCGACACGGTCGTCGTCAAGGTGGACGACGTTCCGGCCGACGGCTCCAAGGACGCCACGGCCCGCAGTACCCGTAGCCTCTCCGGAGCCGTCGGCGGCGATGTCGCCCGCGCCGTGCGGACCTGACGGCCGTGGCCCCGACCGGCGCCACCGCCACCCCCGCCGCCCGGGCCGCCCGAGGCAGGGCGGCCCGCAAACGCGCCCCCCGTTCCTCGCACGCCGGCTGGATCCCCGGCGTCGACCGCCCCGACCCCGTCGCCGTCCTGGAACGGCAGGGCAGGGACCGACTGCCGGAACTGCTGCCGATCCGGTACGGGCGGATGGCCGCCTCGCCGTTCGCGTTCCTGCGCGGAGCCGCCGCCGTGATGGCGGCCGACCTCGCCTCCCAGCCCCATACCGGCCTCACGGTCCAGCTGTGCGGTGACGCCCACCTCCTCAACTTCGGCCTGTTCGCCTCACCGGAACGCGCCCTGCACTTCGACCTGAACGACTTCGACGAGACCCATCCCGGCCCCTTCGAATGGGACGTCAAACGGCTCGCGGCCAGCGTCGCGGTGGCCGGCCGCGAGAACGGGTACGCCGAGACGCGCGTGCGCCGCGCGGCCGAGGCCGCCGCGGCCGAGTACCGCAAGGGCATACGGCGGCTCGCGGACCGGGGGGAACTGGCCGTCTGGTACGAGCGCATCGACGCCGACCAACTGCTCCCGCTCGTCCGCTCGTCCGGCGGCCGGCGACGCGTCGAGTCGAGCCTCACCCGCGCCCGCCGCCGCACCAGCCTGCACGCCCTCGGCAAACTCACCGAGACCGTCGACGGACGGCGCCGCATCGTGCGCGACCCACCGCTCCTCGAACCGGCCGGCGCCTCCGACATGGCGGCCCTGCGCAAGATCTTCAGCGACTACCGCTCCACTCTCGCCGAGGAGCGCCGCCTCCTGCTGGACCGCTACCGTTTCGCGGACGCCGCGCGCAAGGTCGTCGGTGTCGGCAGTGTCGGCACCCGCTGCTTCATCGTGCTGCTCACCGGACGGGACACGGACGACCCGCTGTTCCTGCAGATCAAGGAAGCCACCAGATCCGTACTGGAGGAGCATCTGCCCGGCGGTCCGTACGTCCATCCCGGCCACCGGGTCGTCGCCGGGCAGCGGCTGCTGCAGTCCGCGAGCGACATCTTCCTCGGCTGGATGACCGGGCCGCAGGGCCGCGCCTTCTACTGGCGGCAGCTGCGGGACATGAAGGGTTCCGCGAACGTCTCCGGCATGACGCCGGACCAACTGGTGGCCTATGCCCGGCTGTGCGGCACCGCGCTGGCCCGCGCGCACGCGCGCTCCGGCGACCGGGTCGCCATCGCCGCCTACCTGGGCGGCGCCGAGACCTTCGAACACGCCGTCGCCGACTTCGCCCTGCGTTACGCGGACCAGAACATGAGGGACCACGCGGCACTGGACTCGGCGGTGACGGCCGGAGTGGTCACTGCGACACGCGGGGTCTGAGGTCCCGGACGGCACCCCGGGAGAGCGTCACAGACCCGGGGCGCCCCACACGGGGAACCACCGGCCGAGGTCCTGCTCGATGCGCAGGTCGTCGGCGAGCGCGGCCTTGATCCGCAGTTCGAGCGCGTTGTCGCGCCGCCCGCCGGCATCCGCCGACGGCGCGAAGGGATAGAAGGTGCCGCGCTTGTAGAGATACACGAGCCCGAGCCGCTGCCCGGCCTGCTCGGGGTCCTCGGTCTCCGCGAAGGCCACCACCGAGCACAGCAGTTGAGGGCCGAAACCGCTGCCCTCCAGCGTGCTGTTGACCGCGTGCAGATCACTCACCAGCGCGGGCAGTTCGTCCGGCGCGCGCCGCGAGACCAGCCACGAGTACCCGTACTCGTCACGCGTCATCTCCACCGGTGGCCCCGCGCCGGGCTGCCCGGACGGCGCGGACTCCGCTCGGCCCGTGTCCGCCTCCAGCAGCTCCCGCACCTCGCGGTGGGCCTCGGCGAAGGCCGCGCCCTCGACGGACGCGAAGCACACCGCGCCCGTCCCGGTCGGGGTGAACCCGGCGGCCGCCTGCAGGGCCACGGCGGCCGACGGCAGCCCGAAGAGCTGGTCGAGATCGGGTGCGACGGCCTTCGTGCGCCCGAGCAGGATGTCAAGGAACCCCATGCGGACGGCTGCCTTTCGAAGAACGGCGGAGAACGGCGAAGATCGGCGGAGAACGGTCAGGCGGCGTTGTCGGGGGTCGCCGCCTCGCCCAACTCGGCTGAGATGCGACCCAGTTGCTCGAGCCGCTGTTCCAGGCTCGGGTGGGTGGAGAAGAGCTTGCCGAGACCGGGCCCGGCGCCCAGGGCGGGCGTGAAGTAGAAGGCGTTGAAGGCCTGCGCCGTCCGCAGGTCCTTCGTCGGGATCCGCGCGATGTCCCCGGAGACCTTCGTCAGCGCGGACGCGAGCGCCGAGGGCCGGCCGGTGAGCAGTGCCGCGGAACGGTCGGCGGCCAGTTCGCGGTACCGGGACAGGGCCCGGATGAGCAGGAAGCTGATCGCGTACACGGCCGCGGAGACGGCCATCACGGCCATGAAGATCGCCACGGTGTTCTGGTCCTTGCGCCCGCGCCCGCCGAAGAGCTGCGAGTAGAAGGCGAACCGCACGATCAGCCCGGCGATCACCCCGAGGAAGGAGGCCACGGTGATCACGGCGACGTCCTTGTGCGCCACGTGCGACAGCTCGTGCGCGAGGACGCCCTCCAGCTCGTCGGGCTCCAGCCGGCGCAGCAGCCCGCTCGTCACGCACAGCACCGCGTGGTCGGCGTTCCGTCCGGTCGCGAACGCGTTCGGCATGTCCAGGTCGGAGACGGCGACGAGCGGCTTCGGCATGTCGGCGACCGCGCACAGCCGGTCCACGACCCCGTGCAGCTGCGGATGCTCCTCCCGCTCCACGATCCGCCCGTGCATCGCGTACAGGGCGATGCGGTCGGAGAACCAGTACTGGGCGCCGAGCATCGCGGCGGCGACGACCACGACCAGTACCCAGGACTTCAGCAACACGATCAACGCGGCGACGAAGGCCACGTACAGCAATCCGAGCAGGAACAGCGTGACCGTCATCCGCACGGTCAGCCGCCGATCGCTCCGGAACCGGCTCTGCATTCTGCATCACCCCGAACTCAGGCACTCACGCACTCGTCCCGCTTCCATTGTGCGCCCGTGCCCGCCCAAGAACCGGTGCCGAACGACCCCACGGGAGGCAAAGAACAGCCCTGCCGGCCGTCACTTCCTTATGCGCCGCACACCCCACCGAGCGCCGCGCGCGACGGCCCACGCGCCGCGTACGACGACCCGGGTGCCGCGCACGACGGAGCCCCGCCACCACCCGAGGGCGATGACGGGGCTCCGTACGGAAGCCGGGCCGGCTCACACGTCGTAGTACAGCTCGAACTCGTGCGGGTGCGGACGCAGCTGCAGCGGCGCGATCTCGTTCGTGCGCTTGTAGTCGATCCACGTCTCGATCAGGTCGGACGTGAAGACGTCGCCCGCGAGCAGGAACTCGTGGTCGGCCTCGAGACGGTCGAGGACGGCCGGGAGCGAGGTCGGGACCTGCGCGACACCCGCGTGCTCCTCGGGGGCCAGCTCGTACAGGTCCTTGTCGATCGGCTCGGCCGGCTCGACCTTGTTCTTGATGCCGTCGAGGCCCGCGAGCAGCAGCGCCGAGAAGGCGAGGTACGGGTTGCCGGAGGAGTCGGGCGCGCGGAACTCGACGCGCTTGGCCTTCGGGTTCGAGCCCGTGATCGGGATGCGCATGGCCGCGGAGCGGTTGCGCTGCGAGTACACCAGGTTGACCGGGGCCTCGAAGCCGGGGACCAGGCGGTGGTACGAGTTCACCGTCGGGTTGGTGAAGGCGAGCAGGGACGGCGCGTGCTTGAGGATGCCGCCGATGTAGTAGCGGGCGGTGTCCGAGAGGCCCGCGTAGCCGGCCTCGTCGTAGAACAGCGGGTCGCCGTTCGCCCACAGCGACTGGTGCACGTGCATGCCCGAGCCGTTGTCACCGAAGATCGGCTTCGGCATGAAGGTCGCGGTCTTGCCGTTGCGCCAGGCGACGTTCTTCACGATGTACTTGAAGAGCTGGAGGTCGTCGGCGGCGGCGAGCAGCGTGTTGAACTTGTAGTTGATCTCGGCCTGGCCGGCGGTGCCCACCTCGTGGTGCTGGCGCTCGACCTGGAGGCCGGACTTGGCCAGTTCCAGGGAGATCTCGGCACGCAGGTCGGCGAAGTGGTCGACCGGCGGGGTGGGGAAGTAGCCGCCCTTGTAGCGGACCTTGTAACCGCGGTTGTCCTCGACCGCACCGGTGTTCCAGGCGCCCGCCTCGGAGTCGATGTGGTAGAACGCCTCGTTCGCCTTGGTGTCGAAGCGCACGCTGTCGAAGACGTAGAACTCGGCCTCGGGGCCGAAGAACGCGGTGTCGGCGATGCCGGTCGAGGCGAGGTAGGCCTCGGCCTTCTTCGCCACGTTGCGCGGGTCACGGGAGTACTGCTCGCCCGTGATCGGGTCGTGGATGAAGAAGTTGATGTTGACCGTCTTGTCGCGGCGGAAGGGGTCGACGCGCGCGGTGGACAGGTCGGCGCGGAGCGCCATGTCGGACTCGTGGATGGCCTGGAAGCCGCGGATCGAGGAGCCGTCGAACGCGAGCTCCTCGACCGGGTCGAAGGCCTCGGCCGGGATCGTGAAGTGCTGCATCACACCCGGCAGGTCGCAGAACCGTACGTCGACGAACTTGACGTCCTCGTCCGCGATGAACTTCTTGGCCTCGTCGGCGTTCTGGAACATCCAGCTCCTCCTACTCCCGCCCACTGTGGACCGGGGTGGTAGTTCGTTCGTGCGGCCAGTGCGGTGGCACACGCTGGGGCCTGACCATAGGGACGGGGGATTTCTCCAGCGTGACCCATTTGTTTCGCCCAAGTTAACCGACCGGGGCTGCCCGGGCCCCTCGTGTCCGTATGCCAAAACGGGCACAGTACCGTTGACGGGTGGACAACAGGCAAGCAATCGGATCGTGGCTCTCCGGACCCCGGGCCGCGATGGAGGACTCCGGCGCGGAACTGGGATACCGGGGCGAGCAGCTCGGTCTGCCGGAGCACGGGCCCGGCTCCATCGCCCGTCCGGGACGCCGCCTCGGCGCCCTCGCCGTCGACTGGGCCCTGTGCATGGTGATCGCATACGGGCTGCTCACCGACGGCTACGGCCAGGCGACCGGGAACTGGGCGCTGCTGGTCTTCTTCGCCCTCGGTGTCCTGACGGTCGGCACCGTCGGCTTCACGCCGGGCAAGCGGCTGTTCGGCCTGCGCATCGTGCCCGAGGGCGGCGGGCGGCTCAACCCGCTGCGCGCCCTGCTGCGCACGGCCCTGCTGTGCGTCGCCGTCCCCGCCCTGGTCTGGGACCGCGACGGCCGGGGTCTGCACGACCGCCTCGCCCGGACCGTCGAGGTCCGCGCCTAGGGCGTGGTGCGGGCGTCCCGCCTGCCTCGCGACGCCCGGCACGTCCTCTGGCCGCACCGGGCGAAAGTCTGAGTACGTCCCGTACACGGCCTTCCACGGGCACTCCCCCCAGCCTCGGGTCGGGGGGACCCCGGAGCGGGCACCGGGTGCCGGGATGCCGCGAGGCCCGTCCTCCGGGCGGACGACGGGACCTTTCGCAACACACCATGTCCGGGCACGGCGACCGGGTAGGGCGTGCGGATACGGCGACCGGGCACGACGACCGGACACGACGAAGGGGGCGGCCGGAGAGATCCGGTCGCCCCCTTCGTCGTGCGCACGTAGGAGGGATGTCAGCGGGTCTTCGGACCGCCGCGCGGCATCCGCATGCCCTTGGGCATCGGGCCCTTCGGCAGCGGCATGTTGCTCATCAGGTCGCCCATCGCCCGCAGCCGGTCGTTGGTGGCGGTCACCTGGGCGCCGGTCAGGACGCGGGGGAACTTCAGCATCGTGGTGCGGAGCTTCTTGAGCCCCACCTGCCCCTCGCCGGTGCCCACCAGTACGTCGTGCACCGGTACGTCCGCGACGATCCGCGCCATCTTCTTCTTCTCGGCCGCCAGCAGGCTCTTCACCCGGTTCGGGTTGCCCTCGGCCACCAGCACGATGCCGGCCTTGCCGACCGCGCGGTGCACCACGTCCTGGCTGCGGTTCATCGCCACCGCCGGGGTGGTGGTCCAGCCCCGGCCGATGTTGTCCAGCACGGCCGCGGCGGCGCCCGGCTGGCCCTCCATCTGTCCGAACGCGGCCCGCTCTGCCCTGCGCCCGAAGACGATCGCCGACGCGAGGAAGGCGAGCAGAAGGCCGAGAATGCCCAGATAGACCGGGTGGCCGATCAGGAAGCCGATCGCGAGGAAGACACCGAGGGTGACGATTCCGACTGCCGCGAGTACAAGACCGATCACTGAGTCGGCCTTGCGGGTCATCTTGTAGGTCAGGACGATCTGCTTGAGTCGTCCGGGGTTCGCAGCGTCCGCTGCCGGTTCCTTCCTCGCCATGCCACGAAGTCTACGTGGCCCGGCAAGGACCGACGACGGCAGTGTCCGGGCGGACGGCGGCAGCGCCCGCGGCCGGGGTACGCGGCGAGGCGTGTGGCGAGGCGTGCGACGGCTACGGACGCGTCGCCACGGACTCCAGCACGCGCTGCGCCTCGACCCGGTCCTTGGCGCGACGGCGGTCCTCCAGGACGGAGGTCCAGGCATTGCGGCGGGCGGTGCGCTGGCCGCTGCTCATGAGCAGCGACTCGACGGCACGGAGTGCATCGGTGAACGACGGGATCGCGGTGGCGCGTACGGGCGCGGCCTGCATGATGAGAGGTCCCCCCTCGGGATGACGGCTCGTGGGACGGGGCGGTACGTGGCGTAAGACCAGGGTCACTGATTGGTGTTACCAGGGCGTGACCGACCGGTCAAACACCAATGAAGCCTTGATGCAGCAGGTCTCCAGCCTGACGCGGTCCTGACGGGGGTCCCCAACTGCGCGGACGGCCGCGAGGGTGCCGAATTGGC
Source organism: Streptomyces sp. NPDC005195 (assembly GCF_040608315.1). Classification (NCBI taxonomy): domain Bacteria; kingdom Bacillati; phylum Actinomycetota; class Actinomycetes; order Kitasatosporales; family Streptomycetaceae; genus Streptomyces; species Streptomyces sp. NPDC005195. The sequence goes on from NZ_JBEXHZ010000013.1 coordinate 161,590, forward strand.
CACTACCGGGCGGTAGTTGCTTGTGCGCCGACTCACACGCGAGCGGTGGCACTCAGTGCCACCGCTCGGGTTGAACCGGTTTCCCCCGACTGCTCCGTACGGGGGTGCCGCGCGTCGGTCAGACGGCCTGCGAGGCGACGTACGCGCCGCGCTTCTCGACGGCCATCCGGTACAGCCGGCCGGCGCGGTACGAGGAGCGCACCAGGGGGCCCGACATGACGCCGGAGAAGCCGATCTGCTCGGCCTCCTCCTTGAGCTCCACGAACTCGTGCGGCTTGACCCAGCGCTCCACGGGGTGGTGGCGCACGGACGGGCGCAGGTACTGGGTGATGGTCACCAGCTCGCAGCCCGCCTCGTGCAGCTGCCGCAGCGCCTCGCCGACCTCCTCACGGGTCTCGCCCATGCCGAGGATGAGGTTCGATTTCGTGACCAGACCGTAGTCCCGGGCCTCCGTGATGACCTTCAGGGAGCGCTCGTAGCGGAAACCCGGGCGGATGCGCTTGAAGATCCGGGGGACCGTCTCCACGTTGTGCGCGAAGACCTCCGGCCGCGAGGAGAAGACCTCGGCGAGCTGGTCGGGCTCGGCGTTGAAGTCCGGGGCGAGCAGCTCGACCTTGGTGCGGCCCTCCGCGCGCTCGGCGGTCTGGGCGTGGATCTGGCGGACCGTCTCCGCGTACAGCCAGGCGCCGCCGTCCTCCAGGTCGTCGCGGGCGACGCCGGTGATGGTGGCGTAGTTCAGGTCCATGGTGACGACGGACTCGCCCACGCGACGGGGCTCGTCACGGTCGAGGGCCTCCGGCTTGCCCGTGTCGATCTGGCAGAAGTCGCAGCGCCGGGTGCACTGGTCCCCACCGATCAGGAACGTGGCTTCCCGGTCCTCCCAGCATTCGTAGATGTTGGGGCAGCCCGCCTCCTGGCAGACCGTGTGCAGCCCCTCGCTCTTCACGAGGCTCTGCATCTTCGTGTACTCGGGGCCCATTTTCGCCCGGGTCTTGATCCACTCGGGCTTGCGCTCGATGGGGGTCTGGGCGTTCCGGACCTCCAGGCGCAGCATCTTGCGTCCGTCGGGTGCGACTGCGGACACATCGGCTCCCTGTAGCTTCGATTCTTCGGCGTACACCAGGGTACGCCCGTGCGGTGCTTGCTCCCCGGGGTGGGCAACCTTGGGGAGCGAGGGTGCATTCCCGGGGCCGGTCGAGCGGTTTCCCGCGCTCCGGAGGGTTCCCGTCCCCGGGGTGTTCCCCGGTGCGTTTCCTGGAGGGCTCCCTGGAGTGCTCTCCCCGGGGCGCTCCCCCGGAGGGGATGTCAGGCGGAGGCCCGCTCCACCTCGCGCGGCCTGAGGTCGGCGTTCCCCAGTACGCCTCCCAGGTGCTTCTCCACGGCGGGCAGTACGTCGGCGATGGTGAGCCCGCGGCCCAGCTCGTACGCCAGTGACGTCACGCCCGCGTCCCGGATGCCGCACGGGATGATCTTGTCGAAGGACGAGGTGTCGGGGTTCACGTTCAGGGCGAACCCGTGCATGGTGACGCCCTTGGCGACCCGGATGCCCATGGCGCAGATCTTGCGGTCCTCGCGCCGTTGGCCGGCGTTGGAGGGCGCGTACTGCGGTCCGTTCAGCCGCGGGTCGAACTCCTCGTCGGCGAGCCGGGGGTCGAAGTCGAGGGAGAGCCCGCCGGAGGGGCGCTGCTCGACCGGGTCGCCGAGGACCCAGACGCCCGCCCGGCCCTCCACCCGGCTGGTCTCGACGCCGAACTCCGCGCAGACCCGGATCATCGCCTCCTCCAGGCGCCGCAGGTGCGCCACCACGTCGACGGGGCGGGGAAGCTTCTGGATGGGGTAGCCCACGAGCTGGCCCGGCCCGTGCCAGGTGATCTTGCCGCCACGGTCCACGTCGACGACGGGCGTGCCGTCGAGCGGGCGCTCGTTGTCCGCCGTACGCCGGCCCGCCGTGTAGACCGGCGGGTGCTCCAGGAGCAGGCAGGTGTCAGGGATCTCGTCCAGGAAGCGGGCGTTGTGCACCCGGCGCTGCTCGTCCCACGCCTCCTGGTAGTCCACGGCGTCGGCACCGAATCCCATGCGGACGAACCGCAGCTCACTCACGGCAAGTGCCTCCCTCGAAGTCCACGACCGCGGTCCGGCACATCCGCGGAACCGTTGTCCGGTACGCGAAAGAACCTTTCGTCAGGTACGTAACGCGCCCACGCCACTGTACGTCCGGGCCCGGCGCGTCAGCCCAAAGGGCAATCCTCACACGATCGGATGAATGTATGCCGAAAGGTGCGATCGGGTGCTCACGCTCAGCTACATTCGCGCCGTTCACGAGGCCATAAGGGCTGCTCACAGGCGGGCACGCAGTGGTGCCCGAAAGGCAGGAGACCGCACCGCAGATGACGGAACGACCCGCGCAGCGCACTCCCAACCGCCAGCTCGCCGCGCTCATCGCAGAAGCGGGGTTCTCCAACGCCGGTCTCGCCCGCCGCGTGGACCAGCTCGGCCTCGAACACGGACTCGATCTGAGATATGACAAGACATCGGTGACACGGTGGCTGCGCGGGCAGCAGCCCCGGGGCACGACCCCCGCGCTCATCGCCGAGGTGTTCACCCGACGCCTCGGACGGCGGCTCACCGCGCAGGACCTCGGGCTCGACGCCTGCGCCCCCGTCTACGCGGGCCTGGAGTTCGCGGCGACCCCCGAGGAGGCCGTCGACATCGTCAGCGGGCTGTGGCGCAAGGACTCCGGCAGCCACGCCGAGCTGCGCAAGATCGCCTTCACCCCGGCGGGACTCGTCGTCCCCAGCCGGGACTGGCTGATCGGCCGGGCCGACGACCGGGTCGGCCGCGGCGACCAGACCGGCGCGCGCATCCCCGCACAGGCGCGCCCCGCCTCGCCCAGGTTCCCGGTCGCGCCCGAACCGGGAGATCCTCCGGCCCGTCGGCGCAACCAGACCGAGCGCGGCCCCGGTCAGCGGGTCACCGGCGGCGACATCGCCGCACTGCGCTCGGTCGGCGAGCTGTTCCGTGCCCTTGACCACGCCTACGGCGGCGGCCACGCCCGGCAGGCGCTGGTCCGCTATCTGGAGCACGAGGCCGAGCCGATGCTGCGCGGTGTCTACGGCGAGCAGACCGGACGCCGCCTGTTCGCCGCCGCGGCCGACCTCACCCGCCTCGCCGGCTGGACCTCGTACGACATCGCCGCGCACGGGCTCGCGCAGCGCTACTTCGTACAGGCGCTGCGGCTGTCGCAGGCGGCCGGGGACCGGGCGTACGGCTCCTACGTGCTGGTGACCATGAGCCGGCAGGCCGTCTATCTCGGCCACGGGCGCGAGGCCGTCCAGCTCGCCCGGGTCGCCCAGCAGGGCGTCGGCTCGTCGGCGCCGCCCGTCGTGCAGGCCATGCTGCACTCCGTCGAGGCGCGCGGACACGGGGTGCTGGGGGAGGTGCGGGCCTGCACGGCGTCGCTGGTGCGCGCCGAGCGGGCGCTGGAGACCGCCCGGCCCGGGGACGACGCGCCGCACTGGGCGCGGTTCTTCGACGAGGGACAGCTCGCCGACGAGTTCGGGCACTGCCACCGGGATCTGCAGCAGTACCGGGCCGCGGCGCAGCACGCCGAGCGCTCGCTGCAGTTGCGGGCGCCCGGGTACGCGCGCAGCCGACTCTTCTGCCGGGTCGTGCTCGCCACCGCGCGGCTCGGGCTCGGAGAACTCGACCAGGCCTGCCAGCTGGGCGCGGAGGCGGCGGGGCAGGCGGCGGAGATGCGGTCGGTACGGGCCGTCGAGTACGTACGGGACTTCGAGCGCCGGCTCGAACCGTACCGGGACGCCGCACCCGTGCGCGGCTACCGGGACCGGGTGGCCGCGCTCGGGTGACCCGGAGGTCAGGCGGCCGCCTCCAGCGGCTCCTCGGCCGCGGCCGGACGGGTGCCCAGATCCGCGAGCAGGGCCTGGGCGGCCCTGCGGCCCGAATGGAGGGCGCCCTGGAGCGTGCCGGTGTCCCGATGGTCGCCGCAGACGTACAGGCCCGCCAGGAGGCGTACCGGGCGGCGCAGGTCGTGCGGTGGGGGCATCGCGGGGACGGCGTCGGGGGTGTGGTGGACCGCGAGGAGTTCCCAGCGGCCCGTCGGCGTCCCGTACAGACGCGCCAGCTGGGCGCGGACCGCCGCGTCCAGCGGGGCGGCGGACGGCGGGACACCCAGCACCGTCGAGGAGATCAGGACGCGTCCGGCCGGGGCGCGGCTCGGATCGACCTGGCTCACCACCGCCGTGTGCGCCACCGGGCCGCCGCGGTCGGCGTCCAGGAGCAGGGCGGGCTCGGCGAGCGGTGGCTCGTCCGTGGTGTGGTGCAGGACCGTCACCGGGTGGAAGTCCGGGACGCGCAGTCCCGGCAGCAGCCGGGCGGCGTCGCGGGCCCCGGTGGCCAGCAGGATGGCGCGGCAGGTGAGCCGGCCGTGGTCGCGTGTGGTCACGGTGGTCGTGGAGACCGCGGTGACCTGGACGCCGGTGCGGACGGTGCCCGGGGGGAGGGAGGCCGCGAGGAGCTCCGGCAGGGTGTCCGCTCCGCCCTCCGGCAGACAGAGCCGGCCCGACGCGAACGAGTGCAGGGCCAGGTCGGCGGCCCGGCTGGAGGCGGCGAGGCCCGGATCGCACAGGAGCGCGGCGAGCAGCGGGCGCAGGAAGCCGTCGACCGTACGGGGCGGCAGTCCCCGGGCGGCCAGCGCCCGCGCGGCGGGGAGCTCGGGGCGGGTCAGGAGGCGCTCCGGCGGGGTGGCCGCGAGGCGGGCGAGGGCGGCGGTGAGACGGGTCTGGTCGAGGGGGCCGCCCAGCGGGCCGGACCGGGGGACCCCGCCCTGGCTCCGGGCGGGACGGGAGACGCTCCGGGCGGCGGCCCGGGGGAGTCGGGGGGCGCTTGCGAGGGCGCGCGCCGCGGTAAGTGCGCCCCTTGCGCTCCGGGGGGTGAGGGCGCCGGCGCGGTGGTGACGGCCGTCGCTGTGCAGCAGGACGCCCGGGGAGAACGGACGCAGGGTCAGGCCCTCCAGGCCCGGGGTGCGGCGTAGTTCCGGATACGACGTGGACAGCAGCCGGCCGACGCGGTCGAGCCGGAATCCGTCCACCTTCTCCGTCGACATGCGGCCGCCCACGGTGGGGGCGGCCTCCAGGACCACGGTGGTGAGCCCCGCCCTGGTCAGGTGCTGGGCGGCCGCGAGGCCCGCGGCTCCGGCCCCGACGATGACGACGTCCACGTCCGCTTGACATACGGGCTCTAGCACATGCCCCTCCTCGAGGTTGCGCGGCCGGTGGGGACGTCATGCCCCCAACATGCCCTGGGAATACCCGAGTTCGGGTCGAGAGTAGGGGGGCGGGCGGCGTGGGGGAGTCGCGCGTCGGGTGTGCACGGTCGCATGGGGGTGCATTCGGTTCGTGTACGACCGGGTGGTTTCGCCCCGGCCGCCCCCGCAGCGCCCGAAGGCCTCGTCCTCAAGCGCCGGACGGGCTGGATACGCGCGCCCGCACCACCAGCCCGTCCGGCGCGTGAGGGCAAGGCACTTGAGGACAAGGCCCTTGAGGCCGGAACGGGGGTCTGGGGCGGCAGCCCCCAGGAACGGATGCGGTCGGACAGGGGCGAAGGGACCCGGTCAGCGCAGGGCCGCTCGGAGCGTGTCCTCGATCGACGGGAACGTGAAGGTGAAGCCGGACTCCAGAAGGCGGCCCGGCAGGACCCGCTGACTGCCCAGGATGTCCCCGGACATGTCACCGAGAGCCACCCGCAGCACCCCCGCGGGAGCGGCCAGCACCGTGGGCCGCCGCAGCACCCGCCCCATCGCCGCCGTGATCTCACGGTTGGTCAGCGGCTGAGGCGCGGTCAGATTGACCGGCCCGGACAGCGACGGCGTGTCGACGAGGTGCCTGATCGCGGCCACCTCGTCGTGCACGGAGATGAAACTCCAGTACTGACGGCCGTCCCCCATACGCCCGCCGAGCCCCGCCTTGAAGAGGGGAAACAGCCTCCCCCACGCCCCGCCCTCCCGCGCCACCACCAGCCCCGTACGGGCGAGCACGGTGCGGACACCCGCCTGGCGGGCCGCGGCGGCCGCCCCCTCCCACGCCACGCACACGGAGGGCAGGAACCCGTCCCCGGCCGGCGCGGACTCGTCCACCGCCCGCTCGCCCGTGTCGCCGTAGAACCCGATGGCGCTGCCGTTGACGAACACCGCAGGGCGCTCGTCGAGGGACGCCACCGCCTCGGCGAGCACCGTGGTCCCGCGCACCCGGCTCTCCCGGATCGTCCGCTTGTACGACTCCGTCCACCGTCGCGAGGCGACGCCCGCTCCCGCGAGGTTCACCACCGCCGCGCACCCGGCGAGCGCCCCCGCGTCGACCCCGCGCCCCTCCGGATCCCACCGCACCTCGCTCCGGGCGCGGGGTGCCCGCCGCACCAGGCGGACCACCTCGTACCCGTCCGCGGTAAGGGAGCGCGTCAGCGCCGAACCGATCAGGCCGGACGCACCGGCGATCACCACGCGGGAACCCGGAGCAAGCGGTGAGTCGTTCATGCGCCCATCCTGCCCCGCGACCCGCGAAAAGGCGGGCGGGAGCCCCGTGGCGCCGCCGTACAGTGATCCTCATGCCGGTACCGCACATACGCTTCGCCACGCCGGACGACGAGGACGTCCTCGGCCGTCTCGACCGCGCCACCTGGTCCACGCTGCACGCGGTCATGCCCCGCCCCCAGCCGCCGTACCCGCCCTTCTACAACGACCGGTTCGGACCCCGCGACTATCTGGTCGCCGAACTCGACGGCGTCCTGGTCGGGTACGTCAGGCTCGGCCACCCGACCACTCTCGCCTGCAACTCCCACGTCCGGCAGATCCAGGGACTCGCCGTCTCCGACGCGGCCCGCGGCGCCGGCGTCGGGCGGGCGCTGCTCCGGGCCGTGCAGGAGGAGGCCCGGCGGCAGGGCGCCCGGCGGATCTCGCTGCGGGTCCTCGGGCACAACACCCCGGCGCGGAAGCTGTACGAGTCCGAGGGGTTCGTGGTGGAGGGGGTCCTGCCCGAGGAGTTCCTGCTGGACGGCGAGTACGTCGACGACGTGTTCATGGGCCGCGGTCTCTGACCCCGCTCCTCGGCCCACGACCGGACTCGGCCCACCTCACGAGGTGACCAGGTCACCCGTGTCCACCGGCGCCGTCGCCCGCGCCGCCCGCCGCGCGTCGCCGCTGACCTCGTCCGCCGTCAGGACGTAGCCGGTCTCGTCGTCCGAGGTCGAGCGGGCGAAGACGACCCCGTACACCCTGCCCTCGGTGGTGAGGAGCGGCCCGCCGGAGTTGCCGGGGCGGACGGTGGAACGGATCGAGTAGATCTCCCGGGTGACGGTGTCCGTGCTGTAGATGTTCTGGCCCCGCGCGTTGATCTGGTTCGCGACCGTCGCCGCCTGGAGGTCGAGACCGCCGTCCTGCGGGTAGCCCGCGACCACCGCCGAGTCACCGCGCGCGGCGCTCGTGTCGAAGCGGAGGACCGGCGCCCGGAGACCGGGGACGTACAGGACCGCGACGTCCTTCTGCGGGTCGAAGAACACCACACGCGCCGAGTACACCCGGCCCACGCCGCCCACCCGCACCGTCGGGTTGTCGATGCCCGCCACCACATGGGCGTTGGTCATCACGTGCCGCGCCGCGTACGCGAACCCGCTGCCCTCCCGGCCCTGGGTGCCCGCGGCGCCCTCGATCTTCACCGTGCTCAGCTTGGCGGCGGTCGACGCGGACTCGGTCACGCTGTCCCCGGAGGGCTTGGCGACGCCCGCCGTCGGCTCGTTCTCGAACGGGTTGAAGACCTGCGGGAAGCCCGCTTCCGTGAGCGCCGAGGTCGCCCGTGAGAACCAGGTGGGCGTGGTGTCCGGCATCGCTTTCTGCACCGCGCCCAGCAGGGCCGAACCGCGGATCGACTGCGTGATCAGAGTGGACGAGGAGGCGCCCAGGACGCTCGCCGCCACCCAGGCCACCAGCAGCACCGCCAGTGTGTTCGCCGCGGCCCCGCCGATCCCGTCCGCGACCCGCAGCGGTCCCCGGTCCAGCTCGCGGCGCAGTTTCAGCGCCAGCCGGCCCGCCAGCTCGTGGCCCACCACGGCCGGGACCAGCACCGTCAGCACCGCGGTGACCGTCGCCGCCGACGTCCCCGCCGTCACCAGGTCCATCATCCAGGGCAGGACCCAGACGCCGATGACCGCGCCGCCCACGAACCCGGCCAGCGAGACGCAGCCGGCGACCAGGCCGCGCCGGTAGCCGGACGCCGCGTAGGCAAGGATCACCAGCATCAGCAGGATGTCGAGCAGGTCCACGGAGCCGCCTTTCTCTAGGGCCCCTTAGTACGCGCGGGGCGGGCTCAGTGATCAGGCACGCGCGCGTGGTCCCGTGAAGGGGCCACGCGTGCGTCGGACTGTGAAAACGCTCCGGACCAGGGAGATGGTTCCACCAGGTGGCACAGTGCACATCGCGCGGCCGGAGGATCCGGGCGAGGGTGAGCGCATGCGTGTCGTCCGGAGGACGCGAGGGGCATCGCGGGAATCAGGCGGGGAGCGTCTTCGCCATGCGCTGGAATGGGTGCTGCTGTGGCTGCGGTGGTGGCTGCCGCGGCGACCGGCGTGGAGCGGGAACTGGTGGGTCTGGTGCGTGACGTGCCGACCGGTGTGGAGCCGGCCGGTGTCGTGGCGAGGGGTGTGGGACCGGGGACGGTGGGTGACCTGGCGGCCGGTGTGGAGCGGGCGCCGGTGGGCGACGTACCGACCGCTGCGGGGCCGGTGGGCGACGCGGCCCACGCTGATCGTGCTCGGGTGTGTCTCCGGGCTGCTCGCCGTGCTCGCGCTCGTGCTGTGCGCCCGCGGAGTGGAGCGTGTGGTGGGCCGCTCCCGCACCGCGGCGCCCCCGGCCGCCGTGCGGCCCGCCGTTCACACAGCCGTGCGGCCGGCCATCGTGCCTCGGTCGCGCTGGCTGGACGCCCTGACCGCGCACGGCCAGCCACCGCCGCGTTACGACGACCGGGTCGTCGCGGTCTTCGTCCACCACACCGACTCGCCGAACGTGTACGACTGCGCCGACGTACCCCGCATCATCCGGTACCTCTACGCCGGGCAGACCGGCGTCCGGAACTGGGACGACATCGGCTACAACTTCCTCGTCGACCGGTGCGGGACGATCTACGAGGGGCGCGCGGGCGGGGTCGACCGGGCCGTCACCGGTGCCCACACCCAGGGCTTCAACCACCGGACCGCGGGGATCGCGGCCATCGGTACGTTCACGGAGGGGGCGGTGGTGCCACCGGCGATGACCGAGGCGATCGCGGCGCTCGCCGCGTGGAAGCTGGGGCTGGCGGACGTGGATCCGCGGAGCAGCGTGCGGCTGGTGTCCAGCAACAGTCTCAGTCGGTATGCCCTGGGTACCGCGGTGGTGCTGCCGTCGCTGGCCGGTCACAACGCCGGGTTCATGACCACGTGTCCGGGCGCCGCGCTGACGGCTCGCCTGCCGGCCATCCGTACGAGGGCCGCGGTCCTGCAGGGCCGGCACTGAGGCTCCGCCGGGTTTCCTCGCCCTCGCCGCCCCAGCCCTTCCCCAAGCTCTCGGCTTCGCTCGAGCAGGAGGACCCCCATCGTCCCCGGGGCTCCGGCCCCGGACCGGGCCGAAGCGGGGCTCCGGGGGCGACAGCCCCAGGCGCGGCGGGGGACGGCAGAGTCGAGTACCGGCAAGCACTCCCACCGCTCACCCCCGGAAGCGCTCCCACAACTTGGGATACCGCTCGGCGAGCACCCCTTCGTTCTCGAAGTCGAGCGGCGTGCCCTCCGGCTCCGACGACGCCGGGGGAATCCCGAGGTCGGGTGCGACGACCCCGGTGAGCTGCTCGTACGCCTCGTCCGCCGCGTACCCCAGCTCCTCGCCGTCCCCGTCGAGATCCTCGTCGAAGTCGTCCAGAAGCTCGGCGAGGGCGTCCGGATCGTGCATGGCCCCCTCGAAGACCTCACGCCCCTGGCCGATCAGCCAGCACCGGAAGAAGTCGAAGGCGTCGTCGCTCACCCCGTCGAGCAGCACCCACGCCGCGCCCCACAGATCCCAGCGGTAGGCACGGTTGTAGCGGGCCTCGAAGTGCCGGGCGAAGTCGAGCACGACCTCCGGATCCCGCTGGACGAGCCGTTCGACGAGCAGGTCGGCGTGGTCCTCGGGGTCGCCCTCGACGGCCTCGCGGGTCGTGTCCACCAGCTCCCAGAACTCCGTCTCGTCCATCACGGGTCAAGCATCGGGCCTGAACGGGAGTGACGCACGCGGAGTGCCGCAGATTGTTATGCGCGCACATGCCGACGGTAAAACCGGCAGGTGCGGGGTGCTTCGCGGACCCGGTCACGCATAGAGCGCCGCCAGCCGCGCCGCGTCCGCGGCGAAGCGCTCGCGCAGGGCCGCGGGGGAGACCACCTCCACCTCGGGCCCGAGCCCCGTGAGCTGCCCATGGGCGACCTCCTCGGACTCGACGGGGAGCGTGAGGGTCACCCACCCCCGGTCGTCGGGGGCACCGCATCCGTCCAGGGCCGCCCTCGCCGCCGTGGGATCGACGGCGTGGGGCAGACGCCGTACCCCGTCCGGGGAGAGCCGTACGACGGCCTCGGCCCGCAGGATGGACCGCGCGAACTGCCCGGCCCGCTCCTCCCAGAACCCGGGCAGGTCGAAGCCCTCGTCCCGCCGGAACCGCTCCTCGCCGAGACCGACCGCGGTGAACCGGTCGATCCGGTACACCCGGAAGGTCCCCGCCTCCGGCACCCGCGCGCACAGATACCAGACCCCCGCCTTCAGCACGAGCCCGTACGGCTCCAGCGTCCGCTCCACCTCCACCCCGTCGCGCCCGTAACGCGCGACGACCGGCCGGTCGTCCCACACCGCGTCCGCGACCGGCGGCAGCAGCTCGGGCGCCCTGGGCTCGCTGAACCAGGCGGGCGCGTCCAGATGGAAGCGCTGCGCCGCCGTCCGTGAGGCGTCCCGCAGGGCGGGCAGCAGGGCCGCGGAGACCTTCAGCCGGGCCGCGGACGCGGTGTCCTCCAGACCCATCTCGCGCAGCGCCCCGGGCACCCCGCTCAGGAAGAGCGCCTCCGCCTCGCCGCGCGCCAGGCCGGTGAGCCGGGTGCGGTAGCCGCCGATCAGCCGGTAGCCCCCCGCCCGCCCCCGGTCCGCGTACACCGGGACCCCCGCCTCCGAGAGCGCCTGCGCGTCCCGCGCGACGGTCCGCTCGGAGACCTCCAGCTCCCCCGCCAGCTCGGCGGCGGTCATCGACGCCCGCGACTGGAGCAGCAGCACCATCTTGATCAGGCGGGCAGCACGCATGGGTTCATCATGCCGGGCGCCACCGACAGCGAGCCGGGCGGCGACGACGGCGAGGGGGCGACGACGGCGAGGGGGGTACGGCGGCCGCCGTACCCCCCTCGCCGGGACGAACCTCAGGTCCTACAGGCCGTAGCGCTCCCGGGCTTCCTTCACCGCGGACGCCTTGACCTCACCACGGCGGGCGAGCTGCGCCAGCGCCGCGACGACGATCGACGGCGCGTCGACGCCGAAGTGACGGCGGGCCGCCTCACGGGTGTCCGAGAGGCCGAAGCCGTCGGCACCGAGCGAGGAGTAGTCCTGCTCGACCCACTGCGCGATCTGGTCCGGGACCTGGCGCATGTAGTCGGAGACCGCGAGCACCGGGCCCTCGGCGCCGTGCAGCGCCTGGCGGACGAACGGCACCCGCTCCTCGCCGCGCAGCAGCGCCGCGTCGGCCTCCAGCGCGTCGCGCCGCAGCTCGGTCCAGGACGTCGCGGACCACACGTCCGCGGCGACGCCCCACTCCTCGGCGAGCAGCCGCTGCGCCTCCAGGGCCCAGTGGATCGCCGTGCCGGAGGCCAGCAGCTGGACGCGCGCGGCGTTGGCGGCCGGGGACAGGCCCGCCGACTCGGCCGTGTTGAAGCGGTACAGGCCCTTGACGATGCCCTCGTCGACGCCGAGCCCGGACGGCTTCGCGGGCTGCGGGATCGGCTCGTTGTAGACCGTCAGGTAGTAGAAGACGTTCGGGTCCTCGCCCGGCGCGGTCTCGCCGTACATACGGCGCAGACCCTCCTTGACGATCGCCGCCACCTCGTACGCGAACGCCGGGTCGTAGCTGAGCGCCGCCGGATTGGTCGCCGCGATGACGGGGGAATGGCCGTCGGCGTGCTGGAGGCCCTCGCCCGTCAGCGTCGTACGGCCGGCCGTGGCGCCGACCAGGAAGCCGCGGCCGAGCTGGTCGGCGAGCTGCCACATCTGGTCGGCCGTGCGCTGCCAGCCGAACATCGAGTAGAAGATGTAGAAGGGGATCATCGCCTCGCCGTGCGTGGCGTACGCGGTGGACGCGGCGATGAAGTCCGCCATGGAGCCGGCCTCGGTGATCCCCTCGTTGAGGATCTGGCCGTCCTTGGCCTCCTTGTAGTACATCAGCTGGTCGCGGTCGACCGGCTCGTACGTCTGGCCCTTGGGCGAGTAGATGCCGAGGGAGGGGAAGAGGCTCTCCATGCCGAAGGTGCGCGCCTCGTCGGGGACGATCGGCACCCAGCGCTTCCCGGTCTCCTTGTCACGGACGAGGTCCTTGACCAGGCGGACGAAGGCCATCGTCGTCGCCACGTTCTGCGTGCCGGAGCCCTTGTCGAAGGAGGTGAACGCCTTGTCGGCGGGGGCGGGCAGCGGGGCGAGGGCGTGCGTACGGCGGGCGGGGGCCGGGCCACCGAGGGCCGCGCGGCGCTCCTGGAGGTAGCGGACCTCGGGAGCGTCGGCGCCCGGGTGGCCGTAGGGAACCACACCGTCGGCGAACTGGCTGTCGGAGATAGGCAGTTCGAGCAGGTCACGCATCTGCTTGAACTCGTCCGTGGACAGCTTCTTCATCTGGTGGTTGGCGTTCTTGGACGCGAAGCCCGTGCCGAGCGTGAAGCCCTTGACCGTCTGGGCCAGGATCACCGTCGGTCCGTCCCTGTGGGCCAGCGCGGCGCGGTAGGCGGCGTACACCTTGCGCGACTCGTGGCCACCGCGGGAGAGGTGGAAGCACTCGGTGATCTTGTCGTCGCTCAGCAGCTTCGCCATCTCGACGAGCGCCGGGTCGGCGCCGAAGAAGTCCTGGCGGATGTAGGCGGCGTCGCGGGTCTGGTACGTCTGCACCTGGGCGTCGGGTACCTCGCGCAGCCGGCGTACGAGCGCGCCGGTGGTGTCGAGCCGGAACAGCTCGTCCCAGGCGTTGCCCCACAGGGACTTCACGACGTTCCAGCCGGCGCCGCGGAACTGGGCCTCCAGCTCCTGCACGATCTTGAAGTTGGCGCGGACCGGGCCGTCGAGGCGCTGCAGGTTGCAGTTGATGACGAAGGTCAGGTTGTCCAGGCCCTCACGCGCGGCCAGGGCGAGTGCGGCCGTCGACTCCGGCTCGTCCATCTCGCCGTCGCCGAGGAACGCCCACACGTGCGACTGCGAGACGTCCTTGATGCCGCGGCTGGTGAGATAGCGGTTGAAGCGCGCCTGGTAGATCGCCGACAGCGGGCCGAGACCCATCGAGACGGTCGGGAACTCCCAGAGCCAGGGCAGCCGGCGCGGGTGCGGGTAGGACGGCAGGCCGTTGCCCCCCGCCTCCTGGCGGAAGTGGTCGAGCTGCGCCTCGGTGAGGCGGCCGTCGAGGAAGGCGCGGGCGTAGATGCCGGGGGAGGCGTGGCCCTGGATGTAGAGCTGGTCGCCGGACCCGTCCCCCTCCTTGCCCTTGAAGAAGTGGTTGAAGCCCGTCTCGTAGAGCCAGGCCGCGGAGGCGAAGGTGGCGATGTGACCGCCCACGCCGTGTTTCGCGCCCCGGGTCACCATCGCGGCCGCGTTCCAGCGGTTCCAGGCGGTGATCCGGCGCTCCATCGCCTCGTCGCCGTCCACGACGGGTTCGGCGGCGGTGGGGATGGTGTTGACGTAGTCGGTCTCAAGCAGCTTGGGCAGCGCGAGGCCGTGGCCCTCGGCGCGCTCCAGCGTGCGGCGCATCAGGTACGCGGCACGGTGCGGCCCGGCCGCCTTGGTGACGGCGTCCAGGGAGGCCTGCCATTCGGCGGTCTCCTCGGGGTCGCGGTCCGGGAGCTGGTCGAGCTCGCTCGGCTGGATTGCGGTGGGGTCGGTCATTGCGCCGCCTTCCGGAGTCGAAGGGGGTTCCCTCAGCTGGTAAGGGTTCGGGGTCGCCCTTGGTCTTTGGCAGGACAGGGCTCAAGGGCTCTGGTGTGAGCCCGGGATGACTGTAACCCCCTGATCGATGATCGATCAAAGAAATCCGGCCGAAAACCTCTTCGTCGGGCGAAAGTCGGCACGGGGTGCCTCGGTGGCGGGCACCGGGTGCCTTGAATTCGGGAGATTCTCGCAGGTGAGCGCGGCCGCGCTCCGCTGTCTCAAGGTCGCGGAGCGCAGCCGAGGACATGCGCCTTCACCAGTTCCGCGATCAGCGGGTCCCGGCGCCGGAAAGCGTCCACGAGCGCCTCGTGCTCCTCCGCGTACGACTGCTGGACCGTACCCAGCCAGCGGATCGACAGCGCCGTGAACACCTCGATGCCCAGACCCTCCCAGGTGTGCAGGAGGACGGAGTTGCCGGCGGCACGCACCAGTTCCCGGTGGAAGGCGACGGTATGACGGACCTGGCCGGTTCCGTCCGACAGCCGGTCGGCCTCGTACAGCGCGGTGACGTGCGGCTCCAGGGCCGAGCAGTCCTGGGCGAGCCGATCCGCCGCCAGCTCGGCCGCGATGGCCTCCAGACCGGCCCGTACGGGGTAGCTCTCCTCCAGGTCGGCGGCCGTGAGGTTGCGCACCCGCACGCCCTTGTTGGGCGCCGACTCGATCAGCCGCAGGGACTCCAGCTCCCGCAGCGCCTCCCGGACCGGGGTCTGGCTGACCTCCAGCTCGGTCGCGATCCGCCGCTCCACGATCCGCTCGCCCGGCTTCCAGCGCCCGCTCACGATCCCCTCCACGATGTGCTCGCGGATCTGTTCGCGCAGCGAGTGGACGACGGGCGCGGTCATGAGGGCTCCTTCGGCGGGGGGCTCTGGATCCAATACTGCGGCCCGAAGGGCCTCGTTGAGGGGTGGTGACCGGGGACGAGCGGGACCCAAGGGCGTTTGACCTTTAGACAATAAGGCCGCGCCGCTGGGGGAGAGAGGCGCACGGGGGCGCTTTCGTGCAGGTGAGACGAGACTTACACGCCGGCGGAGGGGTCCCGCCAGGGTGTGTGGCCGCTCGCGGCGGGCACACACGCGACGCCCCCGTCCGGAGGGTTCCGGACGGGGGCGTCGCGTGCGCTGGGGTGGGACTACAGGCCGAGCTCGACCTCGAACTCGCCCGCCTCCAGGATCGCCTTGACCGCGGTCAGGTAACGGGCCGCGTCGGCGCCGTCCACCAGACGGTGGTCGTAGGAGAGCGTCAGGTACGTCATGTCGCGGACGCCGATGACCGTGCCCTCCTCCGTCTCGATGACGGCCGGACGCTTGACCGTCGCGCCGATGCCGAGGATCGCGACCTGGTTCGGCGGCACGATGATCGTGTCGAAGAGCGCGCCGCGCGAGCCGGTGTTGGAGATGGTGAAGGTCGCGCCGGACAGCTCGTCCGGAGTGATCTTGTTGGCCCGGACCTTGCCCGCCAGGTCGGCGGTCGCCTTCGAGATACCGGCGATGTTCAGGTCGCCCGCACCCTTGATGACCGGGGTCATCAGGCCCTTCTCCGAGTCCACCGCGATACCGATGTTCTCGGAGTCGAAGTAGGTGATCGTGCCCTCGTCCACGTTGATCCGGGCATTGATGACCGGGTGGGCCTTCAGCGCCTGGGCCGCCGCCTTCACGAAGAACGGCATCGGGGAGAGCTTGACGCCCTCGCGGGCCGCGAAGGAGTCCTTCGCCTGCGCGCGGAGCTTCATCAGGCGGGTGATGTCGACCTCGACGACCGAGGACAGCTGGGCCTGCTCGTGCAGGGCCTTCACCATGTTGTCGCCGATGACCTTGCGGATGCGGGGCATCTTGACGGTCTGGCCGCGCAGCGGGGAGACCTCGAGGACCGGGGCCTTCTTGGCGGCGGGGGCGGCGGCCGCGGCGGGCGCCGGAGCGGCCGCGGCGGCCTTGACGGCCTCCGCGGCGGCGATGACGTCCTGCTTGCGGATGCGGCCACCGACGCCGGTGCCCTTGACGGCGGCCAGGTCGACACCGTTCTCGGCGGCGAGCTTGCGCACCAGCGGGGTCACGTAGGCGCCGTCGTCACCGGAGGTCGCGGCGGGCGCCGGGGCCGGGGTGACGGGGGCGGGCGCGGCCGGCGCGGGAGCCGGGGCGGCGGGCGC
>NZ_JBEXHZ010000014.1:0-161902 GCF_040608315.1 Streptomyces sp. NPDC005195
GCGCGCCCATCTACTCCCCCCTTTGGCCGCCCCCGCGGGGGGCCCCACGGGGGGGGGCGGGTCGCGCCCTTATAGTTGTGGGGGCCGCCCGGAGATCTCCGGGCGCCCCACACTCGTACGGGTGACTAGGTGTCGCGGCGGTGACGGCCGGCCGTGGCCTCGGCGTCGTCCTGGGCGAGGGCTGCCTCGCGCTCCTTCTCGGCCTGCTCCTCCGCCTCCATCTCCGCGAACACGTCGATGGGGGCCGGGGCCTTCGCCAGGAACACCCAGGTGAGCCAGACGGCCAGCAGGAACGGCGGGATCTTCAACGCGACCAGGACCCAGCCCAGTTGCGCGGTGTTCGCCCACCAGTAGAGCGGGAAGAGGACCGCGCACTTGGCGAGCAGGATCAGGCCCCAGGCCCAGCTCGCCTTCG
The DNA here is from genome assembly GCF_040608315.1 of Streptomyces sp. NPDC005195. Classification (NCBI taxonomy): domain Bacteria; kingdom Bacillati; phylum Actinomycetota; class Actinomycetes; order Kitasatosporales; family Streptomycetaceae; genus Streptomyces; species Streptomyces sp. NPDC005195. The sequence goes on from NZ_JBEXHZ010000014.1 coordinate 416, forward strand.
CGTACGCCTTCTTGCGGCCCGGGTTGCGGGTACGCCAGGAGAGGTTCTCCTTGAAGACCGGACCGAGGATCAGGCCGATCAGGGGCACACCCGCGAGGGTCGTGACGATGTAGGCGACGGCCAGGCCGAGCGTGTAGAGCATGCCCGGCAGGTAGAAGTCCTTCGCGTTGCCCGTCATCATCGCGAAGACCACGCCGAAGGCGACGCCGAAGACGCCGCTGAAGGCGTGCTTGACGGTGTCGCGCGTGACGAGGCGGACGACGACGAGCAGCAGGGACACCCCGAGGGCGGCGATCGCCGACCAGTGGAGGTCCTTGTTGATCGTGAAGATGGTGACGAAGAGGAGGCCGGGCACCACGGTCTCGACCATGCCCCGCACACCGCCGAACGCCTCGAAGAGCGCGGCCTCCGTCACCGCCCTCGCGTCCTTCTGGGCGTCTTCGGTCGGCTTGTCGAGCGACGTCACCGGCTACTCCCGTCCGAGCGGTCTGAGTTCGTACTTAGGGTTGAACAGCACCCTACGGCCCCGGCTCATCGAGATGCGGCCCGAAGCGATCATCTTGCGCCCCGGCTCGATTCCCACGATGGAGCGCCTGCCGAGCCAGACCACGTCCAGAGCCGCCGAGCCGTCGAACAGCTCGGCCTCCAGCGCCGGGACTCCGGCTCGTGGCCGCAGGGTGACCGTGCGCAAGGTACCAGTAACCGTGACGATCTGCCGGTCGTGGCAGTCACCGATACGGGTGCACCCCGTCGTCTCGGCTTCCTCGCGCAGCTCCTCGGACTCCAGGTCCTCCTGGGACGAGGAGAGCCGGTCTATCATGCGCCGGAACCGGCCCGCCGGCTTTTCGGAACGAGGAACAGCACTCATACCGAAAGCGTACCGGGGCCGCTGACAGCGTCGTACCCGCGAGGCGGCTCTCTCAAGCACCGCTCATCTCTCGAACCGGTAACCCATCCCCGGCTCCGTGACGAAGTGCCGCGGATGCGAGGGATCCGCCTCCAGCTTGCGGCGCAGCTGGGCCATGTAGACCCGCAGATAGTTCGTCTCCGTGCCGTACGAGGGCCCCCACACCTCCTGGAGCAGCTGCTTCTGGCTGACCAGGCGGCCGGTGTTGCGGACCAGGACCTCCAGGAGGTGCCACTCCGTGGGGGTCAGCCGGACGTCGCGTCCGGCGCGGTTGACCTTCTTGGCCGCCAGGTCGACCGTGAAGTCCTCGGTGTCGACGATGACGTCGTCCTCGCCGGACCCGGTGGGCTCGGCGCGGCGGACGGCGGCGCGCAGCCGGGCGAGCAGTTCGTCCATGCCGAAGGGCTTGGTGACGTAGTCGTCGGCACCCGCGTCGAGCGCCTCGACCTTCTCGTCGGAGGAGTGCCGCGCGGAGAGCACCAGGATGGGTACCCGGGTCCAGCCGCGCAGCCCCCTGATGACATCGACGCCGTCCATGTCGGGCAGCCCGAGGTCGAGCACGACCACGTCGGGATGGCGTGCGGCGGCGAGCTGGAGCGCGGTGGCGCCGTCGGGGGCCGCGTCGACCTCGTACTTGCGTGCCTTCAGGTTGATGACGAGGGCTCGGGTGATCTGCGGCTCGTCGTCGACCACGAGAACCCGGGTCATGAGACCTGCCTTTCTGCGACTGCGGGTGAGGTGAGCGGGCCTGGACGGCGGTCCACCGCCCGGACCGTGAGCACCATGGTGAGTCCGCCGCCGGGGGTGTCCTCGGCGTTCAGTGTGCCGCCCATCGACTCGGCGAAGCCACGGGCGACGGCGAGCCCGAGGCCCACTCCGGCGCCGCGCGGGGCGTCGCCGTAGCGCTGGAAGGGCGCGAAGATGCGCTCCTTTGCCTCGTCCGGGACGCCGGGGCCGCGGTCCACCACGCGTACCTCCACGCGGTCGGCGATGGCGCTCGCGGAGACGAGGACCCGGTCGTCGACGGGGCTGTACTTGACGGCGTTCTCGACGAGGTTGGCGACCGCCCGCTCCAGCAGCCCCGCGTCGACGGCGACCATCGGCAGGGCCTCCGGGATCTCCAGGTCCACGCTGTCCTCGGGTACGCCGCCCAGCGCCATCGGCACCACCTCGTCGAGGTCGATCTCCCGGATCAGCGGGGTGACCGTGCCGGTCTGGAGCCGGGACATGTCGAGCAGGTTGCCCACCAGGTGGTCGAGGCGGTCGGCGCCCTCCTCGATCGCCTCCAGGAGCTCCGCCTGGTCCTCCTCCGACCAGGCGACGTCGTCGGACCGCAGTGAGGACACGGCGGCCTTGATCGCGGCCAGCGGGGTACGCAGGTCGTGGCTGACGGCGGCCAGCAGCGCGGTGCGGATGCGGTTGCCCTCGGCCAGCTCCTTGGCCTGGTCGGCCTCGTGCTGGAGGCGCTGGCGGTCCAGCACGACGGCGGCCTGGGCGGCGAAGGCGGCGAGCACCCGGCGGTCGGAGGCGGGCAGCACGCGTCCGGAGAGCGCGAGCGCCATGTGGTCGCCGACCGGCATGTCCACGTCCGCGTCCTCGGGCCTCAGCGGCGACCGCGGCCCCACGCTGCCCGCGCAGGTCCACGGCTCGACGCCGCCCGCCCGCTCCAGCAGCGCGACCGACTCCATCCCGAAGGTCTCCCGGACCCGTTCCAGGAGGGCTTCCAGGCTGGTCTCGCCGCGCAGGACGCTGCCCGCGAGGAAGGACAGGATCTCCGACTCGGCGCGCAGTCTGGCCGCCAGATGGGTACGGCGGGCGGCCAGGTCCACCACGGAGGCCACCGAGACCGCGACACCGACGAAGATCGCGATGGCGACGATGTTCTTGGGGTCCGCGATGGTGAAGCGGTGCAGCGGCGGTGTGTAGAAGTAGTTCAGCAGCAGGGAGCCGAAGGCCGCCGAGGCGAGAGCCGGGAACAGGCCGCCGAGCAGGGCGGCCGCCACCGTCACCGTCAGGAACAGCAGCATGTCGTTGGCGAGGCCGAGGTCGACGTTGTTGAGCAGCACCGCGAGGACCACCGGGCCGCCCAGGCCGATCAGCCAGCCCCAGATGATCCGGGAGCGGCCGAGCCGGGCGCCGCGGGCCGCGGGCAGTCCGCGCCCCTTGGCGACCTCGTCGTGGGTGACGATGTGGACGTCCAGGTCGGGGCCGGACTCGCGGGCGACGGTGGCGCCGACGCCGGGTCCGAAGACGTACTGCCAGGTCTTGCGGCGGGACGAGCCGAGCACGATCTGGGTGGCGTTGACCCCGCGTGCGAAGTCCAGGAGCGAGACGGGGATGTCGTCGCCGATGACGTGGTGGAAGGTGCCGCCGAGGTCCTCGACCAGGGTGCGCTGGACGGCCAGCTCCTTGGGCGAGGCGTTCGTGAGTCCGTCGCTGCGCGCTATGTAGACGGCCATGACCGCGCCGCCCGCGCCCTTCTCGGCCAGCCGCGCGGCACGCCGGATCAGGGTGCGTCCCTCGGGGCCGCCGGTCAGACCCACCACGATCCGTTCGCGCGAGCCCCAGATCTTGGAGACCCGGTGCTCGCTGCGGTACTCGGTCAGGTACTCGTCGACCCGGTCGGCCACCCAGAGCAGGGCCAGCTCACGCAGTGCGGTGAGGTTGCCGGGGCGGAAGTAGTTGGACAGGGCCGCGTCGACCTTGTCGGACTTGTAGATGTTGCCGTGCGCCATACGGCGGCGCAGCGCCGGAGGCGACATGTCGACCAGCTCGATCTGGTCCGCCCGGCGGACGACCTCGTCGGGGACGGTCTCCCGCTGCCGTACGCCGGTTATCGACTCGACGACATCGCCGAGTGACTCCAGGTGCTGGATGTTGACGGTCGAGACGACGTCGATCCCGGCCGCGAGCAGCTCCACCACGTCCTGCCACCGCTTGGCGTTGCGGGAACCGGGCACATTGGTGTGCGCGAGTTCGTCCACCAGGGCGACGGCGGGGGCGCGACGCAGTACGGCGTCGACGTCCATCTCGGTGAAGGAGGAGCCGCGGTAGTCGAGCTCCTTGCGCGGGATCTGCTCCAGACCGTGCAGCATCACCTCGGTGCGCGGCCGGTTGTGGTGCTCCACGAAGGCGACGACGCAGTCGGTGCCGCGCTCCATGCGCCGGTGCGCCTCGGACAGCATCGCGTACGTCTTGCCTACGCCCGGTGCCGCGCCGAGATAGATCCGAAGCTTGCCGCGTCCCATGGCCCCATTGTCTTCCTGTCAATGCTCTGTACGCTGCGTCGACCCTACGGCCCATAATTACGACAAATGGGGCACGGGGTCGACGGCTGACCGTCTTTGACGCAACCCTGATGCGCAGGTCGGGTCAGCGCGCGGCGAGTCTTCCGTCGTTCAGTTCCAGCACCCGGTCGGCCGGGGCCGCCGGGGTGGCGTCACGCACGGCGACCAGGGCTGTCACGTGTTCGTGGCGGGCGACGGCGTGCAGCAGTTCCAGGAGGGCGAGGCCGGTTTCGGTGTCGAGCCCGCTGGTGGGTTCGTCGGCGAGCAGGAGCGCGGGGCGGTTGACGAGGGCGCGCGCGAGGGCCACGCGGCGGCGCTGTCCGGCGGACAGTTCCCCGGGCCGGCATGCCGCGTGACCGGCCAGGCCGACGAGGGAGAGCAGCCGCTCGACACGGTCTCCGCGTTCGTGCGCCGGGGTCCCGTTCAGCCGCGGCGGCAGGGCGACGTTCTCGGCGACGGTGAGGACGGGGACGAGTCCGGCGGACGGGAGGAGGAAGCCGATCCGGTCCCTGCGCAGTTCCAGCAGCGTGTTCTCGTCCAGGGAGGCCGGCTCCAGTCCGTCGACGGTGATCCGCCCGGCATCCGGCTCGTCGAGGCCGCCGACGACGTTGAGGAGCGTGCTTCTGCCCGCCCCGGGGCGGCCCCGCAGGACGACGCACTCGCCGCGCCGCACCTCGAGGGAGACACCGCGCAGCGCGTGTACGGCGGCCGCACCGCCGCCGTATACGTGGTGCACGCTCTCGACGCGTACCGCGGTGTCCGTGGCGACCTGGCTCACGCCTCTCCCGTGCCGGCCGGATGCCTCCCGGCGGGACGTCCGGGCACGCGGTGTCGCACCGGGTGCCCGGACGGGACGGCGGGTCAGCTGGGGTTGTCCCCGTGGGTCAGAGTCTCCCAGGCGACGAACAGGTTGTTGCTGCCGGAAGGCCGGTTCTGTTCGGTCAGCCTCTGGGTGTTGGTCATGGCGATGCCCAGCCGGTTGTGCAGGGCGTTGTAGCCGACCTCGGTGACCGGCCCGAGCCCGAGGGTGAGGGAGCCTCCGCACAGTGAGCTCGGTACCGCCTCGCCCAGCTGGTACTTCGACTGGAAGCCGAGCGCCTGGCGCAGCCGCTCGCCGACGTCCGTGCCGTAGAGGTCCGCGCCCTGGATGCGGCTGGTCTCGGCGATGTGCGAGATGGCCGAGATGCCGTATCCGGTGTGGGTGAAGTCGCGGCAGGTCTCCTGGGTGAGTCCGGTGACGAAGGTGGACTGACCCTGCCAGTAGCCGACGATCTTCGCCTTGGTGTCGAGGTTCTGGCTCGGCACGGTCTTGGGCAGGCCGCCGTCGGAGGCGAGGTAGACGTACGCGGCCGTCCGGGTCCGGAACTTCGCCATGGCCTTGTCGTACGAGGTCTTGTCCTCCAGGAAGACGGAGATGCCGACGGCGGCCTCCATCATCGACAGCTCCCAGTTCCCGTTGGAGTTGGAGCCGTTGATCACCTCGGGCAGATAGACGGTGCGCAGCATGGTCGAGAAACGCCCGGAGTTGGCCCAGGTGCCGGTGTACGTGTACTTGATGATCTCGGCGGCCTTGGGCCAGGAGGAGCCCGCCCAGCCGGTCTGCAGGGGCGCGTTGCTGTTGGTGTGCTCCTTGATGACGGCCGACCAGGCGTCCATGAGCTCGATGGACTTCTTCGCGTACCGGTCGTCGCGGGTGATGTACCAGGCGAGGGCGTCGGTGTACGCGGCGATCGCGTCCTCGCGCTCGTCGGTGCAGCCGTAGTTGGGATTGGAGTACGAGCCGCACTCCACGGTCGCGCGGGGCTTGGCGGTGCGGGTCAGCGAGGCGTACTTGCTCGCCATCATCTGGTCGTACGCGCCTTTCCAGGGCTGGGCTCCCGCGTTGACCTTGGTGCGGGTGAAGTCCAGTTGCGCCTGGGAGACGGTGACTCCGGGGTGCGCGAAGGCGGCGGGGGCGGCGTCGGCACGGTGGGCGGCGGGCCAGGCGAGGAGGCCGGAGACCAGGGCGGCCGTCGCGGCGACGGCGAGGAGGGTGGTGCGTGGCCGGCGGCGATGACGTGCGGGGGCGTCGAGCATGTGGGGGACATCCGTTCTCGTATGTGAACGACACACTGGTTTCTGAACACGCGCGCTGGCCGGTGACCATAGGTACGGACCAGCCTTCCGTCAAGAGCCGAAGAAGGACGCGCAGTTCAACTGCCGTTCATGGATGAGAACTTGCCGCAGGGGGACAGTCGCCGACTCACGGGCACCCGTGCGCCCAGGGCCCCGCTCGCACACGGAGAAAGGGCCGCACCCCCTGCCGGGGGTGCGGCCCTTCCGTCCGTTCTCTGTGCGCGCCGGTGGCTAGCGGACCTCGGTGATCTCCGGTCCGCGCTGCAGCTGGCCCATGCCTCCGGAGAAGCGGGAACCCTCCTGCTCCTCCTGCTGGACACCCTCGGCCACCATCTGCGCGTCGTCCGGCAGCTTCAGGACGATCGGGTCACGGGGGGCCATCGGGCCCTCGCCGCGCACGACGACCGTGTCCCTGAAGATCTGCTCCAGCAACCCCGCGGCCTGCGGCTGCACCGCGCCCTGCCCGGAGATCACTCCGCGCAGGAACCAGCGGGGGCCGTCCACACCGACGAACCGCACGACCTGGAAACCGCCGGTGCCGTCCGGCAGCTGCACCGGCACCTGTGCCCGCAGCTCCCAGCCCAGCGGGCCTTCGACCTCGTCGATGACACCACCCTGCTGGGTGATGCCGGAGGCGATCTCCTCCCGCACCTCGCCCCAGATGCCCTCGCGCTTGGGAGCGGCGAAGGCCTGCAGCTGCACGGCGCTGTCCTTGAGGACGACGGTGGCCGCGACGATCGCGTCGCCCGCGACCTCGACCCGCAGCTCCATGCCGTCGACTCCGGGGACCAGGAGACCTCCCAGGTCCACCCGGCCCTCGGCGGGCTCCCGCACCTCCGAGTCGTCCCAGGGTCCGTCGGGTCGCGGCTCGGGCTCGAGCCTCACGCGCTCCCGCTCCGCCTCGTCCGTCTCAGTGTCGACTCCGTCGACGACCTGCTCGGCCTCGCCCGCCGCGTCCTCGGCGGCACTGCCCTTCTTGCGACGTCCGAACACGTCACTGTCCTTCCCGGTCGGATACGACCGAAGCGTATCGATTCCCACCCGTTGTGCCGCCCACGGCGGCATGACCGCCGGTGGACCCGAGGCCCCCTGCGGCCCGCGCCGAGCCGGGAAGCTCCGCCACCTCTTGGAAGCGGACCTTCTCGACCTGCTGGACGACCAGTTGGGCAATCCGGTCGAAGCGCTCGAACCGCACGGACTCGTACGGGTCGAGATTCACCACGATCACCTTGATCTCCCCACGGTACCCGGCATCAACCGTCCCCGGGGCATTCACGAGGGCGACACCGCAGCGGGCGGCGAGCCCGGAACGCGGGTGCACGAAGGCCGCGTACCCCTCCGGCAGCGCGATGGACACTCCGGTGGGCAGAACGGCACGTTCACCCGGCTTCAGTTCACGCTCCTCGGTGGTGCGCAGATCGGCACCGGCGTCACCGGGGTGCGCATATTCGGGAAGCGGGACTTCCGGATCTACGCGCCGGATCAGCACGTCCACGGGATGACGGGTCACGGGTTCACCTCGAAGGCACGGACACGGCGGTTCCGGTCCGGGTCGTCCATGGCGGCCCGGATCTCCTCCGGGCGGCCGTTGTCGATGAAGTGGTCGACCTTGACCTCGATGAAGAGGGCGTCGGCACGGACGGCCAGGGGCCCCTCGGGCCCGCCGATCCGGCCGGTGGCGGTCGAGTAGATCTTGCGGCCTGCCACCGCGGTGACCTCGGCCTCCAGGTACAGCACGGTGCCCACGGGGACCGGCCGTACGAAGTCGGTCTCCAGACGGCCGGTGACGGCGATGACACGCAGCAGCCAGTTGAGCGAGCCGAGCGTCTCGTCGAGCGCCGTGGCCAGCACACCGCCGTGCGCGAGCCCGGGAGCCCCCTGGTGGGCGGGCCGTACGGTGAACTCCGCCGTGATCCTGACGCCCTCACCGGCACGGGCCGCCAGATTCAGTCCGTGCGGCTGCTGACCGCCGCACCCGAAACACTGTTCGTAGTGCGCACCGAGGAGCTCGCCGGGGGCGGGCGCGTCGGGGTGCCGCGCCGGCACGACGGCGTCGGGGGGAGGCTTCAGGGCCGTGGAAGTACCACTCACAGGCGCAGACCTTACCCGCGCGTCGGCGGGGCGTACGCACCGTGCCAAGCTTGGCACCATGCAGCTCTCCGCCTCCCCGTACGAAGAACGCCTCACCGCGCCCCGCAGCTGGTGGGCGGTCTGCTTGCTGGCCGGGTTCGCGCTGGCCCTGGTCTTCCTCCCCTTCGGGACGCTGCCCCTGCTGGGCGGCCTGGTCGGCGGCACCGCGGTCTCGGCCGTCGTGGCCAGCTCGTACGGTTCGGTCCGCATCCGTGTCGTCGGCGACTCGCTGATCGCGGGCGAGGCCCGGATCCCGGTCGCCGCCCTGGGCGACGCCGAGATCCTGGACCAGGAGGAGGCGCGCGCCTGGCGTACGCACAAGGCGGACACCCGTGCCTTCATGCTTCTGCGGTCCTACATCCCCACGGCCCTGCGCGTGCAGGTCACGGACCCGGCCGACCCGACCCCGTACCTGTACCTGTCGACGCGGGAGCCGGAGCGTCTGAGGGCGGCCCTGGAGACGGCGCGGGCGGCGGCCTGACCCCCGCGCCCGGGCAGCGGCGGCCTGGCCACGCACCCGGGTCAGGGCGCGGGACGGCGCCGTCTCCCCCGAGGCGCGGACGGCGTCGGCGCCTGAACGGTGCCCGGGACCTGAAGCGGTGCCGGGACCGAACCGGTGCCGGGAGCGCAGCCGCGCCACCAGCGGGCGGTACGGGGGTCTGATCAGGGCCCCAGCTCCTTGGGGATCTCCCCCATCCGCAGCGGATCCGCCGGTTTCTCCAGGGGCGGCAGTTCGGGCAGCTCGGCCCAGGGCACCTGGTTTCTGCGGAGGTCCTTGCGGATGCGCGACGCGAGACGTTTGGTGTCCCGGCGGTTCATGACCGCCCCGACCGCGGCGCCGACCATGAAGGGCATCAGGTTCGGCAGGTCGCGGACCGTGCGCTTCATGATCTGCTGGCGCAGCTCGCGCTTCATCTGGCCGCCCAGCGCGGCGTTGAGGGTCGACGGCTTGGTCACGTCGATCCCGCGCTCGGAGGACCACGAGTTCAGGTAGGCGGTGCTGCGCTGGGGAAGGGTGCCCGGCGGTCGCAGGCCGTAGACCTCGTGGAGCTCGGCGATCAGCTTCAGCTCGATCGCGGCGACCCCGGTGATCTCGGCGGCGAGTTCCGTGGGCATCGCGGGCGGTACCGGCAGCATGGCGGCCGCGCCGATTCCGGCGCCCACCGTGGACGTCGCGTTGGCCGCGCCCGCGACGATCTTGTCGGCGAGTTGCTCGGCGTCGAGGCCGGGGAACTGCCGGCGGAGGGTCGCGAGGTCCCGTACCGGGACACGGGGCGCGATGTCGATGATCCGGTCGGCGAGGTGGGCCAGGCCCGCCCTGGCCGCGCTGCCGCTCTTGCGTACGCCCTTCCTGACCCCGTCCCGAACGGCCGCCGCACGGCCGCCTGCGGCGGGCGCGGGGGCGTCCGTGTGCACCTGGTCCTCACCCGGTGCGGGGGTGCCGGCCGGCGATGGGTCACCGGCCCGCGTGGAGGCGCCTGTCGGCGCTGTGGCGGGCGCCGGGTCGAGCGAGGCTGATCCTGGTCGGGAAGAGCCCCGCTCGTCGTCACGCACGCCTTCAGGGCCCTGTGACGGCCCTTCGTCCGCGTCCCTGTGGAGGAAGCGGCGCTTCCAAGGAGGGGTCGAGCCAGTCACGGCCGACCCTGCCTCAGTCGCAGTCGCGGCAGATCGGCTGACCGTTCTTCTCGCGGGCCAGCTGGCTGCGGTGGTGCACCAGGAAGCAGCTCATGCAAGTGAACTCGTCCTGCTGCTTGGGCAGTACCCGGACGGCCAACTCCTCGTTCGAGAGGTCGGCCCCGGGCAGTTCCAGGCCTTCTGCGGCCTCGAACTCGTCTACGTCGACAGACGACGTGGACTTGTCGTTCCGGCGAGCCTTCAGTTCTTCAAGGCTGTCCGAGTCGACGTCGTCGTCGGTCTTGCGTGGGGTGTCGTAATCCGTTGCCATGTCGCTCTCCCCCTCTGGGTGTCTTCGGTGTCTCAGCGCACGTAACGCGTGAGAGGCCGGACTTGTGCCCGACCTGAGGCGGAGATTTTGCCTCACATCAAGGTCTGTTACTCAATCGACACCCAACCGGACTCCTGAAAGGTGATCGGCTTGGATGGCGATGCGGACCGTACACGGTCTGAAGGTCGCACTTCAAAGGCGTCCCACCGTGTACTTCCCGTGATCAAGACCCCCGAAAACCCGGATTTTCCCGGCTTTCCGGCAGCTTGTGCGACCACGGAGAGTAGATGGCCGGAATATCGCCCTTGTGATCGATCACACACGGGCCTCCCGGACGGGGGACCAGAAAATTCCGCGCAAAGCGAACATCCTCGTGTGTGGGGGTCATGCTCTCAGATCGGAAGGGTGACGCGCATCACGAGACCACCTCCCTCCCGCGGTTCCGCGGCGATGTGACCCCCGTGGGCACGGGCCACCGACCGGGCGATCGACAGGCCGAGGCCCACGCCCTTGTCACTGCCCGTGCGCTCCGTGCGCAGCCGCCGGAAAGGCTCGAAAAGATTGTCGATCTCGTACGCGGGAACCACCGGTCCTGTGTTCGAGACCAGCATGACCGCGTGACCGTGCTGGACGAGCGTCGTGACCTCGACCCAGCCGCCCTCCGGCACGTTGTACCGCACCGCGTTCTGGACGAGGTTCAGCGCGATCCGCTCCAGCAGGACGCCGTTGCCCTGGACGACCGCCGCGGCGCGCTCCCCGCGGATCCGCACGCCCTTGGCCTCGGCCTCGCCGTGCACCTGGTCGACGGCCTGCGAGGCGACCTCGGCGAGGTCGACGGGCTTGCGCTCCACGATCTGGTTGTCGCTGCGGGCGAGCAGCAGCAGGCCCTCCACGAGCTGCTCACTGCGCTCGTTCGTGGCGAGCAGCGTCTTGCCGAGCTGCTGGAGTTCGACCGGCGCGCCGGGGTCGGAGAGATGGACCTCCAGGAGCGTGCGGTTGATCGCGAGCGGGGTGCGCAGCTCGTGCGAGGCGTTGCCGACGAACCGCTGCTGGGCGGTGAAGGCCCGCTGGAGCCGCTCCAGCATGTCGTCGAAGGTGTCCGCCAGCTCCTTCAGCTCGTCGTCCGGGCCGTCCAGCTCGATCCGCCGGGACAGGTCCGAGCCCGCCACCGCGCGCGCGGTGCGGGTGATCCGGCCGAGCGGCGAGAGCACCCGGCCCGCCATCGCGTAGCCGAAGGCGAAGGCGATGATGGCGAGGCCGAGCAGCGCGAGCAGGGAGCGGCTGAGCAGGTCGTCCAGAGCGTGCTGACGCTGCTGGTTGACGCAGACGTTCATCGCGTCGTTGAGCTCGTTCGGCGACGGCTTGTACGGGAAGTTGCACGTGCTGCTTCCCACCTGGCCCGAGAGGATCGTGAACGGAAGCCGGCTGCCCGCGTTCAGCGCCTGCGCGGCGAGCAGGTAGATGATCGACAGCAGCATGATGCCGGCGATCAGGAACATGCCGCCGTAGAGCAGCGTGAGCCGTATGCGGATGGTCGGGCGCAGCCAGGGGAACGGGGGCTCCGTCCGCCGGGGGTCCCAGGTGGGCTTCGGAGGCGCCGTCGAAGGCGCGGGCGTCGTGGCCACCGCCGGTCAGATCCGGTACCCGGAGCCGGGCACGGTGACGATGACCGGGGGCTCGCCGAGTTTGCGGCGCAGGGTCATCACGGTCACGCGCACGACGTTGGTGAAGGGGTCCGTGTTCTCGTCCCAGGCCTTCTCCAGGAGCTGTTCGGCGGAGACGACGGCGCCCTCGCTGCGCAGCAGCACCTCCAGGACGGCGAACTCCTTGGGCGCGAGCTGGACCTCCTTGCCGTCGCGGAAGACCTCGCGGCGGTTGGGGTCGAGCTTGATCCCGGCGCGCTCGAGGACGGGCGGCAGCGGCATGCTCGTACGGCGCCCGAGGGCACGTACGCGTGCCGTCAGCTCGCTGAAGGCGAACGGCTTGGGGAGGTAGTCGTCGGCGCCGATCTCCAGGCCCTCGACGCGGTCGCTGACGTCGCCGGAGGCGGTCAGCATCAGGACGCGGGTGGGCATGCCCAGCTCGACGATCCTGCGGCAGACGTCGTCCCCGTGCACGAGTGGGAGGTCGCGGTCGAGGACGACCACGTCGTAGTCGTTGACGCCGACGCGCTCCAGGGCGGCCGCGCCGTCGTACACGACGTCGACGGCCATGGCCTCCCGGCGCAGTCCGGTGGCCACCGCATCGGCGAGCAGCTGCTCGTCCTCGACGACGAGTACGCGCACGTCGCTTGTCCTTCCTCTGTCCACCCGCGCAGCGCCTCCTCGGCGCGCGCGGGTGGGGGGTCCGTCTCGGGTAAGACCTCCATCCTGCCTTTTTCGGCCGTAAACCGGCTGTAAGGCGGGTGAGAGGGCGTCCGTTGCGGGGGTTCGGGGCCCCGGGAATGCGGGATTTCCTCCTCGGGTTGAGGTTTCCACGGAAGAGAGCGGGGGGAGGACGGATTTACACCCCGCGATCACGCTCTGCATGTGGCAAGCCACCTTGTGGTACGTCCAACCGCTTCCGCAGAGCGGGCGTGGGTGTCCGGCACCGTCGCCGCCCAGCCCGGGCAGCGCTGGGCACCCTCTGGAGACGTGATCGCCCCTTCCCACCGGCACACCCCCGTGCCATCGACCCACGACCCAGGACGAGGGGGCGCAGCATGGACGCATTCACCGCAGGACTTCTGCAGCGCATAAAGGCGACCGAGTCCGACCTGACGCGGGCTCGCGAGACAGGCGACGACTTCCTCGCGGAGGTCGAGCAGGCCGAGCTCGAGGACCTTCGTCGCCTCGCCGCCGAGCACGGTGTGGAGGTCGGCGCGACGCGCGTCTGATCAGTTCGTACGCGAGCGGGGCCCCGGTGTCGATCCAGTACCGGGGCCCCGCTTCGTCCGTCGTCGCGGGGACGGCGCCTGTCCCGCTCGGACACCGTCAGTCGTGCCAGGCGCCGAACTCCTCCAGGAGCCGCTGGAGGGGCTCGAAGACTCCCGGTGACGCCGCCACAGCCAGCTCCCGCGCGGGCCGCTCTCCGGGGCGCCCACCGGTCAGGGCGCCCGCCTCGCGGGCGATCAGGTCGCCCGCCGCGAGGTCCCAGGGGTGGAGGCCGCGCTCGTAGTAGCCGTCGAGGCGGCCCGCCGCGACGTCGCACAGGTCGACCGCCGCGGAGCCGGAGCGCCGGATGTCGCGCACCAGCGGGATCAGCCGCTGGGCGACGTCGGCCTGGTGGACCTTGACCTCGCTCACGTAGTTGAAGCCGGTCGACACCAGGGCCTCGTCCAGGGGAGGCGAGGGACGGCAGGTCAGCCGGCGCTCGCCGACCCAGGCGCCGGTGGCCCGGGCGCCCCGGCCCCGCACGGCGCTGTAGGTCTCGCCGCGCATCGGTGCCGCGACGACCCCGACGACGGTCTCGCCGTCCTGTTCGGCCGCGATGGACACCGCCCAGGTCGGCAGCCCGTAGAGGTAGTTCACGGTGCCGTCGAGCGGGTCCACGACCCAGCGGATGCCGCTGGTGCCCTCGCTGGCGGCGCCCTCCTCGCCGAGGAAGCCGTCGTGCGGGCGGTACTGGGAGATCAGGTCGGTGATGAGCTTCTCGGCGGCGATGTCCATCTCGGTGACGACGTCGATCGGGCTGGACTTGGTGGCGGCGACCGTGAGGTCGGCCGGGCGCCCGTCGCGCAGCAGCTCGCCGGCACGGCGGGCGGCGTCGTGCGCGAGCTGGAGCAGTTGGGTGTGCAGGGGCTCGATCACGGGGCTCCTCGGGAGATGTCGTCTGGATCAGGCCGGCGGGACGACATCCCCTGGGCGTACGGGCTGTCGGCGCCCGCGGCGGCGGGCTTGGGGGCACGGGCGGGGCAGCAGCCCACCGGGCACAGGTCCCGGCTCGGGCCGAGGGTGCCGAGGACACAGGGGGCCGGCCGCCGCCCGCTCTCGGTCGCGGCGCGTTCCAGGACGAGGTCGCGGACCGCGGCGGCGAACCGGGGGTCGGCACCGACGGTCGCCGAGCGGCGCACCGGCAGCCCGAGCTCCGCCGCCTTGGCCGTGGCCTCCGTGTCGAGGTCGTACAGCACCTCCATGTGGTCCGAGACGAACCCGATGGGGGCCATCACGACGGCCGGGACCCCGGCGCCGTGCAGCTCCTCCAGGTGGTCGCAGATGTCGGGCTCCAGCCAGGGGATGTGCGGGGCGCCGGAGCGCGACTGGTAGACGAGCCGCCAGGGGTGCTCGGTCCCGGTCTCCTCGCGCACGGCGTCGGCGATCAGCCGCGCCACGTCCAGGTGCTGCCCGACGTAGGCGCCGCCGTCGCCGTGGTCCTCGACGGGGCCGGAGGTGTCGGCCGCGGCGTCCGGGATCGAGTGGGTCGTGAAGGCGAGATGCGCGCCCTCCCGTACGTCCTCGGGCAGGTCGGCGAGGGACTTCAGGACGCCGTCGATCATGGGGCGCACGAACCCCGGGTGGTTGAAGTAGTGCCGCAGTTTGTCCACCCGGGGCGGCCGCAGGCCCTCGGCCTCCAGCGCGGCCAGGGACTCGGCGAGGTTCTCGCGGTACTGGCGGCAGCCCGAGTAGGAGGCGTAGGCGCTGGTGGCGAGGACGAGGACGCGGCGGCGGCCGTCGGCGGTCATCTCCCGCAGGGTGTCGGTCAGGTAGGGCGCCCAGTTGCGGTTGCCCCAGTACACGGGGAGGTCCAGGGCATGCTCCGCGAAGTCCTTGCGGAGGGCGTCGAGCAGGGCGCGGTTCTGGTCGTTGATGGGACTGACCCCGCCGAACAGGAAGTAGTGCCGGCCCACTTCCTTGAGCCGCTCCTTGGGGATGCCTCGCCCACGCGTCACGTTCTCCAGGAACGGAACCACGTCGTCCGGGCCTTCGGGGCCGCCGAACGAGAGCAGGAGCAGGGCGTCGTAGGGGCGGGCGTCGAGCGCATCTGGCATGCGTCCGATCCTGCCATCCGCCGCTGACGGCGGGACAACGGCCACGGCCGGGGCGGACCCGAGGAGTGCATTAGGGTCACCTAACCCGTAAGCTGTATCGGCTACCTTCACGCCTTACCGGAGTTCGGACGCCCGTGGTGACCGGGTGGCCGGGCCGAGCCCACCGGAGACGCCCGTGCCCAGCCCGTACAGCGCCCTGTTCGCCGCCCCCGGCTCCAAGGGCTTCTCCGTCGCGGGCTTCCTCGGCCGGATGCCGCTGTCGATGATGGGCATCGGCGTGGTGACCATGATCTCCCAGCTCACCGGGCGCTACGGGCTCGCGGGCGCGCTGTCGGCGACCATGGCGCTGGCGGCCGCGGCGCTGGGTCCGCAGGTCTCCCGGATGGTGGACCGGTACGGGCAGCGCCGGGTGCTGCGCCCTGTCACCCTGTTCGCGCTGGCCGCGTCCGCCGGGCTGCTGCTCGCCGCGCACTTCGACTGGCCGGACTGGGTGCTGTTCCTCTCCGCGGCCGGGATCGGCTGCGTGCCCAGCATGGGCGCGATGGTCCGGGCCCGCTGGGCCGCCCTCTACCGCGACACCCCGCAGTTGCACACCGCGTACTCGTTCGAGTCCGTGGTCGACGAGGTCTGCTTCATCTTCGGGCCGATCCTCTCGATCGGTCTGTCCACGGTGTGGTTCCCCGAGGCCGGACCACTGCTCGCGGCCTGCTTCCTGGCGGTCGGTGTCTTCTGGCTGACGGCCCAGCGGGCCACCGAACCCGTGCCGCATCCGCGCGAGCAGCACAGCCGCGGCTCGGCGATGAGCTCGGCCGGCCTCCAGGTCCTGGTGGCCACCTTCGTCGCCACGGGGGCGATCTTCGGGGCCGTCGACGTGGTCACCGTGGCCTTCGCCGAGGAGCAGGGGCACAAGGGTGCCGCGAGCGTCGTCCTGGCGCTCTACGCCGCCGGCTCCTGCCTGGCGGGGGCCGTGTTCGGGCTGTTGCGCTTCAAGGGCTCGGCCGAAGCCCGGTGGCTGCTGGGCGTATGTGCGATGGCCGTGAGTATGATCCCCCTCCTACTGGTCGGAAACTTGCCGTTCCTGGCCGTGGCGCTGTTCGTTGCGGGGCTGTCCATCGCTCCCACGATGATCACGACGATGTCCCTCATCGAACAGCACGTACCACGCGCGAAACTGACCGAGGGCATGACCTGGGTGAGCACCGGACTCGCGGTCGGGGTCGCGCTCGGCTCCTCCGTGGCCGGCTGGGTGATCGACGCCGCCGGCGCCAAGGCCGGGTACGGGGTTCCGGCGGTGTCCGGGGCCGTCGCGGTCGCGGTCGGTTTCCTCGGGTATCGCCGGCTCAACAGGCCGGTTCCGCAGCGGGAGGGGACCCATGAGCACCACAGTGAGCGGGAAGAGCGGCACGTGGCGTAACTGGGCGGGGAACGTCACCGCCCGTCCCGTACGGGAGGTCACCCCCGCCTCGGTCGAAGAGCTCTCCGCGGCCATACGCGCGGCCGCGGACGAGGGCCTGAAGGTGAAGGCCGTCGGAACCGGACACTCCTTCACCGCCGCCGCCGCGACCGACGGCGTACTGATCCGCCCTCAGCTGCTGACCGGCATCCGCGCCCTCGACCGCGAGGCCGGCACCGTCACCGTCGAGGCGGGCACCCCGCTCAAGCGCCTCAACATGGCCCTCGCGCGCGAGGGCCTGTCGCTCACGAACATGGGCGACATCATGGAGCAGACGGTGTCGGGGGCGACCAGCACCGGAACGCACGGCACGGGGCGCGACTCGGCCTCACTCGCCGCCCAGATCAAGGGCCTTGAGCTGGTCACCGCGGACGGCTCGGTCCTGACCTGCTCGGAGAAGGAGAACCCGGAGGTCTTCGCGGCCGCCCGGGTCGGCATAGGTGCCCTGGGGGTCGTCACGGCGATCACCCTCTCCGTGGAGCCCCTTTTCCTGCTCACGGCCCGCGAGGAGCCGATGACCTTCGACCGGGTCACCGCCGACTTCGACGAACTGTTCGCCGAGAACGAGCACTTCGAGTTCTACTGGTTCCCCCACACCGGCAGCTGCAACACCAAGCGCAACAACCGCAGCGCCGGTCCCGAGAGGCCCGTCGGGCGGCTCGGCGGCTGGATCGAGGACGAGTTCCTCTCCAACGGCGTCTTCCAGGTGGCCAATCTGCTCGGCCGCGCCGCGCCCGCCGCCATCCCGGCGATCGCGAAGGTCTCCAGCCGCGCGCTCTCCGCGCGGACCTACACCGACATCCCCTACAAGGTCTTCACCTCCCCGCGCCGGGTGCGCTTCGTGGAGATGGAGTACGCGGTCGCACGCGAGGCCCTCGTCGACACACTGCGCGAGCTGAAGACGATGGTGGACCGTTCCTCCCTGCGGGTCAGTTTCCCCGTCGAGGTGCGCACCGCCCCCGCGGACGACATCACGCTCTCCACCGCGTCCGGCCGGGAGACCGCCTACATCGCCGTACACATGTTCCGGGGCACGCCCTACCAGGCGTACTTCACCGCGGCAGAGCGGATCTTCACGGCGCACGAGGGCCGCCCGCACTGGGGCAAGGTGCACACGCGGGACGCGGAGTACTTCTCCCGGGTGTACCCGCGCTTCGGCGAGTTCACGGCGTTGCGGGATCGGCTGGACCCGGATCGGCGCTTCGGGAATGACTACCTGCGTCGGGTGCTGGGCTCGTAGACGCGCTCGGCGCCGGGGTCTCGTCCGGCGTCCGAGGGCCGGCGCTGGAACCCGGGGTCGGCGTGGGAGTCGTCACCCCGCCCCCACCGCTCGTCGTGCCGGAGCCGTCACCCGAACCGGGGGCCGAGGGCTGCCGGGAGGATCCGGTGGGGGATGTCGTACCCGGAGTGCCGGACTCCGGCGCCGGCCGGTCCGGGCCCGCGCCCGACCGGCCGGCGCCGGAGCCGCTCCCCTGGAAGGCGTCACCGACGGTGGTGCTCCTCCCGTCCCCGCTGAAGCTCTGCCCGGAGACCAGTTCGTACGTGGTGACGCCGGCCATGGTGACGCCGAAGACGAACGCCGCGGCGACCAGCGGCCGCTTCCAGCTCCTGACCCGGGCGCGGTAGACCGTCCCTTCGCCGAACTCCCCCGGCACGGACGGGGTGAACTCCCCCGGCACCGGCGCCGGCCGGAGCCCCGGCCGGGCCGGTTTCACCTGGACTCCCACGTCGCGTATCTGTTCGCCGGTGCGCCTGAAGAAGTGCTGGAAGACGGTGCCGCCGCAGGTGGCGACGACACTGACCAGACCCGCGCCCAGGATCGTCCCGTAGACACCGAAGTAGGAGGCGAGTTTCGCGGCCACCACGGCGGCCACCGCGCCGCCCGCCACTTGCGGAAGGCTCAGATCCAGCCGTTTCCGCCCGGCCTCCGCCTCGGCACTCGCGTCTTCCCCGGAACCCGGCACTCCACGCATACCCGGACCTTGCCTGCCTTTCCCGTACTTGGTCGACCTACCGCACAAGAAAGGACGGCTGAAGGAAACCTTTAGTTCCGTTTCCGCCGGTTACGTGAAGTACGCCACGTTTCGTGGTCACGAAAACGGCGCATCGGACGGCCAACTACCACCCCCCGCTAGAAGTTGGGCGGCGTGCCGATCCACGCACATGGCCCGAATGGAGTACTCTTGCGAGCCCTGGGTCCGGACTCCCGCCAGGGCGTCCGGGGCCTGACAGGACCGCCGGGAGGGGGCTCGTTGCACAGGGTGATGGAGTTCGTCACTTAGCGTTGCGAATAGGTAACCGTGCCATAACGGCGGCCCCGGGCCCGTGCCCGACACGCCGGGCAACTCGGCAAGGTTGTGGCAGGCTGCACCCGGGCAGGCCACACTCGACTAGCGGAAGCAGCGACGCACGTGACGTCGGCAGGCACCACCCGGGAGGTCCCCATGCCGGAACTGCGTGTCGTGGCCGTCTCTAACGACGGCACACGGCTGGTGCTGAAGGCTGCGGACAGCACGGAGTACACGCTTCCGATCGACGAGCGTCTGCGCGCCGCCGTCCGCGGCGACCGTCCCCGCCTCGGCCAGATCGAGATCGAGGTGGAGAGCCACCTCCGCCCCCGGGACATCCAGGCGCGGATACGAGCGGGTGCCTCCGCGGAGGAAGTCGCCCAGCTCGCCGGAATCCCCGTCGACCGGGTGCGCCGTTTCGAGGGCCCCGTGCTCGCCGAGCGCGCCTTCATGGCGGAACGTGCCCGGAAGACTCCTGTCCGCCGCCCCGGCGAGAACGCCGGACCCCAGCTCGGTGAGGCGGTCCAGGAGCGGCTGTTGATCCGCGGCGCCGAGAAGGAGACCGTCCAGTGGGACTCGTGGCGCCGCGACGACGGCACCTGGGAAGTCCTGCTGGTCTATCTGGTCGCGGGCGAGCCGCACTCGGCGAGCTGGACGTACGACCCGCCCCGGCGGCTCGTCCAGGCCGTCGACGACGAGGCGCGTTCGCTGATCGGCGAGTCCGACGATCTCGCGGCGCCCGAGCCGAGCTTCCCGTTCGTGCCGCGCATCGCACGGCTGCCCCGTGACCGTCCGCTCGACCGTGCCCTGGACCGGCAGATGGAGCGGCCGAGCCTGCCGCCGTCCGAGCCGGTCGACGAGGGCGCGGGCGACCGCGACTCGCTCACCAGCCTCCTGGAGGCGGTGCCCAGCTTCCGGGGCGACATGGTGGTGCCCGAGCGGCCCTCCACCACGGAACTCCCGCCCGCCGAGGAGCCCGCCCCTGAGCCGGAGACGGAGGAGCCCCCGGCTCCCGCCGCCTCGGCCGGTGCCGGTTCCGCCTACGCGGACGTCCTGATGCCCCGCTCGGTCGGCAGTCACCGCGACCGCCTGGTCGGCGCGACCGACCGTCAGGCCGAGGCCGACGGCGTCCGCCCCGGCCGCAGAGCGGCGGTACCGAGCTGGGACGAGATCGTCTTCGGCACCCGGCGCAAGAAGCAGGACTGATGAAGAAGCCGGCTTGAAGCGGCGGGACGAGAGTCCGGACGCGGCCAGAACACGACCACCGGCCACTCGGCCGGTCACTCGTACGAGCGATGGGGCCCCCACCGGATCAACGTCCGGATCGGTGCGGGCCCCGTCGTCGTCACTGGGGGTCGGGTCCCACGGCGACCGGACGGTTCCCGTCCCGGGACCACTCCGACCACGAACCCACGTACAGGGCCGCCGGAATGCCCGCCACGGCGAGCGCCAGCACCTGATGGGCGGCGGAGACGCCCGAGCCGCAGTAGACACCGACCTCCGAAGTGCCGGTCACACCCAGGGACTTGAAGCGGTCGGCCAGCTCGGCGGCGGGCCTGAACTCCCCGCTCTCGGTGACGTTCTCGGTGGTCGGCGCGGACACCGCGCCCGGGATGTGGCCGCCTACGGGGTCGATCGGCTCCACCTCGCCCCGGTAGCGCTCTCCCGCCCTCGCGTCGAACAGCAGCCCCGTACGGGCGAGGGCGGCCGCTCCGTCCGCGTCGAGCAGCGAACGGGCTCCCGGCACCGGGACGAAGCTTCCGGCGGCGGGCGAGGGGACCTCGGTGGACAGCGGTCCGCTCCACGCGGCCAGGCCGCCGTCCAGCACACGCACCGACGGATGCCCCGTCCAGCCCAGCAGCCACCAGGCGCGCGCGGCGGCCCACCCGACACCGCCGTCGTACACGACGACATCGCGGTCCTCGGACACGCCGGCGGCCCGCATCGCCGCGCCGAAGACCTCGGGATCGGGCAACGGATGACGGCCGGAGTCACCCGCCTTTCCGGCCAATTCGGCGTCCAGGTCCACGAAGACCGCACCGGGGATGTGGCCGGCCTCATAGGCGGCCCGGCCGTCGAAGGGCGCGGCCCCGTCGGCCGTGGCCAGGGTGAGCTGCCAGCGGATGTCGAGCACGACCGGCGGGTTCGGCCCCGCCAGATCGCTCGCGAGTTGGGAGGCGGAGATGATGGCGTTCATGGCCACCATCCTCGCGCACGGGGTGGCCCCGGCGTCCAGCTCCGGCTACTCTGCTCGGCCGGACAGGTCCGATCACGAGGCGTACGGGATCGGGCACGTGCTGTACAGCCGATGGACACCCCGCGGCAATGGTGCGGAAACGGACAGGAAACGGCACACCGGGCATCCTCCGGCAGTGGACCGCGACATGACGGTGCGGTTGGGGCGCGCGGGGTGACGGGTAGTGCGAGCATCGACACGGGGCGTGCACGCGCGCGGCTGCGGTACGCGTGTAGGTAGGCGGACGGTGAACGGCCACCGCGAGGGGCCGAGGAGAGAGTGACGATGACCGAGGCACGGGGGCCGGCCGGCCTGAACGGCACGACGCACACTCGGCACGCGCCCGGCGTTCCCTGCTGGGTGAGCCTGATGGTGCACGCAATGGACACGACCCAGGAGTTCTACGGAGAGCTGTTCGGCTGGGAGTTCGAGCCGGGCCCGCAGCAGCTCCCGCGGCAGCTCGGCCCCTCCGCGCGGGCCCTGCTGGACGGTCACGAGGTGGCGGGCATCGGGCAGATGCCGCCCGACCAGCATCTGTCGATCGCCTGGACGCCGTACTTCGCCTCGAACGACGTGAACCAGACCGCCGAATCGGTACGGCACTGTGGCGGCACCGTGGGTGTGGGTCCGCTCGACGCGGGCGACGCCGGGCGGCTGGCGATCGGTCTGGACCCGACCGGCGCGGTCTTCGGGATCTGGCAGGCGGCGGCCCATCTGGGCACCGGGATCATCGGAGTGCACGGCACGCCCGCCTGGATCGAGCTGGTGACCCGCGACACCGAGAGTGTCGTCAAGTTCTACCAGGGGGTCTTCGGGCACGAACTGGAGCCCGTCGTCTCGGCCGACTTCGACTACGTGACCCTCCAGTCGGGCGGCCGCGCGGTCGCGGGCATCCACGGCGTCGGTCACGGCCTGCCCCGCGATCGCGGCCCGCACTGGCTGACGTACTTCGAGGTCAGGGACGTCGACGCCGCCACCGCCCAGGTCACCGAGCTCGGCGGGCACACCCTCAGGGCCGCCCACGACTCGGCCTACGGGCGCGTGGCCACGGTGGCGGATCCGGAGGGCGCGGTGTTCTCGCTCATCCACACCGACCGCTGACGGGCCCGCCGGGGCGGACGGCCCGTCGGGACGGTCGACCCATGGGGGTCGGTCGGTCGGTCGAGCAGGCTGTCGCTCCGGCGGACAGCCGGCGGATACGGTCCCGACGCGGTCAGACGGAGGCGATCGGGAGCACGTCCGGGGAGAGGGCACCCGCGCGGGCGGTCGCCGCCGTCATCCGCCGACGGTGGTGGCGACGGCACAGGACCTCGTAGCCCACGTCCTCCGCCTGGTTGACGTCGCCGACGACCACCTGGGCGCCCTCGACGACCATTTCGCCGCCTATCGTGCGGGCGTTGTGGGTGGCACGGGCACCGCACCAGCACAGGGCCTCGACCTGCAGGACCTCCACCCGGTCGGCCAGCTCCACCAGGCGCTGCGAGCCGGGGAAGAGCTTGGAGCGGAAGTCGGTGGTGATACCGAACGCGAAGACGTCGATGTCCAGTTCGTCGACCACCCGTGCCAGTTGGTCGATCTGTGGGGGAGCCAGGAACTGGGCCTCGTCGGCGATCACGTAGTCCGCGCGTCCGCCCTGCGAGAGGTGGTCGACGAGATACGCGTACAGGTCCTGCTCGTCGGCGACCTCCACCGCGTCCGTGACCAGACCGAGGCGTGAGGAGAGCTTGCCCTCGCCCGCGCGGTCGTCGCGCGTGAAGATCATGCCCTGCAGACCCCGGGCCGAACGGTTGTGCTCGATCTGCAGAGCCAGCGTCGACTTCCCGCAGTCCATCGTTCCGGAGAAGAACACCAGCTCGGGCATGGGAAGTTGAGCACCTTTCGGCGAGAAGGGGGGCGGACGGAGAAGGGTCAGGAACGTACTTCCAGGAGCGGGACGTGCTGCTCCGCCGGTGTCATCGAACCGTGGTTGCCGACCATCGCGGACTCCTTCGGCTCCCGCTCGGTCGCGATGATCAGGACGTCGTCCCGGGCCGCCGCGACGACGTCGCCGATACGCGCGTACACCCGTTCGTCGACATGGGGTCCGAACCAGCCCGCCGCGATCGCCTCGTCGCGCGAGGCCACCCAGAACTGCTCACCGAGCACCTCACGCCAGCAGGTCAGGACGTCCGCCTCGGCGCCCGGGACCGCGTACACATGCCGGGCCCGGCCCTCGCCGCCGAGCAGCGCGACGCCGGCCCGCAGCTCCCAGTCCTCGTCGAAGTCGATGCGGTGCTGCTCGTCGAACGGGATGTCGATCATGCCGTGGTCCGCGGTGACGTAGAGCGCGGAGCGCGGCGGCAGCTGCTCGGCGAGGCGCTGGACCAGCCGGTCGACATACATCAGCTGGCCGCGCCAGGGGTCCGAGTCGACGCCGAAGCGGTGGCCCTTGCCGTCCACCTCGGCGTAGTACGTGTAGACCAGGGAGCGGTCGCCCGCGGCGAGTTGCGCGGCCGCGAAGTCCACGCGGTCCTCGCCGGTCAGCCGGCCGTGGAAGGTGCCACCGCTCAGCGCGACCTTGGTGAGCGGGGTGTTCTGGAAGGTGGGGGACGAGACCTGGGCGGTGTGCACTCCGGCCGCGTCCGCCAGCTCGAAGACCGTGGGGTACGGCTGCCAGGTGCGCGGCTGCGTCCACGGGGTCCAGCGGAGCTGGTTCATCAGCCCGCCGGTCTCGGGGTCGCGCACGGTGTACCCGGGCAGACCGTGCGCGCCGGGCGGCAGGCCCGTACCGACGGAGGCAAGGGAGGTCGCGGTGGTCGCCGGGTAGCCGGTGGTGATCGGCCGTCCGGTGCCGCCCCGGGAGGAGGCCAGGAGCGACGCCATGAAGGGCGCCTCGTCGGGATGCGCCCTCAGCTGCTCCCAGCCGAGACCGTCGATCAGGAAGACGCAGTTGCGGTCGGCGCCGGTCAGCTCCGGTATGGCGGCGGTCATACCGGGTACCGACATGCCCGCGGCGAGCGTGGGCAGGAGATCCGCGAGCGAACCCGTGCCGTACTCGGGGACGGGCGCGGACCCGATGGCCAGGGGTTCCGGGTGTTCCCAGGTGGAGAGAGCCATCAGTGCGTGGGGTCCGCGGTCGCCTCGGAGAGGGACTGCGCGAAGGCCAGGGCCTGGCGGACCGTCTCCGGGCCGTCCCCTGCCTCGCTGACGCGCAGGCTCAGGTCGTCGGCCGTCGAACTGCCGGTGTAGCCGTGGTCCGCCTCGCAGTTGGGGTCGCCGCAGGCCGCGGGCTCCAGGTCGATCCGCGCGACCGCGCCCCAGCCGATGGTCAGGACGACCTCACGGGGCAGCGTGCCCGGCGCGTACGACTCGGGGTTGGCGACGACACGGCTGACCACGACAGACGAGATCCTGCCGATTTTCACGGACTCCGTCGACGTGGTGGCGTACGGCGTCGGCGAGGTCGTGTCCGCGTTCTGCTCGTCGGTGTGGCTCACGATGAAGCGGTTGCCGGTCAGGACGAGCACGGTGACATGCCGGCGCACCTCGTTGGCGTCGAACGTCGTCTCCTGGTGGACCAGGTACGACCGGATGGCCTCGCCGCCGATCGCGGCCTCCACCGCCTCGGCCACGAGGGCCGGGTAGTAGCCGCTGCGCTCGATCGCCGCTCGCAGCCCCTGGGTCGTCGTACTGGTCTTGGCCATGACGTCCATCCTACGGGGGCCCACTGACTGCGAGGCACCGCTCGTGGGTCTCTGTCGTGGACGGATCAGAACGAACGGGACGGCGCCGGTGCGGCGCGGGCCGCCGCTCAGACGACGGGCAGTGTCCGGGGGCCGAGGTCGTCGCGGAGGGGGGCGCGCGCCAGCCGTACGGTGGCGCCGAGCACGCTCAGGCCGTGCGGGGCGACGACCACGGGCTCCAGGGAGACTCCGACGACCTCCGGATGATCGTCCACCAGGCGCGACACCCGCAGCATCACCTCTTCGAGGGCCGCGGTGTCGACCGGTGCCGAGCCGCGCCAGCCGAACAGGAGCGGCGCCGTCCGGATCGACCGGACCAGCGAGCTCGCGTCCCGGTCGGTGACCGGAATCAACCGGTGCGCGGTGTCCCCCAGCAGTTCCGAGGCGGCTCCGGCCAGGCCGAACGAGAGCACCGCGCCGGCCGCGGGGTCGATGACGGCCCGTACGACCGTGTCCACCCCGCGCGGCGCCATGCCCTGCACGACCGGCCGCAGCTCCTCGGGCCCTCCGAAGAGCTCGGTCAACTCCGCGTACGCCCTGTGCAGTTGCTCCTCGTTCGCCAGGTCCAGGCGTACTCCGCCGAGGTCCGCGCGGTGCCGCAGGTGCGGGGCGGTGGTCTTGAGGGCCACCGGGTAGCCCAGGGTGCCCGCGGCCGCGGCGGCCTCCCCGGGCGTCGGTGCGGGCAGCGCCCGGCGTACGTCGACGCCGTACCGCGCGAGCAGCGCGCGGGTGTCCTCGGCCCCCAGCGTCAGCCCGGTGCCACGGGACAGCAGCGCGTCGATCTGCTCGGCGGCGCCCTTCTCGTCGATGTCCTCGTACTCGGGCACCTTGCCGGGCTCGGCCGCCTCCCGTCGCCACTGGCCGTACTTCACGGCTTCGGCGAGCGCGCGGACGGCGCGCTCGGCGGCGGGGTAGGCGGGGATGAGGCGCGTCTCGTCGGGGGCTCCGGTTCCGGCGGACGGCCGCCGCGGGTCCTGTCGCCCGACCGGGGCGGAGGGCTCGCCCGGCCGGGCCGCGTCCGCGGTGGCGGCGGGCCCGGGGCCTGTCTGCGGGGCCGTACTGGCGGCGGCGGACAGCGCCTCGGCGAGCCCGCCGAGCTCGACGTGCGCCACCAGTACCGGCTTCGCCGGGGCCGAGGCCGAGGCCGAGCGCAGCGCCTCGGCCAGGGCCGCGTCCCGCACGGAGGTCTCCCCCACCGCGGGGATGGCGGTGACCACGACGGCGTCGCACCTGTCGTCGGCCAGTGCCCGCTCCAGCGCCCGGCGGAAGTCCTCCGCCGAGGCCGCCGTGGTCAGGTCGAGCGGCGGCAGCGGCCGCAGCCCCTCCGCGAGGCACGCGTCGAAGGTCAGCAGTCCCAGCGACTCGGAGTTGCCGAGGATCGCCACCCGGGGGCCGGAAGGGAGCGGCTGGCGTGCCAGCAGAAGGCCCGCGTCGACCAGCTCGGTGATCGTGTCGACCCGGATCACCCCGGCCTGTGCCAGCAGCGCGGAGACGGTGGCGTGCGGCAGCCGGGTGGCCCGTACCGCGTGCCCCTGGGGAGCGGCCGCGTGCCGTGCGCCCTGCACCACGACCAGCGGCTTCGCCGCCGCCGTCCGCCGTGCCAGCCGGGTGAACTTGCGCGGGTTGCCGATGGATTCGAGGTACATGAGGGCGACGTCGGTGTCCGGGTCGTCGTACCAGTACTGGAGGACGTCGTTGCCGGACACGTCCGCGCGGTTTCCGGCGGACACGAACGTGGACACGCCGGTGACGCCCGTGACACCGCCGCCGCGGCGGTGCAGCCGGGACAGCAGGGCGATGCCGATCGCGCCGGACTGGGCGAACAGGCCGATCCGTCCGGGGCGTGGCATCTCCGGCGCCAGGGAGGCGTTCAGGCGCACGTCGGGAGAGGTGTTGATGATCCCGAAGGTGTTGGGGCCGATGATCCGCATGCCGTAGGTACGGGCCTGGCGGACGAGTTCGCGCTGGCGCTCGCGCCCGCCGGGACCGCTCTCCGCGTACCCGGAGGAGACGACGACGAGGCCCTGCACCCCGTGCTCGCCGCACTCCGCGACGACCTCGGGGACGTACGGCGCGGGCACGGCGACGACCGCGAGGTCGACGTGCTCGCCGATGTCGCGGACGGAGCGGTGCGCGGGGACCCCGTCGAGCTCCTTCTCCTCGAGGGACTTGTTCACCGCGTACAGCCGACCCGTGAAGCCCGCCTCGCGGAGGTTGGCGAGGACGCTGCGGCCCACCCCGCCGGCCGTACGCCCCGCGCCGATGACCGCGACCGAGCCGGGCGCGAGCAGCCGCTGCACGGAACGGGCCTCGGCGCGCTGTTCCCGCGCGCGCTGCACGGCGACGGAGCGGTCGGTGGGTTCGAGGTCGAACTCCAGGCGTACGACGCCGTCCTCGAAGTGCCGCTTCTGCTGGTACCCGGCGTCCGTGAACACCTTGATCATCTTGGTGTTGGCGGGCAGCACCTCGGCGGCGAACCGGCGGATGTCCCGCTCCCTGGCCACCGCGCCGATGTGTTCGAGGAGGGCCGAGGCGACGCCGCGGCCCTGGTGGGCGTCCTGCACGAGGAAGGCCACCTCGGCCTCGTCGGCGGGCGCGGAGGCGGGCAGGCCGCCGGCACCAATGCGGTCATAGCGTACGGTGGCGATGAACTCGCCGCCGATCGTGGCCGCGAGCCCCACCC
The DNA here is from genome assembly GCF_040608315.1 of Streptomyces sp. NPDC005195. NCBI lineage: Bacteria > Bacillati > Actinomycetota > Actinomycetes > Kitasatosporales > Streptomycetaceae > Streptomyces > Streptomyces sp. NPDC005195. The sequence goes on from NZ_JBEXHZ010000014.1 coordinate 28,148, forward strand.
TGTCCACGAAGTCGTGGTGGGTGAAGCGGCGGACGTCCTTGGCGGACAGGCGCGGGTACGGCGCGAAGAAGCGGTAGTACTTCGACTCGTCCGAGACCTGCTCGTAGAAGCTGACCAGGCGCTCGGCGTCGTCGACGGTGATGGGCCTGACACGGGCCGTGCCTCCGTCACGCAGCACCACGTCGGCCTCCCAGTGGGAGGGGTACTCGTGCCGGTCCGACGAGGTCTGCATGGGGCCCAGAGTACGGCTCGCGTCCGTCAGCGGCGCGAGGCAGGCTAGGGGCAGCGGATTCGGATCCAGGCCGGGGTCCGAAGCCGGATCCGGGGCAGGTACGACACCCGCTCCGGACGCGCTTCACTCTATGGAACACTGGTCTAGACAACCCTGAACCCCTGAAGGGCAGCATCACATGGCTGAGCGCCGCGTCAACGTCGGCTGGGCCGAGGGCCTCCACGCCCGTCCCGCCTCCATCTTCGTCCGGGCGGCCACGGCCTCCGGCATCCCCGTGACGATCGCCAAGGCGGACGGCAACCCCGTCAACGCGGCCTCCATGCTGGCGGTCCTCGGCCTGGGCGCCCAGGGCGGCGAGGAGATCGTCCTCGCCTCGGCGGCCGAGGGCGCGGACGCCGCCCTCGACCGGCTGGCCAAGCTGGTCGCGGAAGGCCTCGAGGAGCTTCCCGAGACCGTCTGAGGTGCCCCCCTCGCGGGGCTCCCCCATTGACGGCGGCGAAGGTTTTCACATCGAAGGACATCGCCCCGTAGACAAATCGTGGACAAAGCGAAGGGGCTCGCCCGAAAACATCGGGCGAGCCCTTCGCTTTTTCGAATTACGGGCAGCGGAAATAATCTCCCGCGAATTACCCCTCTTTGTATACGGCCCCCGTGTTAATGACGCAGGCCCGTCATGTTTACGGGATGTTGCGAAGTCCTCACGCGGTCCGGGCGGTCTCCCCCACCGGGAAACCTCAGCCGGTGCGCGGCCGTCGCGCGCTCGGTGTGCAGCGCCGTGATGGCCCGGGCCCGCTCGCCGTCACCGCGCGCCACCGCGTCCACGATGCCGCCGTGCTCCGCCCAGGACTCCGCCGGATCGGCGGGCGCCCGCACCGCGTACATCCAGGCGATCTTGTGCCGCAGCTGGGCCAGCGTGGAGGTCAGCGCGGGACTCCGGGAAGCCTGTGCGAGCGTCTCGTGGAACCAGCCGCCCAGGGAGCGCAGATCCTCGCTGTTCCCCCTCCTGGAGCGCTCCTGACCCAGTCTGACCAGGCCTCGCAGCACCTTGAGGTGGGCCTCGGTGCGCCGCTGGGCGGCCCTGGACGCCCCCAGCGGTTCCAGGAGCATACGCATCTCCAGCAGATCCGCGGCCTCCTGCTCGGTGGGCTCCGCCACGCACGCGCCCGCGTGCCGCCGGGTGACGACGAAACCCTCGGCCTCCAGGGTGCGCAGGGCCTCGCGCACCGGGACGCGCGAGACGCCGTAGCGGCGCGCCAGCAGTTCCTCGGTGAGCCGGCCGCCGCGCTCGTAGACACCCGCGACGATGTCGTCGCGGATCGCCGTGCATACCGAGTGCGCGGGAATGCGCATGACCGGACCTCCGCCTTAATCCCCGCGAAACGCGGTCGATCGACGCTCGTTCGGCGACTCTATTGCAGCGAGCCGGAATTTCCGATGGCGGGCCGGAATCCATGGATATTTTTTGGACAGACAGCCGTTCGAAACGACGAAGCCCCGGCTCGGGTGAGCCGGGGCCTCGGAAGTGCGGACGCCGGGCGTCAGACGTTCACACCGTGCGAGCGGAGGTAGGCGACCGGGTCGATGTCGGAGCCGTACTCCGCCGTGGTGCGGGCCTCGAAGTGGAGGTGCGGCCCGGTGGTGTTCCCGGTGGCCCCGGAGAGGCCCAGCCGGCCGCCCGGGGTGACGGTCTGGCCGACGGAGACACCGATGGACGACAGGTGGCCGTACATCGTGTACGTACCGTCGTGCATCCGCAGGACGACCTGGTTGCCGTAGGCCCCGCCCCAGCCGGCCGTGACGACCGTGCCCGCGCCGACCGAGTGGACCGGGGTCCCGGACGCGGCGTGAAAGTCGACGCCGGTGTGGCTGCCGGAGGACCAGAGGCTGCCGCCGGTCTTGTAGCCGGTGGAGACGTACGAGCCGGGGATCGGCAGGACGAAGGTGTTGAGACGCTTGCGCTCGGCGGCGCGGGCGGCGCGTTCCTTGGCCTCGCGCTCCTTCTTCGCCTCCTCGACGGCCCGCTTGCGCGCCGCCTGTTCGGCCTTCAGACGGGCGGCCGCCTCGTCGGCGGCACGCTGCTGCGCGGCGGCCTGCGCGTCGATCTGGGCGGCGACCGTGTCGCCGATGGTGACGGCCTGGGTCAGCCCGGTCTGCTCGACGGAGCTGTCCGCGGCGAGGGCGGGGGCTGCCAGGGTTCCGATGACACCGGTGGTGGTGAGCGCCGCGACGCCGACGGCGTTCGAGGTGGTGCGCTTCACGCGGCTCGGACGTCGGTGTTTCCCGGTGCCACAGGTGAACGCCATGAAGGGGCTTGGTCCTTTCCTTCCCTCTCGCCTACCGGGTTAGCTGACGGGTTCGGAGCAGGAAGGTCTCCTACGGACGCCCTCGCGGGGAGGGAGTCCGATTCACCCCAGGGACTGCGTACGGGTCCCCGGCTCCCCTGGCTCGCGCCGTACGGGGACTCGGCGATGGCTGTCCGGTGCCGCGGACGCGGCGCACTGCCTGACGAACAGCCGGACCGACGCTAAGGGGGCCCTCTTTCAATCAACAAACAGATCGCGGTTTTTGTAGTGCATGCCACAGGGCAGAAAGGCAACCTCCCCATCAATACGGACAAATTGAGGATGTTGTCCGGGCAAAAGGGGACCCGGGCGACTCTTCGGTCACCCGGGCCCCTCCGTGCTCGCGATTTCCGCCGCGTCGTCCGCCGCGTTCTCCGCCCCGCTTCTACTCCGCGGCCACGACGGTCACTTCACCGATGCCGAGCGCCTTGACGGGCTCCTCGATCTGCGTGGCGTCGCCCACCAGGACGGTGACCAGACGGTCCACCGGGAAGGCGCTCACCGCCGCCGCGGTGGCCTCCACGGTGCCGGTCGCGGCGAGCTGCTGGTACAGCGTCGCCTGGTAGTCGTCCGGCAGGTACTGCTCGACCTGGTCGGCGAGCGTGCCCGCGACGGCCGCCGCGGTCTCGAACTTGAGGGGTGCCACCCCCACCAGGTTCTGCACGGCGACGTCCCGTTCGGCGTCCGTCAGACCGTCCGCGGCGAGGGTGCGCAGCACCTTCCAGAGGTCGTCCAGGGCCGGCCCGGTGTTCGGGGTGTCCACCGAGCCGCTGATGGCGAGCATCGCGATACCCGTGCCGTCCGGAGCGGAACGCATCACCTGGCCGAAGGCCCGCACCCCGTAGGTGTAGCCCTTCTCCTCGCGCAGCACGCGGTCCAGGCGCGAGGTGAGGGTGCCGCCGAGGCAGTACGTGCCGAGCACCTGGGCGGGCCAGACACGGTCGTGCCGGTCCGAGCCGACGCGGCCGATCAGCAACTGCGTCTGGACCGCGCCGGGGCGGTCCACGATGATCACGCGGCCGGTGTCGTCGGCGGTGACCGGCGGCACGGGACGCGGTTCGGCGGAGGAACCCGTCCAGGCGCCGAGCGTCTCGGCGAGCAGCCCGTCGAGGTCCACGTCGGTGAGGTCACCGACGATCACGGCGGTGGACGTGGCCGGGCGAACGTACCGGTCGTAGAAGGCGCGGACGCCCGCCGCGTCGATCTTCCGGACGGTCTCCTCGGTGCCCTGCCGGGGACGGGACATCCGCGAGGTCGCCGGGAACAGCTCCCTGGAGAGCTCCTTGGCGGCGCGGCGGGCCGGGTTGGCGCTCTCGTGCGGGATCTCGTCGAGCCGGTTGCGTACCAGCCGCTCGATCTCGCTCTCGGTGAACGCCGGTGCCCTCAGGGCGTCGGCGAGCAGGCCGAGCGCCTTGGGCAGGCGTGAGACGGGCACTTCGAGGGAGAGGCGTACGCCGGGGTGGTCGGCGTGCGCGTCGAGGGTGGCGCCGCAGCGCTCCAGCTCGGCGGCGAACTCCTCGGCGGAGAGCTTGTCGGTGCCCTCGGAGAACGCGCGCGCCATGATCGTGGCGATGCCGTCGAGGCCGGCGGGCTCGGCGTCCAGCGGCGCGGCGAGGAGCACCTCGACGGCGACGACCTGCTGGCCCGGGCGGTCGCAGTGCATCAGGGTCAGCCCGTTGTCCAGCGTGCCGCGCTCGGGAGCCGGGAAGGCCCAGGGCTTGGGCCGGCCGGCCTGGGGCTGCGGGTGGAAGTCCATGGTGGCGAGCTCGGTCACTTCGCCGCCTCCTCGTCGGTGTCGTCGGCGGCGTCGGCGGCGTCGATGGCGTCGTCCGTGCCGGTGGCTTCGTCGGCGATCGGCTCGTAGACGAGCACCGCGCGGTTGTCGGGGCGCAGGCGGGCCTTGGCGACCTCCTGGACCTCCTCGGCGGTGATGTCGAGGATGCGCTGCACGGCCGTCAGGGCGAGCATCGGATCGCCGAACAGGACCGCGTACCTGCACAGTTCGTCGGCGCGGCCCGCGACCGTGCCGAGCCGGTCCAGCCACTCGCGCTCCAACTGGGCCTGGGCGCGCTCCATCTCCTCGGCCGTGGGACCCTCCTCGGCGAACCGGGCGAGCTCCTCGTCGACCGCGGCCTCGATGACCGGGACCTCGACGTCGCCGGACGTCTTCACGTCCAGCCAGCCCAGGGAGGGCGCCCCGGCGAGACGCAGCAGGCCGAACCCGGCCGCGACGGCGGTGCGGTCACGGCGAACGAGCCGGTTGTACAGGCGGGAGGACTCGCCGCCGCCGAGGACGGTCAGGGCGAGGTCGGCCGCGTCGGACGCGCGCGTGCCGTCCTCGGGAAGCCGGTAGGCGGCCATCAGGGCGCGCGCCGGGACCTCTTCCTCGACGACCTCGCGCAGCTGCTCGCCGAGGGTCTCGGGCAGCGAACCGTCGCGCGGGGCGGGCTTTCCGTCGTGCCCGGGGATGGAGCCGAAGTACTTCTCGATCCAGCGAAGCGTCTGCTCGGTGTCGATGTCGCCGACGACCGAGAGCACCGCGTTGTTGGGCGCGTAGTAGGTGCGGAAGAAGGCGCGGGCGTCCTCGAGGGTCGCCGCGTCCAGGTCCGCCATCGACCCGATGGGGGTGTGGTGGTACGGGTGGCCCTCGGGGTAGGCGAGCGCGGTCAGCTTTTCGAAGGCGGTGCCGTAGGGCACGTTGTCGTAGCGCTGCCTGCGCTCGTTCTTGACGACGTCCCGCTGGTTCTCCATGGACTCGTCGTCGAGCGCGGCGAGCAGCGAGCCCATCCGGTCCGCCTCCAGCCAGAGGGCGAGCTCGAGCTGGTGGGTCGGCATCGTCTCGAAGTAGTTGGTGCGCTCGAAGCTGGTGGTGCCGTTGAGCGAACCGCCCGCGCCCTGCACCAGTTCGAAGTGGCCGTTGCCCTTCACCTGGCCCGATCCCTGGAACATCAGGTGCTCGAAGAGGTGGGCGAGTCCGGTACGGCCCTCGACCTCGTGGCGCGAGCCGACGTCGTACCAGAGGCACACCGCCGCGACCGGGGTCAGATGGTCCTCGGAGAGCACCACGCGCAGGCCGTTGGCCAGGCGGTGCTCGGTCGCTGTCAGGCCGCCGGAGCCTGTCTCAGCTGTGGCCGTGTGACCCATGGGCATGTACGTCCCTTCGATCGCGGAAACTGCAGAATTCCTGCCGGTCCTGCCACTGTATGCAAGCGTGCCGACAGGTGGCGAAGTTCCCGCGCCCCGTACGCCGAGAGCGAGATTCACCTGCGGCGCGAGGGCGGGTTTCGGGCCGCCCTGAGCGAGCGGAAAGGGGCTCCGCGCAGCCCCTACGGACGGGTCGCGGTCCGCGTTGTCAGCGGGGCGGTCCACAATGGTGCGCGTCAGATCCCGTTCATGCCCCGGCAGAGACTGTGAAGGAGCCGCAGCAGCGATGGCCCGCCGCAGCACGAAGACCCCGCCGCCCGACGACTCGTACGAGGAGAAGATCCTCGACATCGACGTCGTGGACGAGATGCAGGGCTCCTTCCTCGAATACGCGTACTCGGTCATCTACTCGCGAGCCCTGCCGGACGCCCGTGACGGCCTCAAGCCCGTGCACCGACGCATCGTCTACCAGATGAACGAGATGGGGTTGCGCCCCGACCGCGGCTACGTGAAGTGCGCGCGCGTCGTCGGCGAGGTCATGGGTAAGCTCCACCCGCACGGCGACGCGTCGATCTACGACGCGCTGGTGCGACTGGCCCAGCCCTTCTCCATGCGCCTGCCGCTCGTCGACGGGCACGGCAACTTCGGCTCGCTCGGCAACGACGACCCGCCGGCCGCCATGCGTTACACCGAGTGCCGGATGGCCGACGCCACGTCACTGATGACCGAGTCCATCGACGAGGACACGGTCGATTTCTCGCCGAACTACGACGGCCAGGAGCAGGAGCCCGGCGTCCTCCCCGCGGCGTACCCGAACCTCCTCGTCAACGGCTCGTCGGGCATCGCCGTCGGCATGGCGACCAACATGCCGCCGCACAACCTCGGCGAGGTCGTGGCGGCCGCCCGGCACCTGATCCGCTACCCGGGCGCCGACCTGGACACCCTGATGAAGTACGTGCCGGGCCCCGACCTGCCCACGGGTGGCCGGATCGTCGGCCTGTCCGGGATCAGGGACGCCTACGAGTCGGGCCGCGGCACCTTCAAGATCCGTGCCACGGTGTCGGTGGAGGACGTGACGGCGCGCCGCAAGGGTCTCGTCGTCACCGAACTGCCCTTCACCGTCGGTCCTGAGAAGGTGATCGCCAAGATCAAGGATCTGGTCGGCGCCAAGAAGCTGCAGGGCATCGCCGATGTGAAGGACCTCACCGACCGCTCGCACGGCCTGCGTCTGGTCATCGAGATCAAGAACGGCTTCGTGCCGGAAGCGGTCCTGGAGCAGCTCTACAAGCTGACGCCGATGGAGGAGTCCTTCGGCATCAACAACGTCGCTCTGGTGGACGGTCAGCCGCTCACCCTGGGTCTCAAGGAGCTCCTGGAGGTCTATCTCGACCACCGCTTCGAGGTCGTGCGCCGGCGCAGCGAGTTCCGCCGCGGGAAGAAGCGCGACCGGCTTCACCTGGTCGAGGGTCTCCTTGTCGCGCTGATCGACATCGACGAGGTCATCCGTCTGATCCGGTCCAGCGAGAACTCGGCGCAGGCCAAGGAGCGCCTGATCGAGCGGTTCTCGCTCTCCGAGGTCCAGACGCAGTACATCCTGGACACCCCGCTGCGCCGCCTCACCAGGTTCGACCGTATCGAGCTGGAGTCGGAGCGCGACCGGCTCAACGGCGAGATCGACGAGCTGACCGGGATCCTGGACTCGGACGCCGAGCTGCGCAAGCTGGTCTCCACCGAACTGGCCGCGGTCGCGAAGAAGTTCGCCACCGACCGGCGCACGGTGCTCCTGGAGTCCGCCGGCTCCGTCGCGACGGCGGTTCCGCTCCAGGTGGCGGACGACCCGTGCCGGGTACTGCTGTCCTCGACGGGCCTGGTCGCCCGCACGGCCGACGGTGGACCCTTTGCCGAGGCGGAGGACGCCAAGCGCACCCGGCACGACCTGATCGTCTCCGCGGTGACCGCGACGGCCCGTGGCGAGATCGGGGTGGTCATCTCCTCGGGCCGGCTGCTCCGGCTGAACGTGATCGACCTCCCGCAGCTGCCGGAGACCGCGTCGGCGCCCAACCTCTCCGGGGGCGCGCCGATCTCGGAGTTCCTGTCCTCCCTGGAGGCGGACGAGACGGTCGTGTGTCTGACGACGCTCGACGAGTCGTCGCCCGGCCTGGCGCTCGGCACCGAGCAGGGCGTCGTCAAGCGTGTGGTACCCGACTACCCCCTGAACAAGGAGGAGTTGGAGGTCATCACCCTCAAGGACGGCGACCGGATCGTCGGCGCGGTCGAGCTGCGCACCGGCGAGGAGGACCTGGTCTTCGTCGCCGACGACGCCCAGTTGCTGCGCTATCAGGCCTCTCAGGTCCGCCCGCAGGGCCGGGCGGCGGGCGGGATGGCGGGCATCAAACTCACCGACGGCGCGAAGGTGATCTCCTTCACCGCGGTCGACCCGGCGGTGGAGGCGGTGGTCTTCACCGTGGCCGGTTCGCGCGGCACACTGGACGACTCCGTCCAGACCACGGCCAAGCTGACCCCGTTCGACCAGTACCCGCGCAAGGGCCGGGCCACGGGTGGCGTGCGCTGCCAGCGGTTCCTGAAGGGCGAGGACTGCCTGTCGCTGGCCTGGGCGGGTGCGGCTCCGGCGCGGGCCGCGCAGAAGAACGGCACACCGGCCGAGCTGCCGGAGATGGACCCGCGCCGCGACGGCTCGGGCGTGTCGCTGGCGAAGACGGTGTCGGTGGTGGCGGGTCCGGTGTAGCGGCGGTTCAGCCCTCCGGGCTCCGCTCCTGTACGTAGCGCAGGACGCCCCACATGCCGTGCTCGTCGGCGTGCGGGGCGTCCTCCTCGCACGCCGCGAGTGCCTTGCCCAGCGCGGTGGTGTCGATGCCGGAGCCGATCAGTACGAGCTGGGTGAGGCGTTCGCCGGCGGCTTTGGGCTCCGGACCGCCGGCCCAGGGTTCCGGACGGAACCGCAGGAACGGCCCGACCGCGTGCACGGCGTAGCGGTTGCGGCGGTCGTGGGCGCCGAAGTCGACGTACCCCTTGATGCGGTAGAGCCCCTCGGGCCTGCTGTCGAGGAACTCCATCAACCGCCTCGGGGAGAGCGGGACTTCGGAGGTGAAGGAGAGGGATTCGTAGGCCGCGTGCAGATGGCGGGCGTGCCCCTCGCGGTCCGTGTGGCCGGCCTCGTCGTGCGTGTCGCCGGCCTCGTCGTGCGTGTCGCCGGCCTCGTCGTGCGTGTGGAGGTCGTCGAAGGAGAGCTGGCCGACGCGGTCCTCGCTCGGCCTGCGGTCGAAGAGGAACTCGGGGTCGACGCGACCGTGGACGGCGGGCACGACGGCGGCGCGGTCCACGAGGTCCCGCACGGTGCGCAGCACCCGCTCCCCGCCCTCGGCGCGGTCGATCTTGTTGACGACGACGAGGTCGGCGAGGGCGAGATGCCGGTCGATCTCGGGATGCTTCTCCCGCGTGCCGTCGAACTCGGCCGCGTCGACGACCTCGACGAGTCCGCCGTAGACGATCCGCGGATTCTCGCTGGCGAGCACCATCCGCACGAGCTCCTGGGGCTCGGCGAGGCCGCTCGCCTCGACGACGATGACGTCGATGCGGGCCGAGGGCCGAGTGAGGCGTTCCAGGTAGTCGTCCAGCTCACCGGCGTCGACGGCGCAGCACAGGCATCCGTTCCCGAGCGACACGGTGGAGTCCCCGAGCGCTCCGGCCACCGCCATCGCGTCGATCTCGATCGCCCCGAAGTCGTTGACGACGGCGCCGATGCGACTGCCGCCGCTGTGGTGCAGGAGGTGGTTGAGCAGCGTGGTCTTGCCCGCGCCGAGGAAACCGGCGAGGACGATGACGGGAACCTGCGGGTCACCGGGCGGGGTCCGTCCGTCCGACGCGAACGGGACCTGCTGCGGGCTGGGCTGACTCAACGGGCGACCTCTTTCACACCGACGCGTGCACCGGCTCGTGAACCGGTTCTTCGACGAGGCGGCTCGTGGACCGGCGCTCGTACGGGGAAGGACTGTCGTCCCAGGATACGAGCGGGAGGAATCGCCCCGAAGTGAACGATTGTTAGCGGCGCTCGCGGGGCACACGTTGGGCATGGCGCCGGGACGCGCAACCCTCACTTCCCTCCGTGCGCCTCCTCTCCGCCTCCCCGCCGATCAGAGCCGCTCGGCAAGACTGGGAGGCGGCAAGCGCGCCGCCCACCGGTCGCCGGTCCGCTCCCCGTCGCCCCACGACGGCCGGCGGAACGGTCGCCTGATTCGGGGGTTGACATGGCCACACGGAACTCCGCGATACGGAGGTTCGGCTCAGGTGCCTGGGCCCGGCTCACCGCCGCGGCCGGCGCCGTCACGGAACGGAGGGCACGGGCGCGCAGGCGGGCCGTACTCACCGAGCAGCACCGACTCCATTTCGATCTGCTGTGCAAGGCCATGGACGATCCCGCTCTCGCCGCGGTCCTCAACACGTACGAGACGGAGATCACCGACGAGGAGCAGCGGCAGTACCTCTTCGCGAACGCCCTGTACATCAACGCCCTGTACTTCCACCGGATCGGGGCCCTGACGCGGGCGGAACTCCACGGCCACTTCCGCATCATGTGCCAGAACCAGATCTTCCGGGCGTACTGGGCCGCGACGGAACACCACCGCAAGAGCCTGGCCGACTCCTCCGAGGAAGCCGAACTGGGCCGGATGATGGAGAGCCTGATCCAGGATCAGACGGATTCCGACACCGACGAATGGTGGGTGGTCGGCGAACCCGACGAGGGAATCCAGTAGCTCACGGCGCCGACGGCGCGGTTGTGCGACTTCACTCCCCTGCTTGATGACTTCGCGCACCACCGGCAACAGATCCGGTTGGTTTGTCGTCTGCCCGCTCCGCGGGCGCTCCGACGAACACCCCCGCGTTCGGGCGCACTTGCCTCCGACGGACCTCTCCGCCCGGAGCCGGCCATGCTCCGAGGCCCCACTGCCCGGAGGCACCCATCACCCCGAGCCCGAAGGGCGGACACCACCCGTGGAGATCACGACCTCCGCGAGGGCGCTCGCGGCCGCCATCCCGGTTCCCGTTCCGATAGCCGTACTCGTCGCCCGCCTGAGCCCCGACGCCGACCAACGGGGAGACGCCTACCGCGTTCTGGTGCGCGCGTGCAGCACGGTGGAGAAGGTGTTCCCTGTCGGACACAGCAGCGATAACCGGCATGTATCCGACTAAATTCACCCCCCTGCTTGTGATGGCTTTGCACACCAGAGGCAATCGGACGCGCTAGGTTATCGTCTGCCCGCTCCGCGGGCGCTCCGACGAACACCCCGCGCTCGGAGACATTTGGCTCCGACGAACATCTCCGCCCGGAGCCGGCCACGCTCCAAGGACCCCAGAGCTCGGAGGCACCCATCACCCCGAGCCCGAACGGCGGACACCACCCTTGGAGATCACGACCTCCGCGATGGCGCTCACGGCCGCCATCCTGCTTCCCGCCCTTATAGCCGTACTGGTCGCCTGCCTGAGCCCCAACGCCGACCAACGGGGAGACGCCTACCGCGTTCTGGCGCGCATGTGCAGCATGGTGGAGAAGGTGTTCCACCGTCGGACATAGAAGCGGGAACCAGCGCATATCCGACCAAGTTCACCCCCTTGCTTATAATGGCTTTGCACACCAGGGGCAATCGGACGCGCTAGGTTATCGTCTGCCCGCCTCGCGGGCGCTCCGACGAACACCCCGCGCTCGGAGACCATTTGGCTCCGACGAACATCTCCGCCCGGAGCCGGCCATGCTCCGAGGACCCCAGAGCTCGGAGGCACCCATCAGTCCGAGCCACAAGATTGGTACCACCCCGTGAAAATCGTGCGACGTGTCGGAGCTACGCCACGCGAGCGCGGCAGCGCCACTGGTCAGTCGTGCCCCGACATCTTCGAGCTCAATGACGGCAGTTTCGCCGTCATCGGGCGCGAGGCCACCCTGGAACTCGACCCCGAGCTTCCGCCCGACGCCGCACGAGCCGACTACGAGCGGATTGTCATCATCACCCGCGAGACCCTGGTCCGCGCGAAGAAGGACATCCCCGACGTCTGACCTCGTCACCGTCAGGAGCTGACCGCGGGTGGTCCGCGGTCGGGATCCACCCCCTGCGGCCACGACGCCAGGCCCGGCATCCCCCGGATGCCGGGCCCCTCATGTGCCGCGGACGCGCACCGCCCGTCAGTGGGCCGCCGTCGCCTCGGCCCGCGGCGCCGCCGCCGGAGGGACCGGCATCGGCGGCACCGGCCCCACATACCGCGCGGCAGGACGGATGATCTTCGAGTCCTGCGCCTGTTCCAGGATGTTGGCGCTCCAGCCGACGACCCGGGCCGCCGCGAAGGTGGGGGTGAACATCTCGCGCGGCAGGCCGCACAGTTCCATGACCACACCGGCGTAGAACTCGACGTTGGTGTGGAGTTCGCGGCCCGGCTTGAGTTCGGCCAGGATCGCTTCCACCCGGTGTTCGACCTCGACGGCGAAGCCGACCAGGGAGCCGCCGAACCCCTGGGCGATCTCACGGAGCATCCGGGAGCGCGGATCCTCGGTGCGGTACACGGCGTGACCGAAGCCCATGATGCGCTCACCCGCGAGAACCCGTGCGCGAATCCACGGGTCGATGCGGTCGGCGGTGCCGATCGCGTCGAGCGTGTCCAGGGCACGGCTCGGCGCTCCACCGTGCAGCGGCCCCGACAGCGCCCCCACGGCGCCCACCAGACAGGCCGCCACGTCCGCACCCGTCGACGCGATCACCCGCGCCGTGAACGTCGACGCGTTGAATCCGTGGTCAATGGTGGAGATCAAGTACTGCTCCACCGCCCGTGCCCGCGTCGCGTCCGGCTCCGCACCCGTGAGCATGTACAGATAGTTCGCGGCGTACGGGAGGTCCTCGCGCGGCTCCACCGGCTCAAGGCCCCGCCCCAGCCGGTACAGGGCGGTGAGCAGCGTCGGCACGGCCGCGCACGCGGCGAGCGTGTCCGCCTGGCGCCGGTCCGCGTCGATGTCGTACAGCGGCCGGAATCCCGACGCCGCCCCGAGCAGGGACAACGCGGTCCGCAGGCCCGCGAGCGGTCCGGCGGGGCCGGTCGCCGCCGCGATCGCGGGCAGCGCCGCGCGCACCTCGTCCGGGAGCCGGCGCAGCGCAGCGGTCCGCGCGGCGAAGGCGGCACCGCGGGCCGCGTCCGGCAGTTCACCGTGGACCAGAAGATGCCAGACGTCCTCGAACCCACGGGTCCGCGCCAGTTCGACGGCCGAGTACTGGCGGTAGTGGTAGAAGCCCTCCAGCCCCCTGACGTCACCCAGTGCGGTCTCTGTGACGACGACGCCCGCGAGTCCTCGCGGTATGTCGACAGGGGTGGGGCTTGTCGTGGGGGCGGGGACTGTCGCGGTGGTGCCGGGGGTGGGTGTGGCTGTGGCTGCCCGGTTGTTCGGCATTGCGTTCCTCCCTGAACTTGATTCGACTGTCCATGCTTGACTCGATCTCTGTCAATATTGATTCACTCAATATGTCGATCCACGGATACGGTGTCGCCCATGAGGGATCAGGAACCGGGAACACGAGCGCACGCGGGCCGACGGCTCAGCACCAGGGAGACCGCCGACCTGCTCGGCGTGAAGGCCGAGACCGTGTACGCGTACGTGAGCCGCGGTCAGCTCAGCAGCCGGCGGGACCCCGGCGGCCGGGGCAGCACCTTCGACGCCGAGGAGGTGGAGGCGCTCGCTCGACGCAACAGGCGTGATTCCAGCGGGAGTCCGAGCGCGGGCGGCGAGCTGTCCGTCCGTACCCGCATCACCTTGATCGACGGGGACCGGTACTACTACCGCGGAGTCGACGCGACGGAACTGGCCGCACGCCACTCCTACGAAGAGATCGCCGAGTGGCTGTGGACCGGGCGACTGCGCCCCGGCATCACGTTCACCGCTCCGGAGGCGACCGTCGCCGCCGCCCGCCGGGCCGTCGACGCGCTACCCGGCCACAGCGGCCCGACGGACCGGCTGCGCGTCGCCGCGATCGCCGCTTCGGCCACCGACCCGCTGCGCTTCGACCTGTCGGAGAGTGCCGTCCTCGGCACCGCGCGCACCCTCATCCCGGCCCTCGTCGCCGCCCTCCCCCCGAAGCGGCACGACCATCGCGACGAGGGCCCCCTGGCCCACCGTCTGTGGCCGCGCCTCACCGGCCGGGCACCTGACGAGGCGTCACTGCGGGTCCTGGACACGGCTCTCGGCCTGCTCGTCGACCACGACCTGGCCGCCTCGACGCTCGCGGTGCGGGTCGCAGCGTCGGCCCGTGCGCACCCGTACGCCGCCGTCTCCGCGGGCCTGGGCGTCCTCGAAGGGCCCCTGCACGGCGCGGCCGGCGGCCTGGCCCACCGGATGCTCCTCGACGTACTGGACCAGGGCACCGCGGCACCGGTCGTCGCCGACGAGCTGCGCGCCGGACGTCCCGTCCCCGGTCTCGGCCACCGGCTCTACCCCGGAGAGGACCCACGCGCGCGTGCCCTGTTCGCCCTCCTGGAGGAGGTACCAGGCGCGGCACCGGCCCTGGCGGCGGCGCGGGACATCGTGACCACCACCGCCCGCCACACTCCGCTGCACGCCAACGTCGATCTCGCGCTGGCCGTGCTCACGGTCTCCTCCGGCATGTCCGCCTCCGCCGCGGAGACGGTCTTCGCCGTCGCCCGCACGGCGGGGTGGATCGCCCACACCGTGGAGGAGTACGGGGAACGCCCGCTGCGCATGCGTCCGAGTGGCCAGTACGTGGGAGCGCGGCCACCACAGCCACTCCCTGAATGCGCCCCCTGAAGCCTCACCACGCGCCGAATGCGCCGAGAGTGCGCCCCCGTCCACTTGGCCGGGGGCACCCTGGCCCTAGGTCGGAAGTCGCCCTGGCCGAAGTCAGGTTAGGCTCACCTCTGTGAGTACGTGCACGACCGCGTCCCGCGACTTCGACGAACCCCTCGCGGGGACCGCGGCGACCGCGAGGACATGGCTGCTGATCGAGCAGCCCGGACCCTGGGGTGCCAAGGCGCTCACGTCGAGCCACCTGGACCCCGGGCTCGGGCGTGCCCTCGAAGCGGCCGCCGAGGGCACCGGGGTACGGATCGCGCTCATCCGGCGCCCCGGACGGCACGCGGACTGCGGCGCCTCCGCCGAACGCCAGGTGTACGCGGCCCACACCACTCCCGGACGCACATGGCTGCACAGCGCCACGACCCGCACACCCGGGTAACTCCTCGACCTGGACTTCACCGCACTCGGCACGGGTGACGCGCGCACCTTCGACACGGTGCTGCGGGGCCGCCCGCACCGGGGCGACCCGCTCGCGCTCGTCTGCACCAACGGCAAGCGTGACCGTTGCTGCGCCCTCCTGGGCCGGCCTCTCGCCGCCGAACTCGCGGCCTCGGGACTGGAGGGCGCGTGGGAGGTCACCCATCTGGGTGGTCACCGTTTCTCGCCCACGCTGCTCGTCCTGCCGTACGGCTACGCGTACGGACGGACCGCGGCGCACTCCGTCAAGGAAATCCTCCAGGGCGTCCGGGAGGGGCGCATCGTCACCGAGGGCTGCCGGGGCGGTTCCGCCTGGGAGCGGCCGGGACAGGCAGCGGAACTGGCCGTGCGCACGGCCACCGGAGAGCACGCGGCGGACGCCTTCCGGGTCCTGCGCACCCACGGGACGGCACCGCGCTGGGAGGTGACCGTCGCCCACACCGACGGTCGTGTGTGGCGTGTCGTCGTCGCGCAGGGCGCCTCCCTGCCACCTCGCCCCGAGAGCTGCGGCTCGGCGCTCGGTTCCCCGGCCCGCATGGACGTGGTGGCCGTGCGGGAGCTGCCCCGGACGCCGATTCCGATCGCCTGCTGACCGCGGCCCACCAGCGCCGGACCTCACGCCCGCGCACCCGGACTCCGCGCACCACCCCACGCGCGCCCCTTGTGACACCCCTGGCCCGGCCCCCCGCCCCGCCTCTCGCACGAAGCTCGGGAGATCCACGCGACACCCCCTGAGGCGGCGAGCGCCCTCCCCCGTACGGTCATGGGCATGAGCTCCACTCCCCGTACACGACGCCTGCGCCTCCGTCTGCCGCGGCGGATGTTCTCGCAGGTGCTGCTGATGCAGGTGGCGATCGCCGCCGGAGTCGCCGTCCTCGCGACCGGGCTGTTCCTCGCCCCCCTGAGCGCGCAGCTCGACGACCAGGCCATGCGCCGCGCCCTCGCGATCGCGCAGACCACGGCGGCCCAGCCGCGCATCGCCGAGGACCTGCAGACGTCGCTGCCGTCCGTGAACGGACCCGTGCAGATTGCCGCCGAACGGATCCGGCGGGCCAGCGACGCCGAGTACGTGGTGGTGATGAACACGAACGGCGTGCGCTGGTCGCACAAGGACGTCACCCAGATCGGCCGGGTCGTCTCCACCGACCCCCGCCGGGCCCTCGCCGGCAAGGACGTCATGCAGATCGACAGCGGCACACTGGGGCGCTCGGCGCGCGGCAAGGTGCCGCTGCGCCTCCGAGGGCACATCGTCGGCGCGGTCTCGGTCGGCATCAAGTACGACAGTGTGCGCAACCGGCTGATCCACGCCATCCCGGGCCTCTTCGCCTACGCGGGCGGAGCCCTGGCCGTCGGTGCGTTCGCCGCGTATCTGCTCTCCCGCCGGGTCCAGCGGCAAACCCGTGACCTGGCCTTCTCCGACATCTCGGCACTGCTCGCGGAACGCGAGGCGATGTTGCACGGCATCCGGGAGGGCGTCGTCGCGCTGGACCGGACCGGCCGGATACGCCTCCTCAACGACGAGGCCCAGCGGCTGCTCGGACTCGACGCCGCGGCCATCGGCGGGCCGCTCGACGACCTGCTCGGGCCCGGCCGTACCACCGACGTGCTGGCCGGCAGGGTCACCGGCACGGATCTGCTGACCGTGCGCGGTCAGCGCGTCCTGGTCGCCAACCGGATGCCGACCGACGACGGCGGCGCCGTGGCCACCCTGCGCGACCGCACCGAACTGGAGCAGCTCAGCCGTGAACTCGACGCCACGCACGGACTGATCGACGCTCTGCGGGCCCAGGACCACGAGCACGCCAACCGGATGCACACCCTTCTGGGACTGCTCGAACTGGAGATGTACGACGACGCCGTGGAGTTCGTCGGTGAGGTGGTCGGCGACCATCGGATCACCGCGGAACAGGTCACCGAGAAGGTCCACGATCCGCTGCTCGCCGCCCTGTTGGTCGGGAAGGCCACCGTCGCGGCCGAGCGTGGCGTGGCCCTGTGGATCTCGGACGGGACGCTGCTGCCCGACCGGCTGCTCGACCCGCGCGGACTGGTCACCGTCGTCGGGAACCTCGTCGACAACGCGCTCGACGCCGTCGCCGGCACGCCGCACGCGCGCGTGGAGGTCGAATTGCGGGTCCAGGGGCGTACGGCCGTGCTCCGCGTGAGGGACACCGGGCCGGGCATCCCGGCGGAGCGGCGGGAGCTCATCTTCACGGACGGGTGGTCCACCAAGAAGCCGCCGGCGCACGGCAAGCGCGGGATCGGTCTCTCCCTGGTGAGCCGGTTCGCCGAGCGGCAGGGCGGCAGCGCCGGGGTGGCCGAGGCGAGCGGCGGGGGCGCGGAGTTCACGGTCGTCCTGCCGGAGGCACTCACGGAGGCGGACCTGGCGGCGGAACCCGCCGCCCCCACGGCCGCCCGGGAGGGGTCGCGGTGATCGAGGTGCTGGTCGTGGACGACGACACCCGGGTCGCCCGGGTCAACGCCGCCTACGTCACCAAGGTGCCCGGGTTCCGGGTCGCGGGCGAGGCGCACAGCGCCACGGAGGCGATCCGCCTCATGGAGACACTGCCGCACCTCGACCTGGTTCTGCTGGACCACTACCTGCCCGACGAGACGGGGCTCGCGGTCGTCCAGGAGATGCGGCGGCGCGGTCACCAGACCGACGTCATCATGGTGACGGCCGCCCGCGACATCTCGACCGTGCAGGCGGCCATGCGGCAGGGCGCGCTCCAGTACCTGGTCAAGCCGTTCGCCTTCGCGGGCCTGCGCGCGAAGCTTGAGGCGTACGCGGCTCTGCGCCGTACCCTCGACGGTGGCGGAGAGGCCGAACAGGCCCAGGTGGACCGCATCTTCGGCGCCCTGTCGACGGCTGCCCAGCCGGCCCCGCCCAAGGGGCACTCCCCCCCGACGGCCGAGCGCGTACGCCGTGCCCTGCTGAACGCCGAGGGACCGCTGTCGGCCCAGGAGATCGCCGAGGGGACCGGACTGAGCCGGCAGACCGCCCAGCGCTACCTGAAGCTCCTGGAGCGCACGGGACGCGCCCGGCTGACCCTCAGGTACGGCGACACGGGCCGCCCGGAGCATCGGTACGTCTGGGTGACCCGCATGTGAGGCCACCGCTCAGGAGGCAGGGGCCGGAGTCCGAACGGTCCACCGTGCGTACGACTGCCGGGGAAGCACATCCGTGCGCGCGGTGGACCGCTCGGGCTGTTCAGCCGGCGGCCTTCTTCACGAACTCCGTGGTGAAGGTCCTGCCGAGGTCCACCTTGGCGTTCTTGATGTTGGGGTTGAACGCCTTGAGCACCTTCTCGACGGTCTCGGGGCCGCCCTCGGGCATCACCCCGTCCTTGGTGAACATCGGCAGCGTGCTCTCGATGGCGGTGGCGTAGAGCGCCTTGTCGCCCTGTGAGTAGTCGGCGGGCATCTTGGCGGCGATCTCGGACGCGCTGTGCGTGGCCATCCACGCGAGCGTCTTCACGAAGGCGTTGGCCAGCTTCTGGACCGTCGCCTTGTGACCGTTCGCCCAGTCCGTCTGCATGTAGAGGCTGGACGAGGGATACGGGCCGCCGAACGCCTCCGCCGAACCCTTCGGCGTACGCATGTCGATGAGCACCTTGCCCAGGCCCTTCTTCAGGACCGTGGCGACCGTCGGGTCCGTCGTCATGCCGCCGTCGATCGCGCCCTTCTGGAGCGCGGAGATGAAGGTCGGTCCTGCGCCGACGGCGACCGGCGAGAAGTCGCTGACCTTCACCCCGTTCTTGACCGCCAGGTACTTGGTGAGGAAGTCGGTGGAGGAGCCGAGCCCGGTGATGCCGAGCTTCTTGCCCTTGAAGTCCTTGGGCGACGTGATGTCGCCCGCGCGCTGGGCGGAGACGAGTTCCACCTCACCGGGCGCGTGCGAGAACTGCACCACGGACTCCACGGACTTGCCCTTGGTCTGCAGGTCGAGCGTGTGGTCGTAGAAGCCGACGGCCCCCTGCACCTGACCCGAGACGAGCGCGGTCTCCGCCTGCACACCGGCCGGCTCGCTGAGGAGTTCGACGTCCAGGCCCTGGTCGTCGAAGTAGCCGAGCCGCTGGGTGAGCATCGCCGGCAGGTAGATGACCTTGTCGAGGCCACCCACCATGATCTTGACGTGTTCACCCTTGCCGCCGCCTCCGTCGCTGCCGCTGTCGGCGGTGGAGGAGGCCGCGTCGTTGGCACAGGCGGTGAGCGAGGAGAGGGCGAGCAGACCGGCGGCTGCCAGCGCGGAGTATCTGGCGGTCTTGCGCATGATGGGTCACGTCCTTGTGAGAGGGCGGTGCGGGCAGAACGGGCGAACGTTGCCCTGCCGCGGCACTGGAAAGGCGTTGGACCGGGAACGGGCGTCCTGAAGGGGGGAGCCGAACCAGGAACGGGGTTTACGGAGGGGTGCCGGGAGAACGACGGGGGCTTCCAGGAGAGGGGTTGGGCGCACAGCGCGCCCTCCGGGTGGCGACCATGACCGGGCGGTCAGGAAAGCCGGGCAGCGGGCCGGTCAGCTCTCGGAGTCCGACGGCTTCCAACGGAAGATGCGGCGCTCGGCGAAGGTGAGCAGTCCCTCTGCCAGCAGCGCGACCACGGCGAGGATGACCATCGCGGCGTACACACCGGCCGCGTTGAACGTGCCCTGCGACTGCGCGACGAGCAGACCGATGCCCTTGGTGGCGCCGATGTACTCCCCGACGATCGCGCCGATGAGGGCGAAGCCGAAGCTGACGTGGAGGCTGGTGAAGATCCATGAGGTGGCGGACGGAATGACGACCTGAAGCGTCACCCGTCGGTCGCTCGCGCCCAGGATCCGGGCGTTGGCGACGAGGTTGCGGTCGACCTCGCGGGCACCCTGGAACGCGTTGAAGAAGACCGGGAAGAACACCAGGACCACCGCGGAGGCGACCTTGGAGGCGGGGCCGAGCCCGAACCAGATCACGAAGATCGGGGCCAGCACGATCCTCGGTATGGAGTTGAGCACCTTGATGTATGGACCAAGGACATCGGCGAGGAAGGCGACGCGTCCCAGCGCGATACCGAAGACCACGCCGGACACCACGCCGATGACCCAGCCGAGCAGCGCCTCGTGGAGCGTGAACCAGATCTGCTCGCCGAGCGAACCGAGTGCGGTCCCGTGGGCGGTCCAGGTGTAGATCTGGTCCCAGATCTTCGACGGCATGGAGAAGTTGAACGGGTCGATGATCTCGGCCCGTGCGAACACCTCCCACAGACCGAGCACGGCGACCAGAAGCACCGTACGGGCCGCGGCGACGATCATCCGGCGTCGGCGGGCGGCTCGGGCCCGTGAGTGGGCGCGTCCCTGCTTGACGGGTTCACGGTCGGCAGGCGCGACGACGGCCTCGGGCATGACGTCAGGCGACATCGGCCGCACCCCTCGCACGCGTGATGCGGACCTCTTCGCCGAGCGACTCCCAGATCTCGCGGTAGATCTCGATGAACCGCGGCTCCAGACGTACGGCTTCGACCTTGCGGGGCCGCGGCAGATCGATGTCGAAGATCTGCTTCACGGTGGCCGGCCCCGCCGTCATCACGACGACCTTGTCGGCGAGCGCGATGGACTCCTCCAGGTCGTGGGTGACGAAGACGACCGAGGCGCCCGTGCCCTCCCACAACTCCAGCAGTTCGTCCGACATCAGGGCCCTGGTCTGCACGTCGAGCGCCGAGAAGGGTTCGTCCATCAGCAGGATCTCGGGGTCGTTGACGAAGGTCGCGGCGAGCGCGACCCGCTTGCGCTGACCGCCGGAGAGCTGGTGCGGATAGCGGTCCTCGAAGGCCGCGAGCCCGACCCTGGCCAGCCATTCGCGGGCCCGCTCCTTCGCCTCCGCCTTGGGCACCCCACGAAACCGCGGGCCCGCCATGACGTTCGACAGGACCGTACGCCACGGGAAGGTCGCGTCCTGCTGGAAGACGAAACCGACCTTGTCACCGACTCCCGCGACCGGCGCGCCCGCCACCAGGACCTCGCCCTCGGTGGGCTCCTCCAGGCCGCTCACCAGGGTCAGCGTGGTCGACTTCCCACAGCCCGTGGGGCCGACGACGGCGACGAACTCGCCACGGCCGATCGTCAGGTCCAGCTCCCTGACTGCCGTGTGCAGCCCCCCTGACGGGGTCTTGAAGATCTTGCTCGCGCCCCGTAGCTCGATGGCGGGGCCGGTGTCTGCGCTCATGGGCCGGGACGGTAGATGTGGCGTGGGCCATGGCATCAGTCTTCTGGGCGCAAGGTCTTCTTCTGCTTGCAAGAGTCTGTTGTGCTCGTTTTGCTCGCGCTACAACGGCGGAGCCGAAACACGGGCTTAACGCTCGCCAGGCCTTGAGAGAAAGAGGCCCGATGATTGACGTCCTGGTCGTGGACGACGACTTCCGCGTCGCTGAGATCAACGCGAAGTACGTGGGGAAGGTTCCCGGATTCCGGGTGGCCGCCCGCGCGCACAGCGCTGCCCAGGCCCTGGCCGCCGTGGAGCGCGCGCCCGTCGACCTGGTCCTGCTCGACCACTATCTGCCCGACCAGACGGGCCTCGAACTCGTCCACCACATGCGCGAACGGGGTCACGGCACCGACGTCATCATGATCACCGCGGCGAGCGACGTGGCGACCGTGCGGGCCGCGATGCGTCTGGGTGCCCTGCACTATCTGGTCAAGCCGTTCACCTTCGCCGCACTGCGCACCCGCCTCGACTCGTACGCGGCCCTGCGGCGCACCGTCGACCGGGTGGGTGGGCGCGGCGTGGCGGGTCAGGAGCAGGTCGACCGGATCTTCGGTGCCCTGCGCACCGCGCCCACACCGGCGTCGGCGGGGCTGCCCCGAGGCCACTCGGAGCCCACCACCGACCTGATCTGCGGTGTGCTGCACCGTGCGAACCAACCGCTGTCGGCCCACGAGGTGGCCGCCGAGACGGGCCTCAGCCGTTCCACCGCCCAGCGCTACCTGCGCCACCTCGAACAGGCCGGACGCCTGCGCCTGTCCCTCAAGTACGGCGACACCGGACGCCCCGAGCATCGGTACGCGTGGGTGGCGCCCTGAGGGCTGTCCCCCGCGCGTCGCCCGCACGCGCCACCTGACACACGGATCACAGTCTCCACGGGCACGGGCACGGGCACCGGCACCGGCACGGGGACAGGCGCGGGCCGGCGACGGAGGGGTACGCCGCGAAGGCCTGCGGCGCCACAGTCCTCTGTCACGGGAGTCCTGGAAGCCGCTCGCCTCGCCGCGGTTCACGTCGCCCGGGGTGCCGGGTGCCGTCAGACCGCCCCGGCACCCGTCAGCGACCGCACCTCGGTCTCCGCGTACTTGGCCTCGTCCGGCGGCTCCACCGAGGTGACCGTCCCCAGCCAGCCGGCGAGGAAGCCGAGCGGGATCGACGCGAGGCCGGGGTTCTGCAGCGGGAAGTACTGGAAGTCCACGCCCGGGAACAGGGAGTCGGGACTGCCCGACACCACCGGCGACAGCAGCACGAGCACCAACGCGGGCACCAACCCGCCGTATACGGCCCACACCGCGCCGCGGGTCGTGAAGCTCCGCCAGAACAGCGAGTACAGCAACACCGGCAGGTTCGCGGACGCGGCGACGGCGAAGGCGAGGCCCACCAGGAAGGCGACGTTCAGGTCGCGGGCCACCAGCCCGAGCCCGATCGCGACGACTCCGATGCCCACCGCCGCCGCACGCGCCACCGCGACCTCGCTGCGTACCTTCGCGTGCCGGCGTCGCAGTGAGGCGTACAGGTCGTGGGCCACGGACGCGGACGAGGCCAGCGTGATGCCGGCGACGACCGCGAGGATCGTGGCGAAGGCGATGGCCGCCACGACCGCGAACAGCACCGTCCCGCCTGTCGAATCGGGACCGCCGCCCAGGTCGAGCGCGAGCAGCGGAACCGCCGTGTTGCCCGCCGCGTTCGACTCCCTCACCGCCTCCGGTCCGACGATCGCCGCCGCGCCGAAGCCCAGCACGATCGTCATCAGGTAGAAGCCCCCGATGAGCCCGATCGCCCAGACCACCGAGCGCCGTGCGGCCCGCGCGGTCGGCACGGTGTAGAAGCGCGACAGGATGTGCGGCAGACCGGCCGTGCCGAGCACCAGCGCGAGACCCAGGCTGATGAAGTCGAGACGCGCCGTCCAGTCCCCGCCGTACTTCAGTCCGGGCACGAGGAACGCG
Source organism: Streptomyces sp. NPDC005195 (assembly GCF_040608315.1). Lineage (NCBI taxonomy): Bacteria > Bacillati > Actinomycetota > Actinomycetes > Kitasatosporales > Streptomycetaceae > Streptomyces > Streptomyces sp. NPDC005195. The sequence goes on from NZ_JBEXHZ010000014.1 coordinate 51,319, forward strand.
TCGCCGTGCCCGCTGCGCCCGGCGGCCGAAAGCAACAACTGGTTGAAGTCCCCGTGGAAGCGCACCAGGACGAGCACGGTCAGCGCGACGGCGCCGCCCATCAGCAGGACCGCCTTGACGATCTGGATCCACGTGGTGGCACGCATCCCGCCGAGCGACACGTAGATCACCATGAGCGCGCCGACACCGATCACCGTCCAGTTCCGCGCCGCGTCGCTCGTACCTCCCAGCAGCAGCGCGACCAGGCTGCCCGCGCCCACCATCTGCGCCACCAGATACAGAACGGACACCGTCACCGAGGCCGTTCCCGCCGCGATCCGCACGGGTCGCTCGCTCATCCGCGCCGCGACGACGTCGGCGAGGGTGAACCTCCCGCAGTTGCGGACCAGTTCGGCGACGAGGAACAGAACGACGAGCCAGGCGACGAAGAATCCCACGACGTACAGCAGTCCGTCGTAGCCATAGAGCGCGATGAGTCCCGTGACCCCGAGGAAAGATGCCGCCGACATATAGTCACCAGAAATGGCAAAACCATTCTCCATTGATGAGAACAGTCGCCCTCCGGCGTAGAACTCCTCGGCCGAACCGTGCCGATTGCGGCTCACCCATGTGGTGATCGCCAGCGTCACCGCCACGAATGCGCTGAACAGCAGCAGGGCCAGCGTCTGATGGTTGCCGGTCACCGCTCGGCCCCTCTGACGCTGCGCGTCAACTCCTGTGTGTCCCAACGGAGTTCCAGTGCCGCTCGGTCCCGGCGCAGCCGCGCGTGCCGCGCGTACGCCCAGGTGAGCAGGAACGTGGTGAGGAACTGCCCGAGCCCCGCCACCATGCCCACGTTGACCGCGCCCGCGACCGACCGGGCCATGAACCCGGGTGCCGCCGTCGCGGTCACCACGTAGCCGACGTACCAGGTGAAGAACACGGCGAAGGCCGGGATCACGAACCTCCGGTACCGCCCGCGCACCTCCCGGAAGGCCGCGCTGCGCTGCACTTTCAGATAGACCTCGGCCGTGCCGCCGATGCGGCCTTCCTGCCCCTGGCGCGCGGGCGGGACGACGGGCGCGGGCGCCCCCGTGCCGTCCAACTCGCCCCAGCCGGAGGCGAGCGCGTCATACCAGGGGTCGTCGAACCGGACCTCCCCCGTGTCGCGGCCGTCGTGCTTCTCCACCGAACTCTCCTTGTCCGCGACCCGTTTCGGCCGCGTACCCAAGGATGTACAGATCGGGAAGATCCCGGACTCTTCTACCCACCCGCTTCACCCCATCAGGTGACTCAATTCACCGGTGGCCGGACGAGACCTTTCCCATAGGCATAACGCACCGCTTGGGCACGGTCCTTGAGTCCCGTCTTGGCGAAGAGATTGTTGATGTGGGTCTTCACCGTGGCGGTGGAGACATGCAGCTTGCGGGCGATCTCCTGGTTGGTGAGCCCCTCGGCGATCAGCAGCAGCACCTCGGTCTCGCGCGCGGTGAGCCCGTCGGGCGGTACCACGGGCGCGGCCGACGGCGGTTCCGGCTGTGACAGCCGCTCCAGCAACCGCCGTTGGACACTCGGTGAGAGTCCCGCGTTCCCGGACAGCACGCTCTCCACGGCGCGCACGATCTCGTCACCGCCCGCGTCCTTGGTGAGATATCCGCGGGCCCCCGCCCTGAGCGCCGGAAACAGCGACTCGTCGTCCGCGTACGTGGTGAGCACGACCACCTGTGTCCCCGGATGCTCGGCGCGGATGCGCCGGGTCGCCTCGACGCCGTCGCAGCGAGGCATGCGCAGGTCCATCAGCACGACGTCCGGGGCGAGTTCGGCGACGAGCGCCACGGCCTCCTCCCCGTCCCCGGCCGCACCCACGACCTCGATCCCCGGCAGCAGGCCCAGCAGCATCACGATGCCCTCGCGCACCACCGTCTGGTCGTCGGCCACCACGACCCGGGCCGCCCTTCCGGTCTCCTCCGCCGTCATACCGGCACCTTCAGCGTGACCACGAAGCCCTCCTCGTCCGGCCCGGCCTCCAACGAGCCGCCCAGCAGTTCGGCACGCTCCCGCATGCCCAGCAGACCGTACCCGGCGCCGGCGGCGCCGAGCTCCCCCGACGCTCCCCCCGAGTCCCGTACGGCCAGCGTCACTTCGTGTTCGCCGTATTCCAGCCGGACGTGGACCTTGGCGCCCGGCGCGTGCTTGCGGACGTTCGTGAGGGCCTCCTGCGCCACCCTGCGCACCGCCTGCGAGGCCTCGGCCGGCAGCGGCTGGCGTTCACCGGTGACGGTGACGTCGGCCCCGTCGGACGTGGCGACCAGCTCACCCAGGAATTCCTCCACCGGGGACATCTCGCCCCGTAGCGCGGAGAGCGCCTGCCGGGTCTCGGCGAGCCCTTCCCTGGCCATCCCGCGCGCCGCCACGACGCGTTCGAGGATCGTCGCCCGGTCGGCGCCCCTCTCGATCAGCAGCCGGGCCGCCTCGAGGTGCACCATCTGCGCCGAGAGGCTGTGTGCCAGCACATCGTGGATCTCCCGTGCGATCCTGGCGCGCTCCGCGAGTGCCGCCGACTCGGCCTCGGCCGCACGTGCCGCCCGCTCCTGGACGAGGAGGCGCTGGGCACTGCCCCGCGCCTCCGCGTCGAGGCGCAGTACGTATCCCGCCAGGACGAGCCCCACGGCGGTGGCCACCGTGGTCAGCCAGATGTCGTCGTCGACCGCCACGTAGGCGCTCAGCGCCACCGTGGTGACGGGCAGCGCCGCCGCCAGGGGCAGCCTCTCGATGGCACTGATCCCGCACGCGCACCACAGCACGAGCGCCGGAATCCTGAATCCCGTGCCCGCCGCCACTGTCGCGAGCGCGAGCAACAGCGCGAGCAGCCCCACGGAGGGCAGCAGCCGGTGCTGGAGCGTGGTCTGCCAGAACGCCCAGGCGGCGACGCCGCAGACGATCACTCCCAGCGCTGCCGCGGCGGTGTCCCATCCGCTGAGATCGCTGTTCGTGAAGGTCGTCCACAGGAGCACGCCCAGGGCGAAGAGTCGCGTCGTCCAGGCGAGCCCGCGCCTGGCCTTGGTCACTCCCGCCCGGGAGAGTGCCTCGCGGGACGGCCAGCGGGTCCAGGAATACTCGGTCACACGCGCTCCTTCCACGCGGCCTGGGGCACGCCGCCACCGTATGCCGCGTCCCGCCCGACCGTCGGGCGCAGGGACTGCGACCGCCAGAGCAGCAGCCCCGAGCGGACCATCAGGGTGGCCGCGAGCGCGAGCAGCAGGGCGGAGCTGTCCTGACGCACGCCCAGCAGCGCCCCGACGCCGAAGAGCCCCAGCCGCAGGGCTATGCCCACGCCCCAGACGGCCGCGCCCGCCTTGGTGCTCCTGCTCCAGACCGTGCCGTCCGGCTCCGCCCACATCCGTGTGGTCCACGCCCAGGCGGCTCCGACCGCCAGCCCGATGACGATCTCGGCCCCGATGAGCAGGATCGCCTCGGTCCGGTGATGGGCGTCGATGAGTCCCGGCTCACGCAGAGCGATCACGGCCAGCACGGCCGGCACGATCCACCAGCGCCTGTCCGTGCTGACCCTGCGCGTACGGAATTGGCGTGCGACGACCAGAACAACAACGGCGACGATCACCAAGGCGTTGACGAGCCCGGACATCGCGACCTCCATGGGCGAGGAAGAGCGGGTGCCGACAGCGAGTGCAGTCGACGCCTTCGACGCTACGGAAATCGCGAGGTCAGCGGATCGGAGCCCGGGTGGATCCCGGGTGGATCCACTCCCGCCCCAAGCCTCCACCCACGGGTGGAGCCCACGGCACCCTCACCCCGTTCCGGCCCCGGCGAATCCCGCCGCAGCCCCGCACTCCCCCGTCTCACCGCACCCGACGACACACGGGAGGGCCGTGCCGGTACGCCGCAGCCCGTCGCTCACGCCCGATCGAGCAACGGCTTCCATACCCGGCCCACGCCTGATCCAGCGACGACGGGCTCGACGTACCGGCACGGCCCCGCCTCACCACCGCCCGCTCCACCACCGCTCGCACCCGCGCAGCGCCTACGCGTCGATACGCGACCGGTCCAACGTCGCCGCGGACCTGGAGATGAACTCCTTGCGCGGAGCCACGTCGTTCCCCATCAGCAGATCGAACACCTGCTCGGAGGCATCCAGGTCGGAGATGTTGATCCGGCGCAGCGTCCGGAATTTGGGATCCATCGTGGTCTCGGCCAGCTGATCGGCGTCCATCTCACCGAGACCCTTGTACCGCTGGATCGAGTCCTTGTACCGCACGTTCTTGCGCTGCAGCTCCAGCATCGTCTCCCGCAGCTCACGGTCCGAGTACGTGTAGACGTACTTGTCCTGCCCCTTCTTGGGCTGGCTGAGCTCGATGCGGTGCAGCGGCGGCACCGCCGCGAAGACGCGCCCGGCCTCGACCATCGGCCGCATGTACCGCTGGAACAGGGTGAGCAGCAGGATCCGGATGTGCGCACCGTCGACATCGGCGTCGACGAGGAGAATGATCTTCCCGTACCGCGCCGCGTCGATGTCGAAGGTCCGCCCGGACCCGGCCCCTATGACCTGGATGATCGCACCGCACTCGGCGTTCTTGAGCATGTCCGTCACGGACGACTTCTGCACGTTGAGGATCTTGCCCCGGATCGGCAGCAGCGCCTGGAACTCGGAGTTCCGCGCCAGCTTGGCCGTACCGAGCGCGGAGTCGCCCTCGACGATGAACAGCTCACTGCGCCCGACGTCGTCGCTGCGGCAGTCGGCGAGCTTGGCGGGCAGGGACGAGGACTCGAGGGCCGTCTTCCGGCGCTGCGCGTCCTTGTGCTGGCGCGCGGCGATCCTCGTGCGCGCGGCGGCGACGGCCTTCTCCATCACGACGCGGGCCTGCGCGGCGTCGTCCCGCTTGGTGGAGGTCAGGAACGCCTTGAGCTCCCTGGAGACCACATTGGTCACGATACGGCGGGCCGCCGAGGTCCCGAGGACCTCCTTGGTCTGGCCCTCGAACTGCGGCTCGGCGAGACGCACGGTGACGACGGAGGTCAGGCCCTCCAGGGCGTCGTCCTTGACGATGTCGTCCTCGGCGACGCGCAGCAGCTTCTTGGCCCGCAGCACTTCGTTCATCGTCTTGGCCACGGCCTGCTCGAAGCCGGCGACATGGGTGCCGCCCTTGGGGGTGGCGATGATGTTCACGAACGACTTCAGGTTCGTGTCGTAGCCCGTACCCCAGCGCAGCGCCACGTCCACGGCGAGCTCGCGGGTGACCTCGGCCGGCGTCATCTGTCCGTGGTCGTCGAGGACCGGGACGGTCTCCTTGAAGCTGCCCTGCCCCGAGAAGCGGAGAACGTCGCAGACGGGCTTGTCCGAGGCCAGGTACTCGCAGAACTCACTGATGCCGCCGTCGAAGCGGAAGGACTCCTCGCCCTTGCTGCCGCCCTCGCCGAGCCCGTACTCGTCGCGTACGACGATGGTCAGGCCCGGGACCAGGAAGGCGGTCTGGCGGGCACGCTGATGCAGGTGGTCCAGGGAGAGCTTGGCGTCCTTGAGGAAGATCTGGCGATCGGCCCAGTAGCGCACGCGGGTGCCGGTGCGCGTCTTGGGGATCCGCTTGAGCTTGCGCAGCCCGCTCGTCGCGTCGAAGGCGGCCTCGGGGCCGTCCGCCTTGAACGCTCCCGGGGTGCCGCGCCGGAAACTGACCGCGTGCGTGTTGCCGCTGCGGTCCACCTCGACGTCCAGACGGGCGGAGAGCGCGTTCACCACGGAGGCGCCCACGCCGTGCAGACCGCCGGAGGCCGCGTACGAGCCGCCGCCGAACTTGCCGCCGGCGTGCAGCTTGGTCATCACGACCTCGACGCCGGACAGGCCGGTCTTGGGCTCCACGTCGACCGGGATGCCACGGCCGTTGTCCCGCACGTCCACCGAGCCGTCGTCGTGCAGGATCACGTCGATGTGGTCGCAGTAGCCCGCCAGGGCCTCGTCCACGGAGTTGTCGATGATCTCCCACAGGCAGTGCATCAGACCGCGACTGTCGGTCGACCCGATGTACATGCCCGGGCGCTTGCGGACGGCTTCGAGCCCCTCGAGGACGAGCAGGTGCCGCGCGGTGTAGTTGGAACCGTCCCGGTCTGATCCGGTCAGCAACGCTGTGGACGGCACGGACGTGTCGGCGGTCACGCGGTTCGCTCCTCGCTGAATTTCAGATGGGGCCCTTTTGGGTAAGGGGCCGGCTTCGGTCACCGCTGAGAGGGTACCGAGGCCTGGTAGAGCCGTTGTAACGCCACCCTCGCATGAACTCAGACTAGTCCAGGGTCGTATGGGTGTTCGATCCCTCGATGGAGTGAAGTACATATCACGTTCCCTTCGGGGCATGAACCATTTAGGCTCCGGGCACGTCCTCATGAACAACCGGCAAGCCAGCCGGGAGGGCCGACCCTGACAGACAGCGCGAACCCGTAAGACGCGAAGACGCAATACGGCTCATTCGCCGCCACCTGGCAGCAGACAGCCGCCCCGGAGAGAAATTTTCGAGGAAAGGCCACGAGCGGGAACGTTTTCGGCCTGGTTGGATGTTGACCCTGGTACGACAGCTCGTCGAGCTAGAGAAGAGGCGACGTGACTACTGTTCTGACCCCCGCGAGCCCGCTGACGGCCGCTGACCGCTGCGACCGTTGCGGCGCCCAGGCATATCTGCGCGTCGTCCTCCTCAGCGGCGGTGAGCTGCTCTTCTGCGCCCATCACGGGCGTAAGTTCGAGCCGGAACTCAAGAAGATCGCCGCTGAGATACAGGACGAGACGGAGCGACTGACGTCGGCCCCGGCAACGTCCGACGACGAAGAGCGCTGACCCTTCTTCGCATCAACGACGAGCCACCTCCGGCATAGGCCGGGTGTATGGGCGGCCACCCCTGCCACTGGGGGTGGCCGCCCATATGCGTACCGTCTCCACCGGATGAGCCGCATCGCCCCGGTGCGTACGGCTCCAGCCGCTTCGAGCACCAGGGGTGGCGAGGCTCCGACGGCCGGAACACCCCGGGCCGCCCTCTCCGAATACACCTGGCGCGCTCCTGGGCCGCACAGCTTCCGGAAGCACGCGAACCCGTATACCGACCGGCACGGCCTCAACGTCCTCACGGGCCTCCACGGCCTCCACACCGCCTGGAGCGGCCGGCAGGCCCGGCACCAGGCCCCGGCACAGGCCCGCTACGCCCGTGCCGCCCTCAGCGGCGCGAGCCCAGCGCCCTGACGACCTCTGAGACCCGCGTGTACACCCCGGGGCTTCCCGGCTGTCCGCAGCCGTTGCCCCACGACACGAGACCGATCAGCCGGCCCCGAGCGACCAGCGGCCCGCCGCTGTCACCCTGGCAGGCGTCCCGCCCGCCCTCGATCTCGCCGGCGCAGAGCATGGAGGCGGCCCTGTAGGCCCCGTCCGCGTTTCCCGGATAGGCTCGTTCGCAGACCGCGTCGGCCAGTACGCTCACGCCCACGGAGCGCAGGGTGAGCGCGTAGTCGCCGCCGCCCGACGTGTCACCCCAGCCGTAGACCGCGGCTCCCGTACCGGGCGCGTAGGCGGCGTCCCCGGAGGCCGCCATCCTGATGACCGAGCTCTGGGGCAGCGGGGAGGCGAGCGTGAGCACCGCGAAGTCCCCGGCGTTCGCGGTGGCGTCGTAAGCGGGATTGACCCAGGTCCTGCTGACCGGGATCTCCTGGCCCTTGGTGGAGAGCAGGTCCCCCCGGCCCGCGATGACACTCAGGTCGCGCACCTTCTGAGGTGGTCCTCCGAGCACTGTCGGACCCAGGCAGTGGGCCGCGGTCAGTACGAGCGTCGGGCCGATCGCCACACCGCCGCAGAACTGCCCGGCCCGCGTACCCCCGAACCGGTCACGGCTGGACAGCGCCACGGTCCACGGGCTCTGGGCGATATCGACGGGTTGGCCTCCGATGATGACGCCACCGGTCGCGGCCGGGGCGGGGGACGCCAGCGGTATCACGGCCGCGGCGGCCGCAAGGGCCAGCGAGGCGACAAGGGGGCGGCGCATGCGCGCTCCTCACTCTGGGATGGTCTTGGAACACCCAGAGTGATCCAGCCTGCGACGACGCGCACTCCGCGCACAGACCGAGGGCCCGGCTCCTCAGCGGGAGTCGGGCCCTCGGTGACGTACGGCCGAGACCTAGTCGAGGTAGTCGCGCAGCACCTGCGAGCGCGACGGGTGGCGCAGCTTCGACATCGTCTTGGACTCGATCTGACGGATCCGCTCGCGCGTGACGCCGTACACCTTGCCGATCTCGTCGAGGGTCTTCGGCTGACCGTCGGTGAGACCGAAACGCATCGAGACGACACCCGCCTCGCGCTCGGAAAGGGTGTCGAGAACGGAGTGCAGCTGCTCCTGGAGGAGCGTGAAGCTGACCGCGTCGGCCGGGACGACGGCCTCGGAGTCCTCGATGAGGTCACCGAACTCGCTGTCGCCGTCCTCACCCAGGGGGGTGTGCAGCGAGATGGGCTCGCGGCCGTACTTCTGGACCTCGATGACCTTCTCCGGGGTCATGTCGAGTTCCTTGGCCAGCTCCTCCGGGGTGGGCTCGCGGCCCAGGTCCTGGAGCATCTGGCGCTGCACGCGCGCGAGCTTGTTGATGACCTCGACCATGTGCACCGGGATACGGATGGTGCGGGCCTGGTCGGCCATGGCGCGGGTGATCGCCTGACGGATCCACCAGGTGGCGTATGTGGAGAACTTGTAGCCCTTGGTGTAGTCGAACTTCTCCACCGCGCGGATCAGACCGAGGTTGCCCTCCTGGATGAGGTCCAGGAAGAGCATGCCGCGGCCGGTGTAACGCTTGGCCAGGGAGACCACCAGACGGAGGTTGGCCTCCAGGAGGTGGTTCTTCGCCCGACGGCCGTCCTCGGCGATGATCTCCAGCTCACGCTTGAGCTTCGGCGCGAGCTTGTCCGCGTTGGCCAGCTTGTCCTCGGCGAAGAGGCCCGCCTCGATGCGCTTGGCGAGCTCCACCTCCTGCTCGGCGTTGAGCAGGGGGACCTTGCCGATCTGCTTCAGGTAGTCCTTGACCGGGTCCGCGGTGGCACCGGCGGCGGCGACCTGCTGCGCCGGCGCGTCGTCCTCGTCCTCGTCGGACAGCACGAAGCCCTGGGCGCCGTCCTCGGCGGGCTCCTCGGCACCGGGCTTGCCCGGGGTCTCCTCGACCGCCTCGTCGTCGGCCAACTCGACGTCGTCCTTCTTGGCGGTGGTCTTCTTCGCGACGGCCTTCTTGGCGACCGTCTTCTTCGCGACGGCCTTCTTGGCGACCGTCTTCTTGGCGGCGACCCGGCCGTCGGACGCGTCCTCGGCCGGATCGTGGGCGGCAGGGGCGGCCGGAGCTGCGGTGGCCTTCTTGGTGGTCACCGTCTTCGCCGCGACCGTCTTGGTGGCGGTGCGCTTGGCCGGACTCTTCGCTGCGACGCTCTTTCGGGTGCGCTTGGGCTCCGCGGCACTGACCATCAGCGTCACACCCTCTTCCTCGAGGATCTGGTTGAGGCTGCGCAGTACGTTCTTCCACTGAGTGGCCGGAATCTGGTCAGCTTCGAAGGCCCGACGCACGTCATCGCCGGCGATCTGCCCCTCAGCCTTTCCCCGCTCGATGAGCGCCATGACAGAGACGGACTCGGCGATCTCCGGCGGGAGCGTACGGGATGTGCTGGCCGACACGAACAACCTCTCGGAACGTTGGAAAACGGCTTCCGGCCCCGTCCGATACGGACAGGGACCGACGACCGCCGACTTGGGGATGGGTCGACGGCGCGGGCGGGGGCCGGGAAGACTCACAGCGCCATGAACGGCGTCCGTATTCCTTCCTCGGCTGTCACCTCTTAGGTCATCGCGCAGTTCCGAAGAGCGTTACGCCCAATCTGCGTGGCCCGAGTCACACCCCGTAAGAGCCCAAAAGCAGCCAGATACGGTCAGATAAGGTCAGAGAGATTCAGCTGATGGACTCATCACCTCAAACCGACGGCTGCGTCACCTCATCACATCACCGGACCCCGCCGAATCCCGGAAGGATCCGAAGAGGTCCGACGAGAGATGGTTCACCGGCCGAGCGATGCCACACGAGGACACACGCCCCCGACCGCGCCGCCCTCGGAGCGCGGTCAGTGCTCGCGCGGCGCGGGCACCACGCGCTCCACCTCGGGGTGGACCGTGAGCAACTGGCGCATGGCGGTCTCGGCCGCCGTGCCGTCCGCAGCGGCCAGCGCGTCGACGATGCGGCCATGGTGCACCAAAGAGGCCTCGGTCGGCCGCTCACAGCCGGTGACGGGACCACCGGAGACCTGGAGCGCGGCCGACACGATCCCGGAAAGGTGCTCCAGCATGCGGTTGCCCGCGACCTGGATGAGCATCGAGTGGAACTCCGAGTCGGCCCGCGAGAACGTGAGCGAGTCACCCTGCGCCAAGGCGTGGCCCATGATCTCGACCATGTCGCCGAGACGCTGCTGCACCTCCTCCCGACCATGCCCGGCGGCGAGGCGGGCGGCGAGCGGTTCGATCGTCCAGCGCAGCTCGCCCAGCTCGCGTCGCTGATCGTCACGCTGCGGACCGAAGGCACGCCATTCGATGATGTCCGGGTCGAGAAGGTTCCAGTCACTGACGGGGCGCACCCGTGTACCGACGTTGGGCCGGGCGCTGACCAGGCCCTTCGCCTCCAGGACGCGAAGCGATTCACGGACGACGGTCCGCGAGACTTCGAACCTTTGTCCGATTTCCTCGGGGACGAGGGGACGGTCCGCGCCGAGGTCGCCGGAGACGATCATCTGGCCCAGTTGTTGAACGAGCTGGCCGTGGAGTCCGCGTCCGCGGTTGCCCGCGCCGCGTCGGCCCACGCGGCCGAGCTCCTGGTCGGCGTTCTCCCACGCGGGGACACCGAGGCGTTCGGTACGAGGGGAGTCGCTGTAGGGATAGCGGTCGAGTTCGCCCGGGCCGGCCAGGCCGGAGTCTGTGGAGCGGGCGGCGGTCATCATGGTGTGCGCAAGGGTACTCACGGATCATTTGTCGGCGTTGTCTCCAACTCCCTTGAGGTCTTTGGTGAAAAGCACACGAAAGGGTGATCGCTCACCCCGTCGCAATTGACGCCTTATCGGAAAGAAATGGGCGTTCTCCAAGGAGTTGTGGGCAGGGCGGAAACGGACGGGCGCGGACGGTCGTCATCGAACCCGGCTCCGCAGGGTCGTGAGCAGATATGCGCAGAGCAGTGCGGTCAGCGACAACGTCAGTGCGCCGCCGACGGGTTGGGCGACCAGCCGCGCCATGGCCGCCAGATAGCGCGCTCCCCCGAACGGCCACTGCACCAGAGTGAGCTCGCGCAGCCGCTCCGGGAACCCGGCCGCCGTCCGCACGGATGGCCCCGACAAGGCCTTTTGTACGAGCGGGACGACGACGACCGGAACGGCGAGAACGGCCGCGAGCCCGGCGGTGGTGGACCGGAAGAGACCCGCCGCCAGCACCCCGGCCCAGGCGCAGCCGACCACCAGTCCGGTCCAACTCGCGCCCAGGGAAAGCCAATCGCCGGGAATTGCGGTGAGTTCCCGCCCGTACACGAGATAGAGGATTTCAAGGTCGCAGCCCACGGTGAGAAAGGCCAGCATGAGCGCGGTGCCCGAGGAGACGAGGAGTTTGGCCGCCAGCAGTCCCAGCCGGCGGGGGACGGTTCCGCGGTCCGCGGCCAGGGCGGGGTAGCGGAATTCCTCGCCGAAGGCGATCGCGCCGAGCAGTCCCGCGCCGAGCGCGGCCGGCGGCAAAGGGCTTTCGCGCGGCCAGGCGACCAGCAGTCGCGCGGTGGGGGTGTGCCCGATTCTGGCGAGGAAGACGGACAGGAGGACGGAGACGAGCAGCACGGCGGCGGAGGTGCGGTAGCCGGTGCCGAGACCGGCGGCGCGGCGCAGTTCGTAGCGCAGCGGACGCAGGGGACTCGGTGCCTGGCGTACGGCGATGGGGGGCGGGAGCGCGGGCCGCCCTTCCGTGACAGGAGTCCCGGCGGGGGAAGAATCGTCACTGCCGAGCGCGTCGCCGCGGGCGGACGGGTCGGCGGGTGTTCCCATGTCGCCGATCTCGTCGGCGAGTTGGTGGACGAGGATGCCGTGCCGGAAGGCGGTCTCGCCGACGTCGGCGCAGGTGCTGCCGTACACCGAGAGCCGGCTGCCGTTCTCGCGCACGACCTCGACGGAGCGCCGGCCGGTCCGGGCCTCCTTGGCGAGCAGGGTGCCGAGGCGGGCGGCGTGCGGGCTGCGGACGGCCACCCGGGGGCGCAGCCGGGTGCGGGCGAAGTCCGCGGCCTCCTGGTCGGCGGCGAGGCGGCCCTCCCGCAACGTGATGACCCGGTCGGCCACCCGAGCCGCTTCCTTGGGGTCACCGGTGCTGAACAGGACGGTGCCGCCCTGGGTCGCGTGCGCGCGCAGGATCCCGTGCATCCAGCGGCCCTCACGGGCGGAGAGTCCGGCGGCGGGGTCGTCGAGGACGAGGGTGTGCGGGTCGGCCAGCAGGGCGCAGGCGAGGCCCAGGCGGCGGTCCAGGCCGCGCGAGAGAGTGCCCAGGCGCTCGTCGCGCAGGCTGACGAGACCGGCCACTTCGAGGACCTCGTCGGCGCGCCGTACCGGAACACCGGCCGCGGCGCACAGCATGCGGAGCTGTCCGTGGACGGTGCGCGCGGGATGGCCGGGCACATCGCCGAGCAGTACGCCGACCTCGTGCGACGGATGGGCGATCCGGTGCAGCGGCCGACCCCTGAAATAGGTGATTCCTCGGCCCTGCCGGAGTTCGAGCATGAGCTTCAGCGTCGTTGTCTTTCCCGCACCCGAAGCTCCGAGGAGGGCTGTGACGTGGCCCGCGCGCGCCTCGAAGGACACGTCGTCGACAGCGGGCGGAAGCTCTCTGCGGGGGTTGCTGGTCAGTCCGATGGCCTGGATCACTCACAGCAAGATAGCGCGACATTTCCGTTTTTTCGGGCACCGATGACTGGTCTCTGCCGGGCCGTCCCTCTGTCGCGCGAGCTTCCCGCCCCGGAGCAGGTCTGATTGTCAGACTTCGGGGCGCAGCATGGGCGGATTGAGCAGGGTGGCGCCGCCCGCGCGGAACAGCTGGGCGGGGCGGCCTCCCTGGCGCGTGGTCGTACCTCCCGTGGGCACGAGGAAGCCCGGCGTACCCGTCACCTTGCGGTGAAAGTTGCGCGGATCGAGCGCGACGCCCCACACCGCCTCGTAGACACGGCGCAGCTCGCCGACGGTGAATTCGGTCGGGCAGAAGGCGGTGGCCAACGACGAGTACTCGATCTTGGACCGGGCGCGTTCCACACCGTCCCCGAGGATCGTCGCGTGGTCGAAGGCGAGTGGCGCCGCCTGCTCGCCGTCGCGGCCGTAACCACCCTGCTGGAGCAGCTCCTCCACCGGCGCCCAGCGCGCGCTCCTGGCGTCACCTCCGGCCCGGGGCGTGGGCAGGTCGGGGGCGAGCGCGAGATGGGCCACGCTGACGACCCTCATGCGCGGGTCGCGTTCGGGGTCGCCGTACGTCGCCAGCTGCTCGAGGTGCGCGCCGTTGTCCTGCGCCGGCGCGGACGGGTCGTGGGCGCGCAGCCCGGTCTCCTCGGCCAGCTCGCGCGCCGCCGCCTGCGCCAGATTCTCGTCGGCCCGCACGAACCCGCCCGGCAGCGCCCACCGGCCCTGGAACGGCTGCTCGCCCCTGCGTACCGCCAGCGCGCACAGGGCATGGCGGCGCACGGTCAGCACGACCAGGTCCACGGTCACGGCAAAGGGCGGAAAGGCAGACGGGTCGTAGGGCATGCCGCGATCATAGTCGTCTCCTTGACGATAAACACGCCCTTCGCCGACCACGTCCGGCCGTGATCCACTTCCGATCGCGACACGTTCCGGAGGACTCCGCGGGCCACGGTCCGAGGGGGGTCACCCGCGAGGTCACGCCCCCAACTGCAGTCCGTCGGCGGCCTCCTCGACCATGGCGAGGCCGAGCCTGCTGATGCGTACGGAGAAGGGTCCGCCCGCGATCCGCAGTCCCGTCAGCCCGATCTCACCGAGGGGTGCGCTGCCGGCCGGACGCAGTGTCACCGTCCCCGCCGGGGCGTCGGGGCGGATACCCGCGAGGGCGGTGACGAGCAGCACGACGGCTGCCGCCGACGTGGCCGCGGGCCGGCAGGCCGTGGGATGCGGCACCGGTGCGCTTCCCTGGGTGCGCTGCTCGCCCGCGTACATCTCGGGCAGCCGGTGCCCGAAGGTCTCGGCGGCCGCCAGGAGCCCCTGCAACAGGGCGTTCGCCTCCCTTTCATGGCCGGCGGCGATCAGCCCGGCGACGGCGACGGCGGTCTCGTGGACCCGTACGGCGCCGCTGCGATGGCCGAAGGGGTTGTACGCCGCTTCCCTGGCGCCGAGGCTGCGCAGCCCCCAGCCCGAGTCCATGGCGGGGCCTGCGAGCGCCCGCGCGAACCGCTCGGTCCGCGTCTTGTCCAGAAGGCCGGGGGCCAGGGCTCCGGAGCCGAGGAGTCCCGTGTCCAGGAGGTGGACGGTGCCCGCGCCGAGCTGCGGCACCGGGCGCCCGTCCGGGGCGCGGGCGGCCATGGGTCTTTCCTCGCCTCTGTCCTCGACCCAGAAGTCCTCGTGAAAGGCCGCCCGCAGGTCTTGCGCCCACTGCCGCAGTCCCGCGCCACCGGGCCGGCCTGTCTCGTCGAGCAGGTCGGCACCCAGCACGGCCGCCCGATGGGCGTGGGCCTGCGTCTCGCAGCGGTACGGCCCGCCGGGTTGCGGGTCGGGCAGGTAGGTGCCGTCACCCACGGTGGTCCGCAACCAGGCGAGGCACCGCTCGGCGGCGGGCAGCAGTTCCTCGGTCGCCCGCTCCGCCAGCCCCCAGCGCCGAGCCTCCGCGAGGAGGACGGGGAACAGCAGGGTCGCTTCGGTTGCCGTGCATCCCGGCGGCAGACAGGGACCCGCGTCCCGGAGCGGCCCGGGGATCAGGCCGGATCGCGCTCCCTGGCCCGCGATCTGGGTCCGGGCGAGAGTGCGCAGGGTGCCCGCGGCAAGGCGGGTGCCGAGCGGCAGCGTCATCCGGGCCGCGGCGAGCGCGTCGGCCGGTGCCAGGCCGCAGCGCCACGGCGCGCCCGCCGCGAGGTGCGGGTCCGACGGGTGCGCGGGGTCACGCAGCAACAGGGCCCGGAGATCCTCCACGCCGGTGTGCAGGAGCGCCTGGATCCTGGGGTCGTCGCCCATGGCCTGGGCCTGGGCCAGCGGGCTCGCCGCGCCTCGCCCCACGGCTCTGTTGGGCCCCGCGCCGTCGGGCCGTACCCGCAGCTCCACGGTGCGCGTGCCGCCGGGCGGCAGTTCCAGCTCCCAGCGGAGCAGTCCCGCGGAGGCCAGGGCGTCGGCGGGTGGCGGGTCGGCGGTGACGGTGGAGTTTCCCGTGGGGCTGGTCCACCGGAGGCCCGAGTCGTTGACGGTGGCGGGCAGTTCGGGTCCCGCTCGGCCCGAGGCGACCGAACCGAGTTCCGCGAGGTCCGTGCCGAGGGCGACCTCCAGCGAGAGGCGCAGCGCGCGGGAGGCAGCGCTGTGCAGGACGATCCGCTCCGTGCCGTCCGCGCTCCTGGTCCGTTCCACGATCACGTCCGGATCGGGGCCCGAGTCGGTGGACGCGCGCACCGTCCCCACGAAGCGGGCCCGGTCGGCGCCGATCATCCGGGCCTGTACGGGGAGCGGTTCACGCCCCGCCACCTTCACCTGGCAGCGGGAAAGCATCCGCCGGCCCGCGCGGTAGAACCCGTCCAGTCCGCGACCGGTCAGCTGTCCCTGTTCCGTGGAGATCGCCAGTCCCGGCAGGGCGACACAGATGAGCGATGTGTGCACGGGAGGCAGGTCCGTGGACCGGCGCGGAAAGGGAACCGGTGCCGGGCGGGCCGTGGGAGCACCCGCCGTCGCCGCGAAAGGGCTCATTGCGGTCTCCACTCCTGCGAACGGTGGTGCCGAACCGCCTCGGCGGTTGAGGTGTCGCGCGGGGCCGCGCGAGGACGGGAGGTCGCCGTCGGACTCGGAGGGCGGGGTGGGCATGGGCATGCGGCTTCCTCCGCGCTCGGTGCGCTGCGGGCGCGCTCGGCGCCGGGTCGGGAGATCCGGAGGGTCGGGGGTGTTCGGCGGCGCGGTCCGGCCGCGGGTACCGCCACACAGGTGAACGGAACGGCCCTGCTCCGAGTCACGCCCTCGATGCCGGAAGCCGACCGAATGGCGGCGGGACGGACGGCCATCCGTGACAGGGAGGTCGACGGGCCGGCCGAACACGCCGGGGATTCGCCGGGCGAACGCGGATGCGCGCGCCCCGCCTTCGGGGACTCGGTGGAAGCGACCGCTCATGTCTCCTCCCCCACCTCCCGGCGACGGTCCTCGCGGCGAGCCCTCGCCCGATCGGTCGTCCGCCCGAACGCACGCCCCGGCCCGTCCCCGGTGGGCGAGCCGTCCTCAGCGGGCCGAAGCATGGGGAGACCGCGCGCCCCGGGAGAGCGGCGGCTCAGGCGCGTCTCCCCGCTCCCCGCCGGTCGCGCCCTGCGCCGGCGACGGCCAGCCGCCCCGGAGGGCTGCGCCGTGACGTCGGACGATCCAGGGGGAACCGGTGCCCCTGAGTCCGGTGACGGTTCCACGGCCCCGAGGGGTGCCGCGCGGTCGGTTCCGGACGGCCGCGCCAATTCAGCCCCCGGCCGGCCGGTGCGCTCCGCGCGCAGGCAACGACGGATCGACTCGGGGTCCAGTCCCTCGTTGCACGCCTGGTGCAGAAGGCGCGCGAAGAGGTAGTCGGGATCGGCGCCCAGGGCCATGGCGAGGGCTTCTCGGGCCTCCAGTTCGTCACCGCTCGACCAGGCGACCCATCCGGCGAGGGTGAGAGGGGCCGCGGCGTGCTCGCCGTAGGAGCCGACACAGCGGCGGGCCAGCGCCCGCCAGAGTCGCAGGGCCGGGCCGGCCTCGTCGCCCTCCATCCACTCGGCGGCGCGGTCGCGGGTCGTACGGTCCTGAAGGCCGAGGATCAGGGTGGCGGCCTCCTCGGCTTCCAGGAGTCCGTCGTCGCGGAGGTCGGCCGGACGGACACCGGAGACGGGTGGAGCGTCCGCGAACCGTTTCAGGAGCCGTCGCGCCTGTTCGAGTGTCTCCTCGGACAGGGCCGTGCGGCTCTCGTCGTCCAGGATCCTGGGAATCAAAGCTCTGTTCGCCGCATCGAGCGCCACCTCCTGATCCACCGCGGCCCCGCGCTCCCAGGGGATGAGGCGAGCCGTGAGCTCTCGGAGAGTTCCGCGCACCTGGAGGCCCGCGTAGGTCGCCGCGGCGGCGAGGACGGAGGTGCCGGGCAGTCCCATCGTCTCTCCGTCGGGTGAGCAGCATCCCCGGCCGGGGCAGCAGTACGACCAGAAGCGGCCGTCGGAGATGCAGAGGGCCTCGATCACCGGCACGTCGAGGCGGCCGCAGGCCGTCCGCAGCAACTGGGCGAGCGGGCGCAGCCGCTCCATGACGTCCCGGCCCGACTCGCCGCTCCCGGGCTCCTGGCAGAGGTACACGACGATGCTCCCCGGGCGGGCCCCCCTGCGCTCACTTCCCTTCACCAGCCCGTGCGCCAGCTGCTCGGCCACGGACGGCCAGTCGTCCGGCTGGGCCGGGATGCCGAGCCGCGCCCGCCCGCCGAAGCGGCCCCGCCTCTCCCCGTCGTGCAGGGCGGCGAGCACGACGCTGTCCTCCGGCCGGTACCCGAGCAGGTACGGCAGGGCGTCCGCCAGCTCGGCCGGTGTCCGCAGGGTGACCTGGTGCCCGCCGGGCAGATCGCGTCCGTCGTGCCGGGGCCGCTTCTTCCACCGTCCGCTGCGCGTGCCGTGGGCCCCGCACTCGTCCTGTCCGCCGCGCGCACCGCCGTCATCGTGTCCGCCGTGCGCGTCCTCTCCCCCGTGCCCACCGCGCCCGCTGATGTCGCTGTCGCCGGACGCACCGGCCGCTTCGTTGTGATTCGTCATGCCGTGACCATCCCGCGGATCACGAAATCCCGCTTCGGCCTGTGGATAACCATGACCATGCGCACGACACAAGTTGTCCACAACGCGGTGGTCTCATTCGCGCGATGTCCGACTCATCGGGTTGCATGGGGCCATGACCAACGAAGACCCGGGACCCACGTCCGGCGAAGACCTGCGCATCGCGGCCGATGCCGTACTCGCCCGCCTAGTCGGCGCCCCGGCGGGCGAGGCCCGGTTGCGCGAGGACCAGTGGCGCGCCATCGAGGCCCTGGTGGCCGACAAGCGCAGAGCGCTGGTCGTGCAGCGCACCGGCTGGGGCAAGTCCGCGGTGTACTTCGTCGCGACCGCGCTGCTGCGCGAGCGGGGTGCCGGGCCCACCGTCATCGTCTCCCCGCTCCTCGCCCTGATGCGCAACCAGGTCGAGGCGGCGGCCCGCGCCGGCATCCGCGCGCGCAGCATCAACTCGTCCAACACGGAGGAGTGGGAGACCATCCAGGCCGAGGTGGCCGCGAGCGAGGTCGACGTGCTCCTGGTGAGTCCCGAGCGGCTCAACAATCCGGACTTCCGCGATCAGGTGCTGCCCAAGCTGGCGGCGGCGACCGGCCTGCTCGTGGTCGACGAGGCCCACTGCATCTCCGACTGGGGGCACGACTTCCGGCCGGACTACCGGAGACTGCGCACGATGCTCGCCGATCTTCCGCCCGGCGTCCCCGTCCTGGCCACCACGGCGACGGCCAACGCGCGCGTGACCGCGGATGTGGCCGAGCAGCTGGGCACCGGTGCGAGCACGGACGCGCTCGTCCTGCGCGGACCGCTGGAGCGGGAGAGCCTGAGTCTCGGCGTGCTGCAGTTGCCGGACGCGGCCCACCGGATGGCCTGGCTCGCCGAGCGCCTGGACGACCTGCCGGGTTCCGGCATCATCTACACACTCACCGTGGCCGCAGCCGAGGAGGTCACCGCTTTCCTCCGCCAGGCCGGGCACACGGTGGCGTCGTACACCGGGAAAACGGAGAACGCCGACCGCCAGCAGGCCGAGGAGGACCTGCTCGCCAACCGGGTCAAGGCCCTGGTCGCCACGTCGGCGCTGGGCATGGGTTTCGACAAGCCCGACCTCGGATTCGTGGTGCACCTGGGCTCCCCGTCTTCTCCCATCGCGTACTACCAGCAGGTGGGACGCGCGGGCCGCGGCGTGAAGCACGCCGAAGTGCTCCTGCTGCCGGGGAAGGAGGACCAGGCGATCTGGCAGTACTTCGCGTCGATCGCCTTCCCTCCGGAGGAGCAGGTGCGCCGCACCCTGGACGTCCTGGCCCGCGCCGGCAGACCGCTCTCGCTGCCCGCCCTCGAACCACTGGTGGAGCTGCGCCGGTCCCGTCTGGAGACGATGCTCAAGGTGCTCGACGTGGACGGAGCGGTACGACGTGTCCAGGGCGGCTGGGTCTCCACCGGCGTTCCCTGGACGTACGACAGCGAGCGCTACGCGTGGGTGGCCGAACAGCGGGCCACGGAGCAGCAGGCGATGCGCGACTACGTCTCGACGACCGGCTGCCGGATGGAGTTCCTGCGGCGGCAGCTGGACGACGAGCGGGCCGCACCGTGCGGACGCTGTGACACCTGTGCGGGAGCCCGGTTCGAGGCGTCCGTCTCCTCGTCGGCGCTCGACGCGGCCCACGGCGAGCTGAGCCGCGCGGGCGTCGACGTCGAGCCCCGCAAGATGTGGCCGACGGGCCTGCCGGCGGTCGGCGTCGATCTGAAAGGCCGTATCCCGGTGGGCGAACAGGCCGCGGCGGGGCGTGCCCTGGGACGGCTCTCGGACATCGGCTGGGGCAACCGCCTTCGTCCCCTGCTCGCCCGTCAGGCCTCGGACGGACCCGTGCCGGACGATGTGGCGCAGGCCGTGGTCGGTGTGCTCACCGACTGGGCGAAGGGGCCGGGCGGCTGGGCATCGGGACGGCCCGACGCACAGCCGCGACCCGTGGGCGTCGTCACCATGGCCTCACGCACACGTCCGCAACTGATCCAGTCACTGGGCGCGCGGATCGCGGAGATCGGCCGACTGCCGCTGCTGGGGTCCGTGGAGTACGTCGGCGAGGCCTCGCAGCTCGCGCGGAGCAACAGCGCCCAGCGTCTCAAGGCGCTCGACGGCGCACTGTCCGTGCCTCCTTCGCTGGCCGAGGCGCTGAGAGCGGCGGCGGGCCCGGTGCTGCTCGTGGACGACGCGACGGAGACCGGATGGACGCTCGCGGTCGCCGCACGACTGCTCCGCCGGTCCGGGGCGCAGGGAGTGTTGCCGCTGGTCCTGGCCGTACAGGCGTGAACCATGTGTCGTCACCGAGAACACTGGGCAAGGATATAAACGGCGTATAGTAAGAATTCGGTCGGTGGCCCCAATTGCTCGTTGCCGCAACCAAGTTCGACAGGAAGAATTGAAGTCCGCTCCCCGCACGGCTCGCCCGTGGTCCGGTAGGGCTCTGCCGCGACGTGCGCTCCCCCAGTCCGACCCCGCCCGCAGTGTGGGCGCGTAGCCGAAGGGAGGACCGTGACCTTCGGATTCGCTCCGTCCTCGGCGGCATCCATGTCGACGTCCGCCGATCTGTCCGCCGCTTCCGCCAATTCACTGACCCGCATGCTCGAACCCGCCGAATGGGCAGCCGCGGGCATTCCGCTTCTGCGCAGTCCCCGCGAGGTCGTCAGTGGTCTGCACGCTCGGCACCGGCCCAGACCGGCGACAGCGATCGTGGCCGTGCTCGACGCGGACGAGCGGCTGAGCGCGAGCGCCTCGTTCGTCCGACTGCCGACTCCGGCCGACGGCTGGATGTTCCGCAACGCCCTGCTCGCACAGCTGCGCCGGGTCATCCCGCACGACCTGCGGCGGCGCACCCCGGTGCGCACGGCGGTCCTGCTCTACTGCCGTGAGGGCGACGCGCGTTGGACACAGGAGGACGGGGCGTGGATGTGGGGGCTGCGTGACGCGTGCACCTTGCACGGGCTGCGCTGCGGGGCGTACATCACGCTGACGCACGACGGCTGGCAGGTTCTCGGCGAAGGCCGGGGTGGACGTCGTCCGAACACGGACTCACCACCGGAGCCCTTCGCCATGTCCGACGCACCGCCACCACTGCCGCGCACCGGAGGCGTCGCGTCGGAGGTGTTGCGGCGGGCGGCCGCCCGCTGATTCCCACGCCTCGGGCACCGACGGGCGCTTCGAACAGTCGGCATCCCGGTACCGGCCCCTGGCGGGCAGCGGCTTGCCGGGATGCCTCCTGAACGGACGGCCACCGGGCGGGACCGCACCCGATGGGAAGTCACCGCACGGGAGGGCACCCGGGGGCGGGCAGGTCAGCCGGCGCAGGCGCGGACCGCCGCGGCGACGCATGATCCGGCCAGTTCGGAGCCGCTCAGGACGTCCAGAAAGGCGCCTGGGAGCGGGCGGGCCCGCCGACGGTCCGTCCGTCGACCGCGGCGTTGCCGATAGCCGACCGCGGCGTCGCCGATCAGCCGCACCGGACACCGGAGGGCCCGCCCACCGCCGGTCCACGACCGACAGGCCGCCTCACCGAGCAGTCCTCCACGGGCGACCCCGCGCGCGGGGTCTCTACCGCGATCGCGCCGCGATCGTGGCGTACCCAGTGATCTGCGGGCACGCCGAAACGATCACCTCGCGTACGTCACCACGCCGACTCACCACGGTGCGGCGGTTCCGAGCGAGCCCCGGACGGCCTGGGACGGCGTCCGGGACTCGTTCAGACTCCGGCGCCCAGAACCGAGTTGATCTGCTGCGGGTCACCGCAGACGATCAGCAGGGCGCCGGCCCGGCCGAGGGCCAGGGGCAGAGCGGTGGCGACAGTGTCGGAACCGCCGTTGACGGCGACCACGACGACGGGACGGGACTTGGCCCGGCCCACGACGGAGGCTTCGGCGTAGAACACGTCGTCGCCCGCGTCGAGCTGCGCCCAGTAGGCGGTTTCGCCGAAGGAGAGCTCGTGCACGGCCCACGGGTGCGGTTGGCCGGTGGTGATCACCAGCACCTCACCGGGGGCACGGCCCGACTCCAACAGCAGGTCGACCGCTTCTTCGGCGGCGTCCAGCGCACCCTCGGCCGAGGCCGGGATCAGCTGGATCTGCGGGGTGGCGGCAGCGGGTGCGGCCGCCGGGACGGAAGACCCCGGCGCGGCCACGACCGGCTCGCGCGGGGTGCGTTGGGCCGGCATCGGCCTGACAGGTCCCGGACGTCCGGGACGCGGCGGAGCCACGGGACGGGGACCGGGTACGGGACGAGGGGTCGGCGCGGTACGGCCACTGGCCGAAGCCGCGCGGGGACCCTGGGCACTCTCGTGAATCTGAGGCTCCTCGGGAATGAGAGGCATGAGCTGATTTTTATCAAACGCCGGTGCGACTCGCGTCGGCGGGTGGCACAGGAGTGCGAGCGGAACCGTCAGAAATCGAAGCCGAGCTGACCCTCGATCTCCGAACCGCTTCCGTCCGCCCAGCCGCGGACCTTCTTGAGGTGCCGCCACTGGGGCAGCGCATCAAGATACGCCCATGTCAGCCGGTGGTACGGGGTGGGGCCCCGCTCCGCCAGTGCGGCCTTGTGCACGGGAGACGGATACCCGGCGTTGGCCGCAAAGGCGAAGTCTGCATGGTCGACACCCAGTTCGGCCATCATTTTGTCGCGCTGAACCTTGGCGATCACCGAGGCCGCCGCGACGGCCACGCAGGACTGGTCACCCTTGATCACCGTGCGGACCCGCCACGGCGACCCGAGGTAGTTGTGCTTCCCATC
Source organism: Streptomyces sp. NPDC005195 (assembly GCF_040608315.1). Lineage (NCBI taxonomy): Bacteria > Bacillati > Actinomycetota > Actinomycetes > Kitasatosporales > Streptomycetaceae > Streptomyces > Streptomyces sp. NPDC005195. The sequence goes on from NZ_JBEXHZ010000014.1 coordinate 74,087, forward strand.
GAGGATGACCGCGTCGGGCCGGACGGGCAAGGCTTCCAGGGCCCGTACCGCCGCGAGGCGCAGGGCCGCCGTCATCCCCAGTTCGTCGATCTCCTCCGGAGAGGAATGCCCCAGGGCGTACGACGTCACCCACTTCTCCAACTCCACGGCCAAGGCGGTTCGCCGCTTGACGGTGAGGAGCTTGGAGTCGGTGAGACCTTCGGGGGGACGGCGCAGACCCGTGACCGCGGCACAGACGGTGACCGGGCCGGCCCATGCACCGCGGCCCACCTCGTCGACGCCGGCGATGGTCTTCGCTCCGGTCGTGGCGCGGAGGGAGCGCTCGACAGTGTGGGTGGGTGGTTCGTACGGCATGGCACCCTCAGCGTACGCCGCCCGGAGCCCCTCGTGACACCAGGGTTTCCCGCGGCGGCCGGTGCCCCGCCTCCGACCCGGTTCAGGCACCGTCGCGCCGCAGCAGCGGAACCATCAGCTGGTCGATCATCTCCTCCAGATCCCGCTCACTCCATTCGCTCGCGCACACCTTGGAGCGGTACATCATCATCGCCGGAATGGCGTCGAAGACGTAGGGGTTCGCGGCGTCCGGACGCACCTCTCCCCGCTCGATACCCCGGCGGACGATGTCCTGCAGCAGGTGCGTCGTCGGCTCGATGACCCCGCCGAGGATCACGCTGTGGAAGCGTTCGGCCTGCGCCACGTCGCATTCGTGAAGTACTGATCGAAGAGCGAATCCGGGTTGCGAGTACATCGCCTCCCGCACCAGCCGGCACAGCTCCAGCAGGTCCTCCCGGACACTCCCCAGGTCGGGGGCCTCGGCCAGACTCGGCAGCCCGGCCTTCAGCGCGTCCGCGACAAGATCCTCCTTGGAGGGCCACCGGCGGTAGACGGCCGCCTTCCCCGTCTGGGCCCGCGCGGCGACGCCTTCCATGGTGAGGCCGCTCCAGCCGACCGTACTGAGCTGCTCCAGTGCGGCATCGAGGATCGCGCGTTCGAGCACAGCACCGCGTCGGCGCAGTGAGGCCGCCTGAGCGGGGGCGGCCGTCCAACGCGAAGTAACCATCTGCGTGTCTCCGTTGTGCGAGGAGGCGGGGGACTGGGGGTGGGGCCGGAGGCGAGACCCTTTGGGGCGAGGGCCGCTCCGGTCGGGTGCGTTCGGTACCGGCGCGGGCGGCCGAACGACGTCACGCGGCAGCGACTTCAGTGAACGCTTGCGTTCACTGTCGGGGACTCACTACCGTTGACGCGACAGTGAACGCGAGCGTTCACTAACGCACTTGTGGGGGACCCATAGTGACAACCTCTCAGTTGATTCAGGATTCGAAGCCAGGAGCGGCCCGTCGGGAAGGACATCCCGGCCTCGCGCTCGCCGTCATCGCGGCCTGCCAACTCATGGTGGTACTCGACGCGACGATTGTGAACATTGCCCTCCCGCACATTCAAGACGCGCTCAAGTTCAGCACAACCGACCTGACCTGGGTGGTCAGCGCGTACACCCTCACCTTCGGCGGCCTGCTGCTGCTCGGCGGCAGGGCAGGCGACATCCTCGGTCGTCGCCGGGTCTTCATGACCGGCATCCTGCTCTTCACGCTCGCCTCGCTGCTCGGCGGACTCGCCCAGGAACCCTGGCAGTTGCTGGCCGCGCGCGCCCTCCAGGGCGTGGGTGGCGCGATCGCGTCGCCCACCGCGCTGGCGCTCATCACCACGACCTTCCCGGAAGGCCCGGAACGCAACAGGGCCTTCGCCGTCTTCGCCGGGGTCTCCGCGGGCGGTGGCGCGATCGGGCTCCTCGCGGGCGGCATGCTCACCGAGTGGCTCGACTGGCGCTGGGTGCTCTTCGTCAACGTGCCCATCGGCGTGCTGATCGCGGTGCTCGCACCGATGTACATCAACGAGTCGGAACGCCATCCCGGACGGTTCGACATCGCGGGCGCGCTGACCTCGACGGCCGGTATGGCCACCCTCGTGTACGGCTTCATCCGCTCCGCGGCGGAGGGCTGGCGGGACGGTCTCACCATCGGGTCGTTCGTCGCGGCACTGCTCCTGCTGCTGGCCTTCGCCTTCACCGAGACCCGGGCGAAGGAGCCGATCACCCCGCTGAAGATGTTCGCCGACCGCAACCGCTCCGGCACGTACGTGATCATGCTCAGCCTGGCCGCGGCGATGTTCGGGATGTTCTTCTTCATCGTGCTGTTCGTGCAGAACGTCCTGGGATACACCCCGATCCAGGCGGGCCTTGCCTTCCTCCCGGTGACGGCGGCGATCGGTATCGGCGCGGCTCTCTCGCAGCGGTTCCTTCCCGTACTGGGGCCCAAGCCCTTCATGATGGGCGGTTCCGCCCTCGTGGCGGTCGGGCTCGGCTGGCTGACGTTCATGAGCCCCGACAGCACCTACGTCGGCGGAATCCTCGGTCCGATGCTGCTCTTCGCCTTCGGCATGGGACTGAACTTCGTGACGCTGACCGTCACCGCGGTCTCCGGTGTGGCCCAGCACGAGGCGGGCGCGGCCTCCGGACTTCTCAACGTCACGCAGCAGGTGGGTGGTTCGCTCGGTCTCTCCATCCTGACCACGGTCTTCGGCACCGCAAGCCGGGGCGAGGCGAAGAAGCAGGTGCCGAAGTTCCTGACCGGCTCCTCGCCGGAGCAGAAGGCGGAGTTCGCCAAAACGCATCAACTGCCCGCGCCCTGGGGCCACGACGTGCTCGCCCACGGCATCTCGACCGCCTTCGTCCCGGCCGTCGCGATGGCCGTACTGGCCCTGATCACCGCTTCCGTGGTGATCCGCGTCCGCAAGAGCGACCTGGAAGCCCTGGCCGGCACGGCGGGACCGGCCGGAGTCTGACGAGGAGAGCCGCGGAGGCCGGACCCGGCCCGGGGACGACCGGTGCGGTCCGCGGTCAGGCCTTCCGCAGCGCGCGGCACCACGCCGTCACGCATCGCGGCCGGGACACCGTCCCGGCCGCGCATCGCGAACCGGACGGGTCACCGCTCCGAGGAACGTGAGGGACGGACCCAGAGGCCGCAGCGCCGCTCACGTCGCCTTCGCGGACGGCGGAGAGGCCATGGCGACCAGCGGCACCCCGCCTACGCCGCGACGGCCATCCACCGCGGCAGGCTCTCCGTCCGCGTCACCCACTCCCCCGGTGGGGCCCCCGCCTTTCCGGAGGCGACCACTCCGCCGACGATGGCACAGGTCGTGTCCATGTCGCCGCCCACCTGGGCCGTCGCCCAGAAGGCCGCTTCGTAGTCGCCGAGAGTCCGGGCCGCCGACCAGAGCGCGAACGGCACCGTGTCGTGCGCCGTCGTGCGCCGCCCGCAGCCCAGTACGGCTGCGACCGTCGCGGTGTCCCCGTAGTCGAGCATGTCCCGGGCCCTGCGCAGCCCCGCACCCACGGCGCTGCGCGGCACGAGCGCGATGACACCGTCGAGCAGCGCCCTGGGGCTCGGTGGCCCCGCCGGGTCGGCCGCCAGGGCGGCGGCCGCGGCGACGGCCATGGCGCCGACGACGCCCTCGCGGTGCTGGTGGGTGGGGTACGCCGAGATCTCCGCCTGGTGGACCGCCTGCTCGGGGTCGTCCGCGTACCAGGCCCCCAGGGGGGCGATCCGCATGGCCGCGCCGTTGCCCCACGAACCCTGCCCCTTGAAGAGGGCGGAGGCCAGCTGTCGCCAGTCGCCGCCTTCCCGGACCTGTCGCAGCAGCCGGTTGACCGCGGGGCCGTAACCGCGGTCGAAGTCGTGGTGCTCGGCGAAGGAGCGGGCCAGTGCGTCCTGGTCGATGCGGCGGTGCCGGGCCAGGACGGCCACCACGGAGGAGGCCATCTCGGTGTCGTCCGTCCACTGCCAGGGGCCGGGCGGAAGATCGCGGCGCTTGAGCAGCGGGTAGTGCGCGGGCACGAAGAACTGTGAGCCCAGCGCGTCCCCCACCGCGAGTCCACGCAGGCTGGCCAGGGCGCGGCCCATGCGTGCGTCGGGAGAGGTGTCAGCGGTCATCGCCCTGCCACTCTATCCCGCTGACCCCGTACGGCTCCGGATCACGCCAGCGCTCGAAGGGCCGGTCGAGCGTGTACTTGTCGTCGTCGCCGAGGACGAGCATCCGCATCTCCGCGTTCCCCGGATTCGACAGCGCCTCGAACTCGGCCACCGTCCAGTGGAACCAGCGCATGCAGAACAGGCGCATGGCCAGACCGTGGGTCACCAGGAGCACGTTCGGCGGATGGTCGGGCGCCTCGAAGCTGCGGTACAGGCTCTCCAGGAAGCCGCCGACCCGGTCATACACGTCGGCGCCGGACTCACCCTGGGCGAAGCGGTAGAAGAAGTGCCCATAGGCGTCCCGGTACGTCTTCTGAAGGCGTACGTCGTCGCGGTCCTGCCAGTTGCCCCAGTCCTGCTCGCGCAGCCGGGGCTCCTCGCGCACCCGCATGAGCTCGGGGTCGAGGTGAAAGGCACGAAGCGTCTCGTGCGTACGCCGGTACGGGGACACGTACACGCTGACGCGCTCGCGTCCCAGCACCTCGCGCAACCGCTTTCCGGTCTCCTCGGCCTGCTGCCAGCCCTTCTCGGTGAGCGCGAGAGCGTGGTCGGGCTCGCGTTCGTACACGGTGTCATCCGCGTTGCCCGCTGACTCGCCGTGCCGGACAAGGACGATGCGCCGTGGTCTTACCATGCCAAGACCCTAATTCGGGTCATGGCCGATCGAGCACTCGTACGGGCTCCATACGGCACAGATCACACGCGTCCCCCACATCGGGCACCCATGGTCACCACGCCTTCAGACCGTCCAGGCGGGTTCCAGCGCCACTATGTCGCCCGCGAGGGCCGCGACATCGGTATCCGTCTGGGCACGCAGCGTGAGCCGCTCCACGCGCTCGGCGCGGTACTTGCCGTGCTCGGCGGCCGACAGCCACATGGACAGGACCAGGAACTCGTGGCCCGGCGCCTCGCCGAACAGCCCCCGCACCATGCCGGGCGACCCGGCCATCGCAGGGTTCCAGACCTTCTCCTGCATCAGCGCGAAGTGCTCGGCCCGGTCCTCGTGGACACGACAGTGGGCCACTCTCAGCACGTCGGCGTCCGTGAAGCGCGGCTCGAAGCCGGTCTTCACGTCGAACCGGTGATCGAAGAGCTTGACCTGCGCGTCCTTGAAAGTCCCGGACTGAGCGGTGGCGAGCCGATCGTGCGAGCGGGCCATGAAGGAGTCGTAGAAGGCACGGCTCTCCCAGAAGGTGAAGATGTGCGCCACACCGGACCGCCCCCGGCTCCAGCCCCCGCCCTGTCCCCGGAATCCCGGCTCACCCAGAAGCCCCGCCCACTTTCGCTGCCCGCGCTCGAAACCGCGGCGGTCCACCACGGTGCAGCGAATCCACTTGACCAGCACCGCGCCATCGTAAGGCCACGGAGCGTGGCGTCGGTCACACTCCGGCGGAGTGCGCCCGCGCGAGCGCTCCCGCGCGCGTGGCACGATGGACAACCGAACCTGACCGCACAGCAGTTGGGGCAGGAAGTGGATGGAACGCGGGGAGGGGGAGATTCGGATGAACGGTCTCAACAAGGGGATACGCAAGGTCGAGCTCGCGGTGAAATGGGACCCCAGTCCCGTCGGTGAGCCCGCGACCGATCTCGACATCATCGCGGCGACCTACGAAGCCGGCGACGCGTACGGAACTCCCGTCTACGTGGTGCACTTCGACAGCCGCTCGCCGGACGGCACCATCTATCTGAACCGGGACAGCAAGGACGGCAAGGGCTACGGCTGGGACGAGGTCATGACGCTGGAGCTGGACCGCCTCAACAGCCGCTACACGCGTGTGGTGGTCGGCGTCCTGATCCAGCAGCGCTCCGGTCACAAGGCGTTCGTCGGCGTGCTCAACCCCGGTCTGCGCATGCGCGAGGGCTACACCGCCCTGGCGGAGGACAACTTCGGCGGGGTCCTGGGCGCGACGGCCGCGACGGTCGGCGAGTTCGTCCGCGACGACTCCGGGGAGTGGACCTTCCACCCGGGCATCCACGGCTACGACACGACCCCGGCGGAGTTCCCCGCGGTCATGGGCCGTCGGCACGACTCCTGAACCGCACCCCGGGCGCTCCCTGCCCGCGGGGACGTTCCTCCCGCGAGGACCGTCCCTCGCCCGGGAAGTCGGGCTCTCCGCGGGCCCGGAGGACGCCGGAGGGCGGCACAGCCTGCGGTCGCGCCGCCCTTCCGCCGTGGGACCGGCCGGACCTGACGCCCCCTCCGCCCGGCTGCCGGCGGGTGTGTCAGGGCGTGGGGATACAGTCCGCCGGACGTTTGCAGGTGAGGTGAAGGAGTTCAGATGGCGAGGACCACTCCGCCCCGGCCGATCGACGTGGCCGCCGTGTTCCCCGAGCTGGGACCGCTGGCACGGCAGGCCGTCCGCCTGCATCCTCGGCCGGGCCGACCCACCGTCCACGAGAGCTCGGTCGGCGGCCCGCTGCTGTGGCCCGTCGGCGAGGACTGGCCCGCATGCGGTGACGACCACGACCACGGGGACCTGCCGGTGTCGCTGGACGACGTCCGCCGGCACAGGGACCTGCTGGAAGCCGCGTGGCTCCGGCCCCGGTCTTCGCGCGAGGACCTCCTCACGGCGGAGCAGCGGGAGCGCCTCGACAGGTTTGAGGAAGGGCACCCTCCGCACGACGGGCCGAATCCGCTCCTGCCGGTCGCGCAGCTCTATCTGCGCGACGTGCCCGGACTCCCCTGCCCCGAGGGAACCGACGTCCTCCAGGTGCTGTGGTGCCCACTCGATCACGAGGAGGAGGCCATGCCCACGGCCCACCTCGTGTGGCGTAACTCCTCCGACGTCCACGAGGTGCTCGGCGAACCGCCCGCCCCGCTCGACGTCGACCACTACGGCGACTACGTGCCCGAGCCCTGTGTGCTGCATCCCGAGGTCGTCACCGAGTACCCGGCACCCCACGAGCTGCCCGGCGAACTCGCGAGCCGCCTCCACGACTGGGGACGCGACCTGTGGGCCGAGTTGCACCCGGAGGACGAAGGCCACCCCGGCGGCGCCTACTACCAGTACGAGCACAGCGTCGCCCCCGGCTGGAAGGCCGGCGGGTGGGGTCCCTGGAGCTTCCGCGACCCGTGGCCCATGAACTGCGAGACCTGCGGCGCGGAATACCGGCCGCTCCTGACCGTCAGTTCGGGGGAATGGGACGGCGGAAGCGGCAGTTGGATTCCGCTCGAGGACCGCGACCACACCGGTCCTGTCGGGATCCGGCGTCCGCCCGACCCTCCGATGGTCCAGATCGGCCGCGGCTACAACATGCAGATCTACCGCTGCCCCACGTCGTTCGACCACCCGCACCTCGAGAACATGCAGTGAGCCGGCGGTGATCGTCCGGCCTTCTTCGGTGAGCCGGAGGAGGCACCGCTCCTGACGGACGGCTCGACGACGCTCCCGTCAGGGCGCCGGGGCCGTCCCTGACGGATGTCCAGAAGCACGGTGACCACCGGTGACCGGACGGACGCCCTCCGCCAAACAGTGCGGCCCCCGGAGACAGTCTCTCCGGGGGCCGCACCGCTCTCTCACCCGCGCCTCATGCCCCGCGTGTCACGACTGCCCTCGAAACCCCGGGCAGGGACACATGGAGGACGGTCGCGATCAGCTGCAGCCGCTGGTCGAACCGCAGCCCTCGCAGATGTAGCAGGAACCGGCCCGCTGCATCTTCGTACCGCAGGAGAAGCACAGCGGGGCGTCCGCCTGGATGCCCAGCTGCATCTCCACCAGTTCGGCACTGGTGTGAGCCTGCCTCGGGGCGGGCTCGGCCACCGCGACCTCGGCCACGGGGGCGACGACGGCCCTCAGTTCCTGCGCGCGGGGCGCGGACTGCGCGAGGCCCTCGACGTCCATGTCGACATCGTCCATGGACGGCTCGTAGGAACCGGTCTCCAGGTGACGCTGACGCTCGTCCGCCGAGTGGATGCCGAGCGCGGAACGCGTCTCGAACGGCAGGAAGTCCAGCGCCAGACGGCGGAAGATGTAGTCGACGATCGACTGCGCCATCCGCACGTCCGGGTCGTCCGTCATGCCGGCCGGCTCGAAGCGCATGTTGGTGAACTTCGAGACGTACGTCTCCAGGGGCACGCCGTACTGCAGACCCACGGAGACCGCGATCGAGAAGGCGTCCATCATGCCCGCGAGGGTGGAGCCCTGCTTCGACATCTTCAGGAAGACCTCGCCGAGACCGTCGTCCGGGTAGGAGTTGGCGGTCATGTAGCCCTCGGCGCCGCCCACCGTGAAGGAGGTGGTGATGCCGGGACGGCCCTTGGGGAGGCGCTTGCGCACCGGGCGGTACTCGACGACCTTCTCGACCGTCTCACGGATGGTCGCCTCGGCCTTCGCCGTGACGGCGTCGGTCGCGGGCTTGTCCTTGGTCTTGGCGGAGAGGGGCTGGCCGACCTTGCAGTTGTCGCGGTAGATCGCGAGCGCCTTGACGCCCATCTTCCACGCCTCGAAGTAGACCTCTTCGACGTCCTCGACGGTCGCCGTCTCCGGCAGGTTGACCGTCTTGGAGAGCGCGCCGGAGATCCAGGGCTGGATCGCGGCCATCATGCGGACGTGGCCCATCGCGGAGATGGAGCGCTCGCCCATGGCGCAGTCGAAGACCTCGTAGTGCTCGTGCTTGAGGCTCGGGGCGTCGACGACATTGCCGTTCTCGGCGATGTGGGCGACGATCGCCTCGATCTGCTCCTCCTGGTAGCCAAGGCGTCGCAGGGCCTGCGGGACGGTGCCGTTCACGATCTGCATCGAGCCGCCGCCGACGAGCTTCTTGAACTTGACCAGCGCGAGGTCGGGCTCGAGGCCGGTGGTGTCGCAGGACATCGCGAGACCGATGGTGCCGGTCGGGGCGATGACCGAGGCCTGCGCGTTGCGGAAGCCGTTCTTCTCGCCCAGGTGCAGTACGTCCTGCCAGGCCTCCGTGGCGGCGGCCCAGATCGGCGTGTCCAGGTCGTCCGCACGGACGGCCACGGCGTTGGCGTCGGAGTGCTGCTTCATGACCCGCTGGTGCGGCTGCGCGTTGCGGGCGTAGCCGTCGTACGGGCCGACGACCGCGGCGAGCTCGGCGGAGCGGCGGTACGAGGTGCCGGTCATCAGCGAGGTGATGGAGCCGGCCAGGGCGCGGCCGCCGTCGGAGTCGTACGCGTGACCGGTCGCCATCAGGAGGGCGCCGAGGTTGGCGTAGCCGATGCCCAGCTGACGGAAGGCGCGGGTGTTCTCGCCGATCTTCTGGGTCGGGAAGTCCGCGAAGCAGATGGAGATGTCCATCGCGGTGATGACGAGCTCGACCACCTTGGCGAAGCGCTCGACCTCGAAGGACTGGCGGCCCTTGCCGTCGTCCTTCAGGAACTTCATGAGGTTCAGCGACGCGAGGTTGCAGGACGTGTTGTCCAGGTGCATGTACTCGCTGCAGGGGTTCGAGCCGTTGATACGGCCGGACTCCGGGCACGTGTGCCACTGGTTGATCGTGTCGTCGTACTGGATGCCCGGGTCGGCGCAGGCCCAGGCGGCCACGGCCATCTTGCGGAAGAGCGACTTGGCGTCGACCTCCTCGATGACCTCGCCGGTCATGCGCGAGGTGAGGCCGAACTTGCCGCCCTGCTCGACCGCCTTCATGAACGTGTCGTTCACGCGGACCGAGTTGTTGGCGTTCTGGTACTGGACGGACGTGATGTCGTCGCCGCCCAGGTCCATGTCGAAGCCCGCGTCGCGCAGGGCGCGGATCTTCTCCTCTTCCTTGACCTTGGTCTCGATGAAGTCCTCGATGTCGGGGTGGTCGACGTCGAGGATGACCATCTTGGCCGCGCGGCGGGTGGCGCCGCCCGACTTGATCGTTCCCGCGGAGGCGTCGGCGCCGCGCATGAAGGAGACGGGACCGGAGGCGTTGCCGCCCGAGGAGAGGAGCTCCTTCGAGGAGCGGATACGGGAGAGGTTCAGGCCGGCACCGGAGCCGCCCTTGAAGATCATCCCCTCTTCCTTGTACCAGTCGAGGATCGACTCCATGGAGTCGTCGACGGACAGGATGAAACAGGCGGAGACCTGCTGGGGCTGCGGCGTCCCGACGTTGAACCAGACGGGGCTGTTGAAGCTGAAGATCTGGTGCAGGAGCGCGTACGCCAGCTCGTGCTCGAAGATCTCGGCGTCGGCGGGCGAGACGAAGTACTTGTAGTCCTCGCCGGCCTTCCGGTACGTCTTCACGATGCGGTCGATGAGCTGCCTGAGGCTCACCTCGCGCTGCGGGGTGCCCACGGCGCCCCGGAAGTACTTGCTGGTGACGATGTTGACCGCGTTCACCGGCCAGAAACCGGGGAACTCGACGCCACGCTGCTCGAAATTGATCGAGCCGTCGCGCCAGTTGGTCATGACGACGTCACGGCGTTCCCACTCCACCTCGTCGTACGGGTGCACGCCGGGGGTGGTGTGGATACGCTCGATGCGCAGTCCCTTGCTGGCCTTGGTGCCCTTGGCGCGGGAACCTCGTGCCGGACCGCTCGCCGTCTCTGTCATGCCGTCTCCCTGTTTCAGGCTAAAACGCCCTGAAGTGCCACGTTCTTCCCATGGCACATTGTGTGTCCGATGCCGCGCGCGCCGTCCGTACGGCCCCGCGCGGCAGGTCTGTGGTCGCCGCCGGGCGGCCGGGCCGAGCCGGCCTTCCCGTCAGTCGGCGGCGGTGGCGGGCACGGGGACCTGGACGGTCTCTCCGGACCCGCGGTCGCATTCCGGGCGCTCCGTGTCCGCGGCGCCCGCGCTTCCCTCGTTCCCCACGGCGGGGCAGCGCCCCGTCTCCCTGAGTTCCACGATGGCGGCCTCGAAGTCCTCGAGCGAGTCGAACGCCCGGTAGACGGACGCGAACCGCAGATAGGCGACGAGGTCGAGTTCCTGCAACGGGCCGAGTATGGCCAGCCCCACGTCGTGGGTGGTCAGTTCGGCGCTTCCGGTGGCCCGCACCGCCTCTTCGACCCGCTGGCCGAGCTGGGCGAGCGCGTCCTCGGTGACCGGCCGCCCCTGGCACGCCTTGCGCACGCCGTTGATGACCTTGGTACGACTGAAGGGCTCGGTGACGCCGGACCGCTTGACCACCATCAGCGAGCACGTCTCCACGGTCGTGAAACGACGGGAGCAGTCGGGGCACTGGCGGCGCCTGCGGATCGACGTGCCGTCATCGGTCGTACGGCTGTCGACGACGCGGCTGTCGGGGTGCCTGCAGAAGGGGCAGTGCATGGCTCCAACCCTCCTTCACAGCACGGCTCATAGACCCCGCGAGACCTCACGGGCCTCTCGAAGCAGCCCCAAGCATAGGCGATGACCGGGGGCTCGAAGACCCGGGGGACCACAACTTCTGGGCCGCTTCGGCAATCCAACCACTAGATGTGGGGATCGACCCGTAAATTCGCCCAGGGCGCGCGTGTCGCGCACGTAATGGGCATGTGCCGCACGGGCGTACCGATCCCGGACACGCGGAGATACCGTGGTCACGGCGCGGACAGCACGCGGACGGGGGGTCGGTACCCGACGGACGGGGTGCCGGATGGCAGACTGGGCGCGGCCCACATCCGCCGGCACGGTCATCGCCTCGGCGGTGAAGAGTACAGCAAAGAGACCTTTTGTCCGACGGATGCGGCATCAGCCATACACCCAGCCACATGATCGCGTAGGGCAATCCACGTTTTTTCACTCGAACGTGTGTTTGGCGCAACCTTTCGAAAGCAACTACCGTTGTCCAGCAGGGAGACCATCGAGAGGGGCCGACGTGACCACCACCGCAGACAGCGCCACCATCACTGCCCAGGACCGCTCCCAGGGCCGACTCGAGCCGGTGCATGCGATGAACGAAGCCACGAACCATGAGGGGCCCAAGCGTTCCCTGCCGGGCCGACCTCCAGGCATCCGTGCGGACAGCTCGGGACTCACCGACAGGCAACGCCGGGTGATCGAGGTCATCAGGGACTCCGTGCAGCGACGCGGCTACCCGCCGTCGATGCGGGAGATCGGACAGGCGGTAGGCCTCTCCAGTACCTCCTCGGTCGCACACCAGCTGATGGCACTGGAGCGCAAGGGCTTCCTGCGCCGAGACCCGCACCGCCCGCGCGCGTACGAGGTCAGGGGCTCCGACCAGTCCTCGGCACAGCCCACGGACACCGCGGGCAAGCCGGCCGCGTCGTACGTCCCGCTCGTGGGCCGTATCGCCGCCGGTGGCCCGATCCTGGCCGAGGAGTCCGTGGAGGACGTCTTCCCGCTCCCCCGGCAGCTGGTGGGTGACGGTGAGCTGTTCGTCCTCAAGGTCGTCGGTGACTCGATGATCGAGGCGGCCATCTGCGACGGTGACTGGGTGACGGTCCGCCGCCAGCCCGTCGCGGAGAACGGCGACATCGTGGCCGCGATGCTGGACGGCGAAGCCACCGTGAAGCGGTTCAAGCGCGAGGACGGCCATGTGTGGCTGCTCCCGCACAACTCCGCCTACCAGCCGATCCCCGGCGACGAGGCGACCATCCTGGGCAAGGTGGTGGCCGTACTGCGGCGAGTGTGACCGCGCGCGCCGGACGGCACCGTCCGGCGCGCCCCTGACCGGGCCCCGGGACCAACTGCGCCGGTTCCGGGGCCCTGCACGTTCTGCCGCGCGGTCGCCCCGCGGCGCTGAGTTCGGTCCGGGCCGCCCAGCATCCGGGCGTTCCACACCCGGGTCCCGGCCTCTCGGTGTCCCCCACCAGCGTCCCTCACCGGCGTCCACCGAGACTGATCATCGGGGTACCTGACGCCCTCGGCTCCGCACTCGACGGACAGGCCCCGCGGGCCGACCCGAGACGCGATGCGCGACGCGCTAAGGACCGGCCCCCCGGCAGACAGCCGCTACGCCTCGTCGGCCGCCTCGCTCGCCTCCGCCGTCGCCCCCTCAGGCCCGGTCCCGGTTTCCTCCGCGGTCCGGGTTTCCTCCGCCTTCCGTGCCGTCTCGTCGATCGCCGCGAGCGACCTGCGGACCTGATGACGATCCGTCGTGTACCAGAAGTCGGGCAGCGAGGCCTTGAGATAGCTGCCGTAGCGAGCCGTGGCCAGGCGCTGGTCCAGCACCGCCACGACACCACGGTCCCCCGTGGCACGTACGAGACGGCCGGCGCCCTGCGCCATCAGCAGCGCCGCGTGCGTGGCGGCGACGGCCATGAAGCCGTTGCCGCCCTTGTCCTCGACGGCCTTCTGGCGGGCGCTCATCAGAGGGTCGTCGGGGCGCGGGAACGGGATCTTGTCCATGACGACCAGCTGACAGCTGGGACCGGGGACGTCCACGCCCTGCCAGAGCGAGAGCGTGCCGAACAGACAGGTCTCCGGGTCCGCCGCGAAGTTCTTGATCAGCTCGCCGAGCGTCTCCTCGCCCTGCAGCAGGATGGGGTACTCGGGGATGCGCGTGCGCAGCTCCTCCGCCGCGAGCTGGGCGGCCCGCATCGAGGAGAACAGGCCCAGCGTGCGGCCCCCGGCGGACTGGATCAGCTCGGTGAGCTCGTCCAGCATGTCGCCGCGGTCGCCGTCGCGCGCGGGGCGGGCCAGGTGCCTGGCCACGTACAGAATGCCCTGCCGGGGGTAGTCGAAGGGCGAGCCGACGTCGACGCCCTTCCACTGCGGGAGGTCGTCGCCCTCGGTGCCCTCGGGGGCGAGGCCCAGCGACGCCCCCACTCCGTTGAAGTCCCCGCCGAGCTTCAGGGTGGCCGACGTCAGGACGACCGACCGGTCCGAGAAGAGCTTCTCCCTGAGGAGACCGGACACCGACATGGGGGCCACCCGCAGCGACGCGCCGAAGCGGTCGTGGCGCTCGTACCAGACGACGTCCCATTCGGAGCCGTTGGTGATCCGCTCCGCCACGTCGTGGACCGACTCCACCGCGGCGAGGGCCTGCTTGCGGACCGCGTCCTCGTCCTGGACGGACTTGTCGCGGGTGGAGCCGATCGCCGAGATCACCGTGCGCGCGGCGTCACGCAGGGCCATCAGCGCGTAGCCGAGATCCTCCGGGATCTCCTCCAGACGTCCGGGAAGCGCCAGCTCCATCAGCCGCTCGAAGCCCTCGGCGGCGGTCTGCAGCTGGTCGGCCGCCTTCTCGTTGACGAGCCTCGCGGCGCGTCGGACGGCACGGTTGACCTGGCCGGGGGTGAGCTCGCCGGTCGCGACGCCGGTGACCCGGGAGACCAGCTCATGGGCCTCGTCGACGATCAGCACCTCGTGCTGCGGGAGGACCGGCGCGCCCTCGATGGCGTCGATCGCCAGCAGCGCGTGGTTGGTGACGACGACCTCGGCGAGCTTGGCGCGCTCACGGGCCATCTCGGCGAAGCACTCCGCTCCGTAGGCGCATTTGCTCGCGCCCAGGCACTCCCGGGACGACACGGACACCTGGCTCCAGGCGCGGTCGGAGACGCCCGGCGTGAGGTTGTCACGGTCACCGGTCTCGGTCTCGTCCGACCAGTCCCGCAGACGCAGCAGGTCCTGGCCCAGCTTGCTGGTGGGCGCGGCGGCCTCGAACTGGTCGAAGAGGCCCTCTTCCTCCTCCTGTGGCACACCCTCGTGCAGCCGGTGCAGGCACAGATAGTTCGACCGGCCCTTGAGCATCGCGAACTCGGGGCGGCGGCGCAGCAGGGGATGCAGCGCGTCGACGGTCCGTGGAAGATCACGCTCCACGAGCTGTCGCTGGAGCGCCAGGGTGGCGGTCGCCACGACGACGCGCTCCCCGTGGGCGAGCGCGGGCACCAGATAGCCGAGCGACTTTCCGGTGCCGGTGCCCGCCTGCACCAGCAGGTGGGAGCTGTCGTCGATGGCACCCGCGACGGCTTCGGCCATGGTCACCTGGCCGGGGCGCTCCGTGCCGCCGACGGCGGTGACGGCGGCGTGCAGGAGTTCGGGGAGTGAGGGCTCTGTCATAGCGCTGCCAGCCTACGGGGCTCCACTGACAACCGGGCGATCACGGCCGGGACGACGGACGCGATCAGGACGGTCGCGGGAAGGGTCGGGGGGACGGGTGCGGGGCAGGTCGGGGGGACGGGTGCGGGGCGGGTGATCACGACGTGTGGAGGGGGTTCGGCACGGTGCCGTGCACGGCGGCGTGCGGGCGCTCGGGGCGGTCGCGGTAGCCGTCGAGATGCAGCCGGTTGCGGTTCAGGCACAGCCGCTCGATACGCGGGGTGAGCAGGTCGAACGTCTCGTGGCGTTCCTTGAGCTCCGGGAAGCGGGTCTGGTGGCGGACGACCTCGGCGCGGACGAGTGACCAGAACTCGCTCTCCGGAACACCCAGTTGTTCCTCGCAGAGCGGCGCGAGATAGCGGAAGACCCCGACGAAGAGCCCGGAGTGGATGAACTGGGTCAGGAAGGCCGGCGGCTCGGTCAGCAGCACCTCGCGCACCTCGTCCGGCATGGAGGAGTGTTCGGGCAGTGGATCCGCGCTCACGTTGATGTCGTCGACGAAGTCCTTCACGGCGAGTCGGACCGGTACGTCGTGGTCGTCGAAGACGACGATCGCGTTCTCTCCGTGCGGGCTGAACACCGTGCCGTACCGGTAGAGGAAGTGCAGGAGCGGTGGCAGGAGCGCGGCGAAGAGGCGGCGCAGCCAGGCCCTGGGCGCGAGACCCGAGCGGGCGACCAGTTCCGCCGTGAAGGCGCGGCCCTGGGGGTCGGTGTGCAGGAGGGCGGCCAGGGTACGGGCACGCTCGCCGGGTGCGAGGTGCCGCGAGACCGGCTCGCGCCAGATCGCGCCGAGCAGTTCCCGGTACTGGTAGGGCACTTCGGGAAGTCCGTCGTACACGGGGTGGTGGACGGTGACCGAGGCGACCTCGCCGAGCAGGATCACTCCGCAGGTGTCGCGCAGGAACGGATCGGCGTCCCGCAGGGTCCGCATCCAGGCGGTGACGGCGGGGGCGGCGAGCGTGCGTTTCGTGGGGAGGCCCCGCCACACCAGCGTGTTGAGGACGGACAGCGGAAGCTTCACCGTGTGCCGGTCCGGGCGCGAGACGTTGAGGAAGGTGCGGATCGACTGCTGGGGCAGGCGCAGATCACCGTCGGAGGGCAGGGGCACGATCGCTCCCGCGGCGACATGCCGCGCGAACAGCGGCAGCACGACGTCGTCCCACTGCCACGGGTGCACGGGCAGGTAGAGGTACGACTCCGGTGCGAGCCCGCGGGTGCGGAGGACCTCGTCGAAGGCCTCGCGGGTGGCGGGGGCCAGTTCGCGCGCGTAGAGCTGTTCGGCGGTGTCGAGGCCGCCGACGCCTCGGTAGGTGGCCAGTGTCGTGTGCACCGCGATCCAGGGAAGGGGCGTGGCCCGGCGGGCCTCGGGGGCCCAGGCGGCGGCGTCCCGCGCGGAGAAGCCGAGGCGGCCCTTGTTGAGCACGATCCACGGATGGCCGGTCTGATGGCCTTCCAGCTCGGCGTACCCGAGGTCGGCTAATTCGGCGGCCGTACGGGCGTCACGGTCGAGGCGCACGTCCGCGGCGAGCGTCGTGCTGAGCTCGCGCAGGGCGTGGCCGAGCGTCGCGCCGTCCAGTTCCAGCGTGCCGCGGGCCCGGGTGAGGAAGCCGAGCGGGTCGGTGAACGGACACGGTTCCTTTCCCTCTTCGGTGAGGGTGAGCGAGGCGGGGTCGACGCGCCAGCTGTCGTACGAGAGGCGGCGGGCGCGGAAGGAGAGGCTGTCGCCTGCGTCGAGCCGGAGGGTGTAGGGGCGAAGGGCGTCGGCATGGGGAGCGTCGTGGTGCGGGGCGTCGGGATGCGCCGACGGACGCGGGTGACCCTGTTCCGGCCGGACGATCTCCTCGTGCGCGAACTCCCCGATCATCTTCGCGAGCAGTCGGCGGCCGGCCTGCTCCCAGCGGTCCTCGCGCAGCTCGGGCGGGTCGTACAGGGGGGACAGTCCTTCGGAGGCCGGGCTTGCGGACGGATTCGGCACGGGGACTCCTCGACGGGGAACCGGGACGGGACGAGCGGAGTACGGAGAGTGACGGATCTACATCAGGTCGCGCAGGGCCCGGTCGCGCATCATGAGTGCCGCCCTCTTGCCCGGCAGTTCGACCTCGGCGGAGAACCGGAAACCCCCGCTCAGGAAGGCGGAGACGGAGGGGATGTTGCGCAGATCGGGCTCGGCCACGACCCGTGCGCAGGCGGGACGCCGGTCGAGTACGAGATCGGCGACGGCTCTGAGCAGGGCCGAGCCGAGACCGTGCCCGCGGTGGGCGACTCCGCCGATGAGCAGATGGATTCCCGTGTCGTGCGGGCGGGCCGGGTAGTGGCGGGCGAGTTGGTCGAGGTCCGCGCGGTAGATCTCCCAGTAGCTCATGGGGGTGTCTTCCAGCAGGCCGATGCAAGGCACGCTGCGTCCGTCGCCGTCGAGCTGTCGGTTCAGATGCTCCTCGGTCACCGACTCGGGTCCCGCGAGCTCCCAGAAGGCCGAGACGGCGGGGTCGTTCATCCACCGGGTGACGAGTCGGAGATCGCGTTCCACCCGTACCGGAACCAGCTGGAAGGTGCCCACGGGGGTGGCCGTCGGACCCCAGTCGCCGATGCCGCCGAGCAGGTCGTCACGGGCTGGACCGACGGGAGCGGAGCAGGCGGCGCCCGCGCCGCGGTGGTCTCCGGCGTCGCCCGCACGGTCCTCGCCCGTACGGTCCTCACCGGGCCGGGATCCGCCGACCGCGCCGGCGTGCGCACCGGCCACTCCGGATCGACCGCCTCCCCCGGATTCCCCGGCTGGCCCGGCTGAACCGACCGGCCGTGCCGACCCTGCCGACGCGACCGACCCTGCCGAGCTGATCGGCTCGACCGACCCGCCGGGCTCGACCGGCCCGGGTGTGCCGGCGAACAGGGCGATCAGCTCGTCGGGCAGGCGCAGGTCGAGAGTGTCCTCGCAGTCCGTGCCCGGCCCGGGGTACGGGTCCGCGCCGGAATCGGTGTCGGGGGCGGTACCGGCGTCGGTGCTCGCATCGGTGGGAGGCACGGCGACGCTCCTCTCAGGAGACGGGGTGGGTCGAGCCCTCAGGAACGAAGGGGGTTGGTGACGGTGACGTAGACGGACTGGGTGTCGACCGGGCCGACGAGTTCGTCGAGGCCGTGCAGCCGTGTGAGCAGGTTGGCCTTGCAGCGCAGAACGGGCGAGTCGAGCAGGAGGGAGGGCAGGGGCGTGTCGAGGCGTCCCGGGCCCGCGGCCGCCTCGGTGAGGAAGCGGCGGAAGGCCGCGAGCAACAGCCCTTCCCCGGCCAGGCGTTGGGAGCCGAACGCACCGATGAGGCCGAACACGTTGTTGATGGCGAGGTAGTAGGCGAACCGTTCGTCGGTGACCTCGTCGCAGACGAAGGTGTCGCTGTGCGCGCCGATGCCGGGCAGCCGGGCGTCGAGCTCCGCGCGCCGTGACGCGCGGAAGTAGTAGCCCTGGTTGTCGCGATAGCGGCCGCCGACGGGCCATCCCTCGCGGTCGAGCACGACCAGGGTGTTCTGCTGGTGGGCCTCCAGCGCGATTCCGGCTTCGCCGTCCAGCCAGAGCACGGGGCGGACGACCTGTTCCAGGTAGCGCAGGAACCACTCGGTGGCGACGGCTCCCCGGGGCCGGCCGGCGCGGCCGGCCAGCCGGGTGACGATCTCGGCGAGCCGGGACCGCATGACGGGCCGTGGCTCGTCGTCGGCCCGTGCGCCGGGCTGGGCGTACGGCCGGGGCGAGACGAGTCCGGCGACGCAGGCGACGTCGTCCGACGGGCCGAAGGGGTTGTGCCGGATCATCACGTCGAGCCCGGCCACGGGCGTGCCGTCGGGGGCGTCGACGGCGAGCCAGGCCGGGTCACGGACGATGTCGAACCCCGGGTGGACGGCCTGCCACTGCTTGGACAGGCCGCCGCGCAGCAGCCGGTGGACCTCCACACCGCGGTGGAGCTCCTTACGGAGGTTCTCCCGGCGCGAGTTGGTGATCCGCAGGCCCAGCGACAGCTTCAGCATCGCGGGGGCACCGGCGCGGTAGAGGGTTCGGACGGAGGACGTGGGGTGCCAGCGGGGGCCGTACGGGCCGAGGTCCTGGAGCAGTCCCGCGTCCAGCAGGGCCGCGGTCCCGGGGCGGTGCCGGACCTCGCCCATCTGCCAGGGGTGCAGCGGCAGGGCCGCGTACCCGTCGGGCAGCGGCAGGCCGGCTCCGGCCAGCCGTACGGTGAGCTGCTGTGCGTGGACGGGGCGGCCGCGCTCCGTCCACGCCGAGTCGGACGCCAGCAGCGAGGGGGCGACCGCCATCCAGTGCAGCGGGAACGACCCGCGCAACTCGGGTGAGTACAGCGGCATCTCGGCCTCGGAGAGTTCCTCCCGGCTCTTCGGGGTGGGGTGCAGGGGATGCCCCAGCAGGAGCGCCTGCTCGGCCGCGAGAAAGAGGTCGGGGGTGTCGGCGGGCCGCTCTCTGCGGTCGCTGAGGAACACCACGGTCCGGCGTACGGAGTCGGCGACCCGTCCGACCAGGTCCGATCCGTCACCGACGGGGTGGTGGGCGGGGGCCGGGTCCATGACGTACGGGAGCGCGGTGTCCGTCCCGCACGCGACGCCGGCGTCGGTATCGGCGTCGGTGCAGGCTTCGCTGCCGGTTCCGGTGCAGGCATCGCTGCCGGCGCCGGACATGGGCGGGGAAGCCATGTCCCGCGTGGACGCGGTAGCCGTGGCGGACTCCGGCGCACGGTCCGCCCCGGACGTCGGCGCCGGGTCCTCCTCGGGTGCCCCGCCGATCGTGGACGTCGTCCCGGTGCCCGGCGCCGGCTGGCGCGCGAGCAGTGCCGCCACCGTGACCGCGTCGGCGGGCGGCGCTCCCTCGGGGGCGTCGGCGAGATGCGGGAGCCCGAAACGGTGCCAGCCCGTCGGGGACCAGTAGAGGACCGGGACCAGCAGGGCCGTCCCGCTGGCCGGGAGGGGGACGCGCAGGGTGCCGTCCACGGGCGCGGTGAGGTCGTGCTCCCGTACCCAGCAGCGCAGCAGGTTCTCCACCGCCGCCGCCTGGGCCGCGGTGTGGGCGAGGGGGTGCTCCAGCGGATCGGTGGTGGCGCCGCGCAGCCGCTCGGCCTGCTGGGCCCCGCCCTGCTGCCGGGGGACCGATTCGGCATCCGCGGCGAGCGGGGTGTGCGGGCCACGCCCCGCTCGCTCGGGGGTGACGAAACGGCCGTCGGGTGCGGGGGTGGCGTTCAAGAGAGTTCCTCGTGGGGTCGTTCGGACTCGTGCGGCGACGAGTCGGGGCGGTACCGGGGTGCGTGGGCTCTTCGGCGTTCCCGGCTGGTCCGGGCGGGGGCGGTGGCTACGGCCGTGGAGGTCGTCGGGCCGGGGCCGCGCGGTGTGCGGGGCGGCCACGAACCCGCCGGGACGGCCGGACCGGGGACCGGCCGGCGCGCCCCCTCAGCCCGATCCCCCGCGCGCCACCGCGCCCACCGCGTCCGCGAGCCGGTCGAGTACCGCGGCCGCCTGTTCGTCGGTGATCGTCAGGGGTGGCAGAAGCCGTACGACGCTGGCGTGCCGGCCGCCCAGTTCGACGATCAGGCCGCGGCGCAGGCACGCGCGCTGCACGGCGGCGGCGAGTTCCGGGGCGGCGGCCCGGGGTCCGTCGGCGGCGGGGTCCGACGGCGTCTCGGGCCGCACGAGCTCGACACCGATCATGAGCCCGCGGCCCCGTACGTCGCCGATGCAGGTGAACTCCCCGGCAAGGCGGCGGAGTTCGCTGATCATGCGGGCGCCCAGGGTCGCGGCGCGCTCCGCCAGTCGGTTCTCGCGGACGTACGCGAGGGTCGCCGTGCCGGCGGCCATGGCGAGTTGGTTGCCGCGGAAGGTGCCCGCGTGGGCGCCCGGCTGCCACACGTCGAGGTCGTCGCGGTAGACGACGACCGCCAGCGGCAGGCTGCCGCCGATGGCCTTGGACAGGACCATCACGTCCGGGGTGATCCCGCTGTGCTCCACCGCCCAGAAGGTGCCGGTCCGGCCCACTCCCGTCTGGACCTCGTCCGCGATCAGCGGGATGGACCGGGCCGCCGTGATCTCGCGCATCCGCCGCATCCAGGCGTCCGGCGCGGGAATCACCCCGCCCTCGCCCTGGACGGGTTCGAGGATCATCCCGGCGGGGTGGGGCACTCCCGACTTGGTGTCATCGAGCACGGACTCGGTCCAGCGCGCGGCGAGTTCGGCGCCACGCTCACCGCCGATACCGAAGGGGCAGCGGTAGTCCTGGGGGTAGGGCAGGCGGGTGACCCTGACCTCGCTCGCGCCGCCGGACGCTTCGAGCGCCCCCGCCGTCATCCCGTGGTAGGCGCCGGTGAACGCGAGCATTCCGGTGCGTCCGGTGGCCGCGCGCACCAGTGTGAACGCGGCCTCGACGGCGTCGGTCCCGGCCGGTCCGCAGAACTGCACCCGCGCGCGTGCGGCGAACTCCGGGGGCAGGGTGCGGAACAGCTCGGTGGTGAAGGCGTCCTTGACGGGTGTGGCGAGGTCGAGGACGTGCAACGGCGCCCCGGAGTCGAGGACTTTCCTGATCGCCTCCAGGACGACCGGGTGGTTGTGACCGAGGGCCAGGGTCCCCGCCCCGGAGAGACAGTCGAGGTAACGGCGCCCGTCCGCGCCCTCGATGGTCAGCCCGCGTGCCCGTACGGGAACGATCGGCAGGGCGCGCGCATAGGTACGCGCCGCCGATTCACGCGCCGACTGGCGCCGCAGAATCCCCTCGTGCGCCGCGCGCGCCCCCTCGGAGGCGCCCGGCGAGCCCTCCTGTGTCTCTTCGGGCTCGCGCCCCACCGGCACCACCGCAGAATCGGTCACCGCCACGACTTCAGGTCCTCCCGCTGTGCAGACGCGAGTTGGCGGGGGGTTCTGAACGCACGGTGCAGGCCCCCCGTACGTACCAACGACGTGACCGGCGTGGAGAAGCGGGTGCGGCGAAGATCCTTGCCGTGACGGAACCGTTGCCGTTCCGTGGGATGTCCCCCACAGCGAGCGCATAGTGTGTGGTGCCGTTCAGCGATACCGAAGGATCGCCGGTTCCGGCCGGTCGATCGCCGCCCGCGGTCCCGTGCCAGAGGTTCCGTGCCAGGGGTTCCGGACCGGCGGATCCTGACAAGTTCTCATACGCCCAGGGGGAGTTACACCATGCCATCCATACGCCCGCCCTTCACCGCCCGTCGAGGCGGGAGCGCGCGCCGCACGACCTCCCCCGTCCTGGCCGCGGTCGGCCTGGCCGCGGCGCTGACGCTGACCGCCACCGCCTGCGACTCGGGCAGCAGCACGGCGGGCGACCGGCCCAGCACGCCGGCGTCCCAGAACGGCGACGACAAGATCAAGATCCCGGACGACATCAAGAACAAGCTCAAAGAGCACGGGATCGACATCGACAAGTGGAAGAACGGCGCCTGGAAGAACTGGAACAGGGACGACTGGCTGCGCGAGGCCAACGACTTCGTCAACCCCATCATCAAGGGGCTGTGGAACCCGGACCGGATGCGCGGCGCGGACGACCCTGACAAGAACAAGGGCGTCGACGAGAACGACCTCTCCGGTGACCAGGGCGTCACCGATCCGACCCCGGCCCCGGTCGCGGCCAAGGCCGTGAGTCCCGCGTACCACGACAGCGTGCCCGTGGCGGGCAAGGTGTTCTTCGACTCCCCCGAGGGCACCATGGTCTGCTCGGCGACCGTGGTCGAGGACCCGGCGCACCCGGGCAAGTCGAACCTCGTGTGGACCGCGGGCCACTGCGTGCACGCCGGCAAGAAGGGCGGCTGGTTCCGCAACATCGCCTTCGTGCCCTCGTACAACAGCGCCGGCAAGTCGTCCGCGGAGCTGCAGAACGCCGACCGGACGGAGGTCGCTCCGTACGGTGTCTGGTGGAGCGACTGGGCGCAGACCTCGGACCAGTGGATCGAAGGCGGCGGCCCCACGGGCGGTCAGGGCGCGCCGTACGACTACGCGGTGCTGCACGTGACGCCCGAGAAGGGCGGCGACGGCAAGTCCCTGGAGGAGACGGTCGGCGCCGCGCTCCCGGTGAACTTCGGCGCTCCGGCCGTACCGAAGGTCGCGCGCATCACGGCGACGGGCTATCCGGCGGCGGCGCCGTTCGACGGCCAGAAGCTGTACCAGTGCACGGACAGGCCCGGCCGGCTCTCGATCGCGCAGGCCGATCCGACGATGTACCGCATCGGCTGCACCATGACCGGCGGCTCCTCCGGCGGCGGCTGGGTGGCCGCCGGCCCGGACGGCAAGCCCGCGCTGGTGTCGAACACCTCGATCGGCCCGGTCAGCGCGGGCTGGCTGGCCGGCCCGCACCTGGGCGATGTGGCCAAGGGTGTGTACGACTCGGTGAGCAAGAAGTTCGCGGGGCGGTAGGACGACGGGCGTGAGCGGGACGTACGGCGGCCGGTTGGCGTTGCCAGGACCGGTCCCGCAGCGCCGCACGGACGAAGGCCCGCCCCCTGACTGAGGGGGCGGGCCTTCGTCCGTCCGTCCGTAGACAGAACCGGGGCACCCGGAGCCCCGGGCACCGGGTGGAGCTAGTGCCGCATCAGGCAACGTTCGCCCTGCTGTGACGTCTCAGCTGGTGCTGTGTCGCCGGCGGGCAATGCCTTCCCGTCAGATGTCAGTCGGGTTCGTCTTCGCTGTCGAAGTCACTGGCGGAGGTGAGGCCTTCGACGAAGGATCGGAAGTCCGGGGCGAGGGCCAGCTCTTCATTGCGGTCGGCATCGAACCACGTCACCGATGGTTCCCGGTGTCGGCCGGATGCCCGGTAGTCGAGGGCAATCCAGTAGTGCCCGTCGCCGGAGAGGAGCACGGCCGGCGCGGGAAGTCCCCATTCCTTGATCAGGTACGGGCTGTCCAGCAGAGAGACTGTGCGTTCGTGGTCGCCGATGCCCAGCAAGTGGTCGAACGGGATGTGATCGGCACTCCAGGAGGTCGGCTGGTCTGTCGGGAAGGCGTCCCGGTCGGCTGCGGACTCGCCCCCGTTCTGACCGCGCAGCAGGTCAAGGAGCGGGCTCGGGAGCGTGACACCGAGCAATTGCTCGGCTTCGCGCACCGCCTCATCAGTCAGCGGCTGGTGTACTCCGTAGCGGCTGCCGGACTTCCAGAAAGCGGCCTGCACATCCTCAAAGCGTGCCATGGCCGAAATCGTAGGAGCCCTGCGTCGCGCTGCGGCGCCCGGCCCGGGACAGGCCGCCAGAATGATCACGTGAGCGGACGTGCGCGGGTGCGGGAAATTGACGATGCCGAGGGGCGACGGCTGCTGCGGATCGTCCGCAGGGGCACCGGGTCGGTGGTGACGTGGAGGCGGGCCCAGATGGTGCTGCTGTCCGCGCAGGGCATGCCGGTGGCGAAGATCGCCGAGGTGTCGTTCACCAGCGATGACCGGGTGCGGGACGTGATCCACAACTTCAACGCCGACGGCTTCGAGTCGCTGTATCCGAAGTACTCCGGCGGTCGGCCGAAGACCTTCACCCTGCCCGAGCGGCGTGAGATCAAGAAGATCGCGAGGTCCAAGCCGACCGAGCACGACCTGCCGTTCTCGACCTGGAGTCTGACCAAGCTGGCGGACTTTCTGGTCGCCGAGGGGGTGGTCGACGACATCAGCCACGAGGGCCTGCGCATCCTGCTCCGCGAGGAAGGCGTCTCGTTTCAACGCCTGAAGACCTGGAAGACCTCCCGTGATCCGGACTACGCGGCCAAGAAGGCCCGCGTCGAGCACCTCTACGCGATCGCCGACGGCGAGGTCATACCCGAGGAGGGCGAGCCCGAAGTCATCTTCTGCATGGACGAGTTCGGGCCGCTCAACCTCATGCCCCACCCCGGCCGACAGTGGGCCGAACGCGGCGGCAAGAACAAGGATCCCGACCGGGAGCCACGCCGGCGTAGGCGGGCGACCTACAACCGTTACGACGGAGTACGGCACCTGTTCGCCGCACTCGACCTGGCCAAGAACAAGCTCTACGGCCACATCAAACCGATCAAGCGGCGCACCCAGTTTCTGGAGTTCTGCCGCTACCTGCGCACCCTCTATCCGCGATCGATTCGGATCGCGATCGTCTGTGACAACTTCTCCCCACACCTGAGCACGAAGCGGTGCCAGCGCGTCGGCGAATGGGCTGCAATGAACAACGTCGAGATCGCCTACACCCCGACCAACAGTTCCTGGCTCAACCGCATCGAGGCCCAGTTCACGGCCCTGCGCTACTTCACCCTCGACGGCACCGACCACGCCACCCACAAGGAACAGGGCAGCATGATCCGCCGCTACATCATCTGGCGAAACCGCCACGCCGACGACCGGCGCCTACGCGCCGTCGTCGACAGGGCGAACGTTGCCTGATACGGCACTAGAGCGCCGGCGCCGGAACGTACGGCGCGAGGTCCGCCGCCAGTTCCTCGTGGACCCGCACTTTGAGCAGCGTGCCCTCCGGGGTGTGCTCCTCGGAGATCACCTCGCCCTCGGAGTGGGCGCGCGCGACCAGTCTGCCGTGCGTGTACGGCACGAGCGCCTCGATCTCGACCGAGGGGCGCGGCAGCTCGTTGTCGATGAGCGCGAGCAGCTCGTCGATGTTCAGGCCGGTGCGGGCCGAGACCGCGATGGAGCGTGTCTCGTTCCGCATCAGGCGCTGGAGGACCAGCGGGTCGGCCGCGTCCGCCTTGTTGATCACCACGACCTCGGGGACGCCGGTGGCGCCGACGTCACGGATGACCTCGCGCACGGCGGCCAGCTGCTCCTCCGGCGCCGGGTGCGATCCGTCGACCACGTGCAGGATCAGGTCGGCGTCGCCGACCTCCTCCATCGTGGAACGGAACGCCTCGACGAGGTGGTGCGGCAGATGCCGTACGAAGCCGACGGTGTCGGTGAGGGTGTAGATCCGCCCGCTGGGCGTCTCGGCACGGCGCACGGTCGGGTCCAGGGTGGCGAACAGCTCGTTCTGCACCAGGACGCCCGCGCCGGTCAGGCGGTTGAGCAGGGAGGACTTGCCGGCGTTGGTGTAACCGGCGATGGCGACCGAGGGCACCTTGTTCCTGCGCCGCTCCTGGCGCTTGATCTCGCGGCCGGTCTTCATCTCCGCGATCTCCCGGCGCATCTTCGCCATCTTCTCGCGGATACGGCGCCGGTCCGTCTCGATCTTGGTCTCACCGGGACCACGGGTGGCGAGGCCGCCGCCCTTGCCGCCGCCCATCTGACGGGACAGCGACTGGCCCCAGCCGCGCAGTCTCGGCAGCATGTACTGCATCTGCGCGAGCGCGACCTGTGCCTTGCCCTCGCGGGACTTGGCGTGCTGGGCGAAGATGTCGAGGATCAGGGCCGTACGGTCGATGACCTTGACCTTGACGACGTCCTCGAGGTGGATCAGCTGGCCGGGGCTCAGCTCACCGTCGCAGATCACGGTGTCGGCGCCGGTCTCCAGGACGATGTCCCGCAGCTCGTTGGCCTTGCCGGATCCGATGTACGTGGCCGCGTCGGGCTTGTCGCGGCGCTGGACGACGCCGTCGAGCACGAGCGCGCCCGCGGTCTCCGCCAGGGCGGCCAGCTCGGCGAGCGAGTTGTCCGCGTCCTGGATGGTTCCCGAGGTCCAGACACCGACGAGGACGACGCGCTCCAGGCGGAGCTGTCGGTACTCGACCTCGGTGACGTCCTCGAGTTCGGTGGAGAGGCCGGCGACGCGGCGCAGGGCCGCGCGCTCGGAGCGGTCGAACTGGTCGCCGTCCCGTTCTCCGTCGATCTCGTGGCTCCAGGCGACGTCCTCTTCCATCAGGGCATCGGCCCGAAGACCTTCGGGGTAGTTCTGCGCGAGGCTCTGCGCGTCCTGGGAAGGGGAAGAAGAGGAGGTCATTGGATCCTTACGTCGAAGGAGGCTCCGGTGCGTCACTGGCGACACCGGGTCGGCGACGGACCGCGCCCGTCTGTGGGAACAACGTGCGGGACCACCGGGAGATTCCCCGATTCCACCGGGCCTACTCTCCGCGGGGCCGCGCCGCCGACCTGGAGATGGTCGCACGGCACGGCCCGTCTCGTCATGCGAGTTACCGGGCGCCCTTGGGGGCCTTCGGGGCGTCACTCCTCCAGTCCGGGTGACCGGGCATCGGGGGTGTCCTCTTCCCGTACAGCCACGCCTGGAAGAAGCCGCTCAGGTCGCGGTTTCCGATGCTGGAGGCGAGCCGCTCGAAGTCGGCGGTCGAGGCCGTGCCGTCCCGGTGGACGGCGACCCAGGCCCGCTCCAGGCGTTCGAAGGCGGGCTGTCCGATCTCCTGGCGCAGCGCGTACAGGGCGAGCGCGGCGCCGTCGTAGACGTTCGGCCGGAAGATGCTGATCTTCTGGCCCGGCCTGGGCCCCTTCGGTGCCGCGGGCGGGCCGCCGGCGGCCCGCCAGGTGTCGGACGCGCGGTAGGCCGCCTTCATCCGGGTCTCCATGGGCTTCTTGCCCTTCTCCTGCGCGTACAGGGCCTCGTACCAGGTGGCGTGCCCTTCGTTGAGCCACAGGTCCGACCAGTCACGCGGGGTGACGCTGTCGCCGAACCACTGGTGCGACAGCTCGTGCACCATGATCGACTCGACGTACCACTTGGGGTAGGCGGGCTGGGTGAAGAGCTCCCGCTCGAAGAGGGAGAGCGTCTGTGTCTCGAGTTCGAAGCCGGTCTGCGCCTGGGCCATCAGCAGGCCGTACGTCTCGAAGGGGTACCGGCCGACCTTGCGCTCCATCCAGGCGATCTGGTCGGGAGTCTTCCTGAGCCACGGTTCGAGCCGCTCGCGGTCCTTGGTGGGGACGACGTCGCGCAGCGGCAGTCCGTGCGGGCCGGTGCGGTGCAGGACCGTGGAGCGGCCGATGGAGACCTGGGTCAGCTCGGTGGCCATGGGGTGCTCGGTGCGGTACGTCCAGGTGGTGGCCCCGGGGGCGCGGACCACCCCGGTGGGCAGACCGTTGGCCACGGCCGTGTATCCCTCGGGCGCGGTGACGTGGATGGTGAACATCGCCTTGTCGGAGGGGTGGTCGTTGCACGGGAAGACGAGGTGGCCGGCGTCGGCCTGGTTGGCCATGGCGAGCCCGTCCTTGGTCCGCACCCAGCCGCCGTCCTGGTTGCCGCGGACCGCCGGATCGCTGAGGTGGCGCACGGTGATCCGCATCCAGCCACCGGCGGGCACCGGTCGCGTGGGGGTCACCACCAGGTCCTCCCCCGCGCTCGTGAACTCCGCCGGTGACCCGTTGACCTCGACCGACCCCACCGAGCCGCGCGCGTAGTCGAGATTGACGCGCTCGAGGCGGCGCGACGTCACGGCGTCGATCGTGGTGACGGCCGCCAGCAGCTCGGTGTTCTTGCCGGTGTAGGTGAAGGAGAGGTCGTACGACTTCACGTCGTACCCGGGATTGCCCAGGTGCGGGAAGAGCCGGTCGCCGATGCCCAGGGGCGTCGCCGGGGACGGAGCGCTCGCGGCGACGAGGCAGACGGAGACGGCGGAGGCGAGCAGGGCCGCCCGGACGCGGCGGCTCCGGGGGCCGGGAGACGTGGCGCCGGGGGCGGTGGAGGCGGGTGTCGTGGCGCCGGGGGTGCCGGACGTGCTGGGGTGGTCGGTCCTGGGGCGGGGGGTGAGCAGCATGGACCACCGCTACCAGCGGTCGTCCCTCCCGCGCGGGAGACGCGCTCCGGGCCCACCCGAACGTGTGCTACTGCGCGGCGGCCGCGGCGTGCTGCGCCCTGCTCACGTCGTACACCCCCGGCACGTTCCGCATGGCCCGCATCAGCCCGGGGAGGCGGGCCGCGTCCGGGAGTTGGAGCGTGTAGGTGTGGCGTACGCGCTGCTGGCTGGGGGGTTCGACGGTCGCGGAGACGATCGCGGCACCCTCCAGGGCGATGGCTTCGGTGAGGTCGGCGAGGAGATGGGCGCGCCCGAAGGACTCGGCGACCAGCGTGACGCGGCACTCGGTGGTGTCGCCCCAGCTCACTTCGACCTCCGCGCGCCCGGCGCCCTTCATGCGCGCCACCCCGGCGCACTCGACACGGTGCACGGTCACCACTCCCCCGCGTACGGCGAAGCCGGTCACGCGGTCGGGCGGTACGGGGGTGCAGCAGCCCGCGAGACGTACGGAGGCGCCCGGCTGCTCGACGACGGCGTTCGCGGCGGGGCGGGCCGCGGGGGCCTCTGCGGCCGGCCTGGGGGCCGCGGCGGGCTCCTCGGGGGGCGCCGCGTCGCGGGGCGAGGGGTGCGCGGCCAGCCAGCGCTGGATGGCGATCCGGGCGGCGGGCGTGTGGGCGTGCTCCAGCCACTCCCTGGAGGGTTCCGAGGCCGGGTCCTGTCCCATGAGGAGCTGCACGGTGTCGCCGTCCTTGAGCACCGTGCTCAGCGTCGCGAGCCGCCCGTTGACACGGGCGCCGATACAGGCGTGCGCGTCCTCGCCGTACTGCGCGTAGGCGGCGTCCACGCAGCTGGCACCCTCGGGCAGGCCCAACGCGCCGCCGTCGGACCGGAAGACGGTGATCTCGCGGTCCTGGGCGAGGTCCTCGCGCAGGGTGGACCAGAACGTGTCCGGGTCGGGGGCGCCCTGCTGCCAGTCGAGGAGCCGGGAGAGCCAGCCGGGGCGGGTGGGGTCGACCCGCTCGCCGTCCGCCGCCCGCTCGCCGTCGCCGTCCGTCTGCTCCTCCGCGGGAGCGGTGTAGGGGTTGCCGAGGGCGATGACGCCGGCCTCGGCGACCTTGTGCATCTGGTGGGTGCGGATGAGGACTTCGGCCACCTGGCCGTCGCCGCTCGCCACGCCCGTGTGCAGCGACTGGTACAGGTTGAACTTGGGGACCGCGATGAAGTCCTTGAACTCCGACACCACGGGCGTGAGACAGGTGTGCAGTTCGCCCAGGACGCCGTAGCAGTCGGCGTCCTCGTTCACGAGCACCAGGAGTCGCCCGAAGTCCGCGCCGCGCAGGGGCCCGCGCTTGCGCGACACGCGGTGCACGGAGACGAAGTGCCGTGGCCGGATGAGGACTTCGGCCTGGATCCCGGAGTCGCGCAGGACACCGCGCACCTCTTCGGCGATCTCCGTGAGCGGGTCGCCGGCGCGCGACGCGTTGTCGACGATCAGCTCCCTGGTGTGCTCGTACTCCTCGGGGTGCAGGATCGCGAAGACGAGGTCCTCCAGTTCGGTCTTCAGCGCCTGGACACCGAGGCGTTCGGCGAGCGGGATCAGGACGTCCCTGGTCACCTTGGCGATCCGGGCCTGCTTCTCGGGGCGCATCACACCGAGGGTCCGCATGTTGTGCAGCCGGTCGGCGAGTTTGATCGACATCACGCGGACGTCGTTGCCGGTCGCGACGAGCATCTTGCGGAAGGTCTCGGGTTCGGCGGCGGCTCCGTAGTCGACCTTCTCCAACTTGGTGACGCCGTCGACGAGATAGCAGACCTCGTCACCGAACTCGGCGCGCACCTGATCGAGCGTCACTTCCGTGTCCTCGACGGTGTCGTGGAGCAGGGAGGCGGTCAACGTCGTGGTCTCCGCGCCGAGTTCGGCGAGGATCAGGGTCACCGCGAGCGGGTGGGTGATGTACGGCTCGCCGCTCTTGCGCATCTGGCCCCGGTGCGAGGACTCCGCCAGTACGTACGCCCGGCGCAGCGGCTCCATGTCCGCGTCCGGGTGGTGGGCGCGGTGGGCCTCGGCGACGTGGCCGATCGCGTCGGGGAGCCGGTCGCGGGCGGTCGGGCCGAGCAGCGCGGCGCGGCCGAGGCGGCGCAGGTCGATCCGCGGGCGGCCCTTCCTGCGCGCCGGCGATCCCCCCTGCTCCAGCGGAACCGAGCGCTGGGGGGAGGGCGTTGCAGGGCCTGGCGTCGCGGGATTCGTCGCCTCCGCACTCATGGGCACCTCCGGCTGCGTAGACCGGCGGACGGGGTGCCCATGGCGTACTCGGCTCAGGGGTTGGCGTCGATCCCCCGTCCGGGCCGGTGCTTGATGCTACCGAGCCCACCACGCCCGGCTGACCACCTCTCGCCGAGCGTGAAACGGATCACCCATTCGAGCGAAGGTTCAGGGGTTTGCGGTTCCGGGGTTCCGGGAGGGGCCGGACGTCGCGGTACCGGGCCGGGCGGGGGTGGGTGACACCGCGTCGGACCAGGCGTTGTGTCAGTGGACCGGGCGAGGACCTGTGACCCCGCGCCGGGCAGCCGCGGGCGCGTCCCGCGGACATGCGGCACCTTTCGCGACGAGGCGTTCGCTCAGAGCCGGACGGCGGCCAGCCACCGCGCGTCGATGTCGCCCTCGGCGACGATGACCGCGGGGCCGGTCATCTCGATCCCGCCGTCCGGATGCTCGGTGATCACCAGGCGTCCGCCGGGCACGTCGACGGTGTACGTCGTCGGAGTTCCGGTGACGGCCGGGTCGACGCCGTCGCGACGGGCCGCCGCGACGGCCACCGCGCAGGCGCCGGTGCCGCAGGAACGGGTCTCTCCCGAGCCGCGCTCATGGACGCGCAGGGCGACGTGGCGCGGGCCCCGGTCGACCACGAACTCGACGTTCACCCCGTCCGGGTAGGCCGACGCGGGCGTGACGGGCGGCGGCGTGAAGAGGTTGCCGGCCTGGCCGAGGTCGTCCACGAAGGCGACGGCGTGCGGGTTGCCCATGTTCACGTTGCGTGCGGGCCAGTTGTGCTCGCCGACGCTCACGGTGACGTCCCCCTCGGGGAGGACCGCCTTGCCCATGCCGACGGTGATGTCCCCGTTCTTGGCGAGGTGCACGCTCTTCACGCCGGCGCGCGTGGCGACTGTGACGTCCCCCTCGGCCACATGTCCGGCCCGCTGGAGGTAGTGCGCGAACACACGCACTCCGTTGCCGCACATCTCCGCGACCGAGCCGTCGCCGTTGCGGTAGTCCATGAACCACTCCGCCTCGGCCGCCATCTCCGCGGCCTCGGGGTGCGCGGCGGACCGTACGACGTGCAGCAGACCGTCGCCGCCGATGCCCGCGCGCCGGTCGCACAGAGCGGCCACGGCGGCCGGGGGCAGGTCGACGGCGTTCTCCGGGTCGGGGACGATCACGAAGTCGTTCTCGGTCCCGTGACCCTTGAGGAAGGCGATCCGCGTGCTCATTCCTCGATCGTACGGGGTCGGTCCTGCACCCCGTCCGCGGCGGGTGCCCGCCCCCGGCGGCTCAGCGCAGCCGGGCCACGCGTCCCACGGCGAGCACCGCCACCGCGGCGACCACCACGACGTACGCGAGCACGACGCGCCAGTCCAGGCGGCGGCCGGAGCCGCTCGCGGGGAAACCCGGCAGGGTGTAGCCCACGCGGCGGGCGGCCATCATGCCCCAGCCGGCGGCGCACAGGCAGATCAGCAGGCCGAGCATGGCGACCACGGCGCCGCCGTCGCCGAATTCGAAGGCCAGCGGGAACGCGAACATCAACGAGCCCGTCGCGGCCAGGACGACGATCGGCGCGAGCTGCCAGATACGCAGCAGGCGCTGCGGACGCAGTTCGACCTCGACCTCGGGTCCCGGGGACATCTCGTCAGGTCCCGGCCCGTCGGCGGTGACACCGTCCGGAGGCTCCTCGGGTCCGTCGGAGATCAGCGGATCACCGTCGGAGACCGGCCGCTCGTCGAGGCTCAGCAGGTCCTCGTCGAGGCCTGGCCGGTCGCCGTCGAGGCCCCGCGGTCGCTGCTGCTCGTGCGGTTCCTGCGCGGTGTCATCCTCCGCGTCCTGTGCGGTGTTGCGAGGGCTGGCCTCCATCGCCACGCGCCCTCCCAACTCGGACTCCACATTGTCGATCGAAGCTCGATGATGGCACGGCGCCGGAGGCCCCGATGGCGGCCGGAGCGTCCCGATGCCATGACGTGATCAGGCTGTGACCGGTCGTTCGACCAACGCCAGCGCGAGGTGTGGAAGTTCTGTGAGGTCCTCCGCCGCGCCACTGAGCCAGTGGACCCGGGGATCGCGCCGGAACCACGAATCCTGGCGCCGCGCGAAGCGTTTGGTGGCGCGCACGGTCTCCGCGCGCGCCTCGGCGTCGGTGCACTCCCCGGCGAGCGCCGCGAGCACCTGCTGGTACCCGAGCGCGCGCGACGCCGTGCGCCCCTCGCGCAGGCCTCGCGCCTCCAGCTCCCGCACCTCGTCGACGAGGCCGGCCTCCCACATCCGGTCGACGCGCCGGGTGATCCGCTCGTCGAGCTCGGGCCGCGTGACGTCGACTCCGATCTGGACGGTGTCGTACACCGAGTCGTGGCCGGGGAGATTGGCCGTGAAGGGCTTGCCGGTGATCTCGATGACCTCCAGCGCACGCACGATACGGCGGCCGTTGCTGGGCAGGATCGCCTGGGCGGCCTCGGGGTCGGCCAGGGCCAGTCGCGCGTGCAGCGCGCCCGAGCCGCGCAGTCCGAGTTCCTCCTCCAGGCGCGCACGCACCTCGGGGTCGGTGCCGGGGAATTCCATCTTGTCGACGGCGCCGCGCACATAGAGCCCGGAGCCGCCCACCAGGACCGGCCAGCGGCCCTCGGCGAGCAGGGCGTCGATTCGGGCGCGGGCGAGCCGCTGGTACTCGGCGACGCTGGCCGTGACGCTCACGTCCCAGATGTCCAGCAGGTGGTGCGGAATCCCGGCCCGCTCCTCGGACGTCAGCTTGGCGGTGCCGATGTCCATCCCTCGGTACAACTGCATGGAGTCGGCGTTGACGACCTCGCCTCCGAGACGGCGGGCGAGAAAGACGCCCAGATCGGACTTTCCTGCCGCGGTCGGTCCGACGACGGCGATGACTCGGGGGGCGGGGGGTGCGCTGCTCACCGCCCCAGTCTCGCAAACCCCGGCCCCCTCCTCCGACGAGCCGCGTGACGCCACAGGTTCGGGGTCGTTGCCTGTTGCGAGGTTCCGGCCGCCGGATTTCGAGGACCGGCCCCCCGGGCGACGCAATGGGACGCACCGGGTGACGCGGAATTTCGTCCTCACGAGTAACGTATGGAGTGGATATGGGCGTTTTTGCACGACTTCTCAGGAGGTCGAAGGCTGCGGAGGAGGCGTCGATCGCCGAGGTGCCGGACGGCACCCTGACGGCCGAAGCCGGTGCCGAAACCGGTGCCGGGACCGACGCCGACGTCACGACGACCGACGCCGAGGTCACGACCGGTGCCGAGGGCATCGCCGACGCCGGTGCCGATGCCACGGCCGACGCCGGCGGCGCGGCGGAGCCGGTGCCAGAGCCGGTGGCGGAAGAGGCGACGGGATCGTCCGAGAGCGAGAACGCGGGCAAGTACGGCCGCAAGGCCGAGCCGGCTCGCGCGGCGACGGGGGCCGCGCCCTCGGAGGACGTCGAGATCCCTCAGCAGCAGACCGCCGAGAAGGCCGCCGACAACGGGGCCGGTGAGAGCGCCCGTAAGTAACTGTCCCGCGAGGGAAGGTGGACCATGAGTCTCCTGGACAATCTGAAAGCCAAGCTCGCGCCTGCCAAGGACAAGGTCTCGGACCTCGCGCAGCAGCACGGGGACAAGGTCACCCACGGCCTCGACAAGGCCGCCAGGGTGGTCGACGAGAAGACCAAGGGCAAGTACAGCGACAAGATCCAGACGGGCACGGGCAAGGCGAAGGGCGCCATGGACCGGCTCGCGCACAAGGACGGTGGCACCATGCCTCCGCCGGACGCGCCGCCACCGCCCCCCGCGTTCTGAACGGCGCACATCGACGGACGGCCGCGGAGCACCCAGGGCTCCCGGCCGTCCGCCGTGTCCGGGCAGGCGGCCGTTCCGGTGCGGCGCTACGACCAGGCCGCCACCAGGTACCCCACCCCGTAGGGCGCGTCCTCGTACAGCAGGGCGCCGCCCAGCTCCGCGTCCTCGGCCGCGCCCGCGAGGACCTGCCAAGGGGCGCGTCCTGAGGCCTTCAGCTCGCGGGCGAGGCCGGCGTCCAGCGTCCGCAGGGCGGCCACGTCCGCGGTCCCCAGCGCCCGGGCGACCTCCGCGTCGAAGCCCGCCGCGCGCTCGTCGAGGTATCCGGGCGCCTTCAGCGTCCGGCACGCGCTGGCGTCGCCCATCACCAGGAGGGCCACCCGCGCGGCCTGTCCGGCGGCCTCCGCTCCGGCGCTGCGGCACCGCTCGGCCGTGAACGTCTCCGCCACGGCGAGACCCGCCACGGGGGCGTCGGACCAGTCCGTGCGCTCCAGCAGCCAGGCGGCGACGGCGAGCGAGGGCGGAAGCGCGCGCTGCGAGGGCGCCGGAGCCGTGCCGCCCCGCCCGAGGCGTACGCCGAGGTCCACGCCGAACCCGTGGAACGAGCCCGGTGTCCCCTCGGGGTAGGTCCCGTGCCCGCCGTCCTCGGCGGGGCCGACGACGACCAGCAGATCGGGCCGGGAGGCGGCGAGCACGCCGAGCGCGTCCGCGCACGCGTCTCGCGCGGCGGCCAGTTCGGGCGCCGCCCCGGCGGCGATCCCGGGCACGAGCAGCGGCGGACAGGGGCAGGCTGCGGCGGCTACAAGCATGATCGGCAGCGTAGCCCTTCGCCGCGGGAGCGGGGTCAGTCGCAGCCGCAGCCGCTGCCGGCCGCGACGGGCAGCGGCTCCGGGGCACCGATCCTCGGCAGTCCCAGCATCACACCGGCCGGCTTCGCCGCCTGAGCCGCGTTGCGCCTCTCCCAGGCGTCCCCCGCGCGCGTGCGGCGCACGCCGAGGGCGGTCCCCTCGGCGAGCAGATGGTGCGGGGCGGCGTAGGTGATCTCGACGGTGACGACGTCACCGGGGCGTACGTCCTGGTCGGGCTTGGTGAAGTGGACCAGGCGGTTGTCGGGGGCGCGGCCGGAGAGGCGGTGGGTGGCGCCGTCCTTGCGACCCTCGCCCTCGGCGACCATCAGCTCCAGGACGCGTCCGACCTGCTTCTTGTTCTCGTCCCAGGAGATCTCCTCCTGGAGGGCGACGAGACGCTCGTAGCGCGCCTGGACGACCTCCTTGGGGATCTGTCCCTCCATCGTGGCCGCCGGGGTGCCGGGGCGCTTGGAGTACTGGAAGGTGAAGGCCGCCGAGAAGCGTGCCTCGCGGGCCGCGTGCAGGGTCTGCTCGAAGTCCTCCTCCGTCTCACCGGGGAAGCCCACGATGATGTCGGTGGTGATCGCCGCGTGCGGGATGGCGGCCCGGACCTTCTCGATGATGCCCAGGTAGCGGTCCTGGCGGTACGAGCGGCGCATCGCCTTCAGGACGGTGTCCGATCCGGACTGCATCGGCATGTGCAGCTGCGGCATCACGTTCGGCGTCTCCGCCATGGCCGCGATCACGTCGTCGGTGAAGTCGCGGGGGTGCGGAGAGGTGAACCGGACCCGCTCCAGGCCCTCGATCCGCCCGCAGGCGCGCAGCAGCTTGCTGAAGGCCTCCCGGTCGCCGATGTCGCTGCCGTACGCGTTGACGTTCTGACCCAGCAGCGTGATCTCGGAGACGC
Source organism: Streptomyces sp. NPDC005195 (assembly GCF_040608315.1). Classification (NCBI taxonomy): domain Bacteria; kingdom Bacillati; phylum Actinomycetota; class Actinomycetes; order Kitasatosporales; family Streptomycetaceae; genus Streptomyces; species Streptomyces sp. NPDC005195. Next base: position 110,445 of record NZ_JBEXHZ010000014.1, read on the forward strand.
CCTCGCCGACCAGCGCCTCGATCTCGGCGAGGATGTCGCCCGTCCGGCGGTCCTTCTCCTTGCCGCGCAGCGCCGGGACGATACAGAAGGTGCAGGTGTTGTTGCAGCCGACGGAGATCGACACCCAGGCCGCGTACGCGCTCTCGCGGCGGGTCGGCAGCGTCGAGGGGAACGCCTCGAGGGACTCGGCGATCTCGATCTGCGCCTCTTCCTGGACGCGGGCGCGCTCCAGGAGGACGGGCAGCTTGCCGATGTTGTGCGTACCGAAGACGACGTCCACCCAGGGCGCCTTCTTCACGATGGTGTCCCGGTCCTTCTGCGCCAGACAGCCGCCGACCGCGATCTGCATCCCGGGACGCTTCGTCTTCATCGGGGCGAGGCGGCCGAGGTTGCCGTAGAGCTTGTTGTCGGCGTTCTCCCGGACTGCGCAGGTGTTGAAGACGACGACGTCCGCGTCGCCGTCGGACCCCTCGGGCGCCCGCACGTAGCCCGCGCCTTCGAGGAGCCCCGAGAGCCGTTCGGAGTCGTGGACGTTCATCTGGCACCCGTAGGTGCGCACCTCGTAGGTCTTCGAATCCTGAACGTCCACCGCGTGGCTCCGGTCGCTGCTGCTCATGTGACAAGGGTAGGCGGTGCCGGGAGTACGTCGTCCCGGCACCGGAGTCTCCGTCTCTGACCGGCGCGGGCGGCGCGGGGACCAGCGGGGGTGGCACCGACGGCGGAGGCGGCACCGACGGCGGCCTCCTTACGCTGGTTCGGCACCTCCGGCTGGCGCGTCGACGTCGAAGACCGGACCGTGCTCTTCGACCCGTACCTCACCCGCTTCAGGACCGGCCTGTTCGACGGTGCCTTCGACACCGGCACGGAACTGCGCACCGATCCCGACCTGGTGCGGGAACACGTGGGACACCCCGAACTCGTCCTGGTCAGCCACGCCCACTGGGACCACCTCACCGATGTGCCGTACATCGCCAGGACCACCGGCGCCCGTGTCGTCGGCACCGAGACGACGTACCACCTGCTGGTCGCGTTCGGCGTCGACCCGGGGCAGATCTCCGTGGTGAAGGGCGGCGAGGTGCTGAACTTCGGCGGCGGACTCACCGTCGAGGTCGTGGCGAGTCTGCACAGCCGCAACGCGAAGTACTCCACTTCGCCCCGGGTACGCTCCACGCACCGCCCACGACACCCCCGAGGACCATCTCGGACCTGCCGGAGGGCGACACGCTCGCCTTCCTGGTGACGGCCGGGAGCGGCGGTCCCTCGGCGTTCCTGATGGGCGCCAGCGACTTCAGCGAACGCGCGGTGCGGGGGCTGCGCCCCGATCTCGCCATGGTGGCGGTGCGGCACGGGCCTGACCCGGCTCCCGGCTCGGGGCCGCCTCGTACTCAGGCGCGGGCTGGGTATTTCCGCTCAGGCCCCCGACGTCCCGCGACGCGAGGCTTGCCGTATGACGCCTTCCCCGGAGTCCGGCCGGCGGCCGAGCCCGTTCGCCGACATCGCCCTCGCCGTCACCCTGCTCGTCGTGGACGCCGTCGCCGCGGTCGTCGCGCTCGTGTCCGGTCTCGACGCGGCCGGGTACTCGTTCTTCGACACGGGCGCCGACACGGAGGCCATCAGCGTCGTCAGGCCGGTCGTGTACGTCTCGGCCGTCGCCGCGCTCGTGCTGGTCTCGGCGGTCGTGTCCTACCGGGGCGGGGCGATCGTCACCACCTGCGTGCAGACACTCGTCGGCCTCGCGCTCGTGCTCGGTGTGGTGACCGGCCTGAGCGCGGAGCACGGTGGCGGCCGTCCGCCCACACCGGGCCCCGGCCACAGCGGCCCGCAAGCGCCGTGCCGGTCCGGCGGCGACAACAGCGATTGCCTCGGTTCCTGAGCGATCCGCGGCCCCGCACCCCGAGCCGGGAGCGGCGCGCTCACGCGGCGACGAACCTGCGGCGGCCGTACGGCACGGTGCCGCCGCGTCACGGCTCGATGAGCCCCGCGCGGATCGCGTACCGGGTGAGCTCCAAACGGTCGCGCATACCCAGCTTCTGCAGGAGGTTCGCCCGGTGGCTCTCCACGGTCTTGGCGCTGATGAAGAGCAACTCGCCGATCTCCTTCGTCGTGTGCCCCTCGGCGACCAGCTTCAGCACCTCCTCCTCCCGGTCGGTGACGGCCCGCGCGGGCAGCCCCTCGCCGCGGCGCAGACGTTCGAGGTAGCTGCGCACGATCGCGGTCTCGGCGCCGGGATAGATGAACGGCTCGTCGCGCATCGCCGCCCGGCACGCCTCGACCAGGTCCCGGTCGGCGACCGACTTCAGGACGTAACCGCAGGCACCGGCCTTGAGCGCCTCGAAGAAGTACTGCTCGTTGTCGTACATCGTCAGGATGAGGATGCGCAGGTCGGGCAGGCGCCGGGAGAGTTCGCGGGCCGCCTGCAGACCGGTCATACGGGGCATGGCGACGTCGAGGACGGCGAGGTCCACCTGCGTCTCGCGGGCCAGCGCGACGGCCTCTGCACCGTCTCCGGCCTCCGCCACCACACGCAGATCGGGTTCGCCGTCGAGGATGAGCCGCACACCCCGGCGCACGAGTGTGTGGTCATCGGCGAGCAGGACACGCGTGGGCCTCCCGGCGGGCGCGGACATCATCGGTCTCCCTCGGAAGCGGTGCCGGACACGGTGTCGATGCCGGTGCCGGACGCGGTGTCGATGCCCGGCCGCGGCTGCGGCTGCCCGCCGGTCGTCGTGATGCGCAGCCGTACGTCGGTGCCCCGCCCGGGTGCCGGACCCAGCGAGAACGCGGCGCCGACCAGCAGCGCCCGCTCGCGCATCCCGGTGATGCCCGCTCCCTCCCGCGCCCCGCCCGGTCCTCTGCCGTTGTCCCGTACGAGGAGTTCGACGCCGTCCGTGACGCGCCGCAGCCGGAGTTCGGCGCGGTCGGCGCCCGCGTGCCGGGCCGTGTTGGTCAGCCCCTCCTGCGCCACCCGGTAGACCACGAGTTCGGCCTCGTCGTTCAGCGCAGGCAGATCGGCGTCGAGGTGGTGGACCACGGACAGCCCGTGTGTGGTGAACTCGCCCGCGAGGGAGCGCAGCGCGCTGTGCAGTCCGAGCTCCTCCAGCACACCCGGGCGCAGCCTGCGGGCGATGCGGCGGATCTCGTCCAGGCTGCCGCGGGTGGCCTCCTGCGCCTGGCTCACCTCCTCCCGCAGCTCCCCCGGCACCCGGTCGGCGACCCGCTTGAGCTGGAGCAGGACGGCGGTCAGGGTCTGGCCCACCTCGTCGTGGAGCTCCTGGGAGACGCGCCGGCGTTCGCCCTCCTGCGCGGACAGCGCGCGGGCCGAACTGGTGGCGCGCTCGGTCTCCAGCCGGTCGAGCATGGTGTTGTACGTGGTGATCAGTTCGGCCACCTCGGCCGGGCCCGTGACGGGCGCCCTGGTTCCGGGATGGGTGAGGTCGGCGGTGGCCATGGCCCGCGCCAGCCGTTGCAGCGGGGCGAGGCCGATCCGCAGGACGACCGCGTTCAGGACGAGCATCAGGGCCAGCCCCAGCACGACGACGAGCGCCTCGCCGGGAAGCACGGGCGTCGAGACGGTGACCGGCCCCAGCAGCAGCGCGGTCGCCACGGTCAGGCCCGCGGCATTGAGCAGGAAGATCCGCCGGAACAGCGACACGTTCCTCTGTCCGTCCCTTCCGGCCGGCTTCCGCCGGGCTGCCTTCGCCCGCCCCGCGGCCGACGCCCCGTCCTTCCCGGCCCGCGGCCGTGCCACCGCCCCCACCAGCCTCGCAACAGCCGGGCGGCCCTGTCCATCCGTGCCAGCACCCATGTCGCAACGGTACGGCGAGATGGCAGCATGACCGTTTTGGGTGGGCTTTTTCGAGGCCGCATCGTGCCGGCGCGCGCGACGGATCCGGCGTGACCGACTTCGGCCGGACAGCCTCGACGCGGGGCCCCGACACGGCTGGACGCCACACGGCTGGACGGCACACGGCCGGACCGCACACGGACACCCCCGAGACGGACGGACGTGACGCACACCGCCGCGACGCGTCCGGCTGCGACGCGTCCGGCTGCGACGACGAGCGGGCCCAGCACGACGACCGACGCGCGACAAGCAACAAGAAGCAAGAAGCAAGAAGCAAGAAGCAAGCAAGGGGAGAATCATGTCGGCTCCACGCCTGCGGGCGACGCCACTGCCGGGTATCGGGGTGCAGTACGACCTCGTGACCCGTGAACAGCGCCACCTGTCCGTGGTGGCGCACCGCGACGGCGCCCGCACCGTCAGCGTGTACCAGGCCGACGACCCCGACTCCTGCGCTCAGTCGCTGCGGCTGTCGAGCGGTGAGGCCGCCTCGCTGATCAACGCCCTGAAGCCCTCCCCGCACAGCCCGAGCCTGCTGTACACCACCGACCTCGGGCTGATCGCCGAGCGCATCGAGATCGCCGCGACGTCGCGGTGGAACGGGCGGGTGCTCGGTGAGACCCGGATGCGGACCGAGACCGGCGCCTCCGTCGTGGCGGTGCTGCGGCGTGCCGAGGCGATCCCCTCCCCCACTCCGGACTTCCGTCTGGCGGGCGGGGACACCCTGATCGTCGTCGGGACCCGTGAGGGTGTCGACGGCGCCGCGACGATACTCGGACGGGAGTGAGCGCGTGCACTCTGCGGTTCTGCTGATCGAGTTCGGCGCCATCATCCTCTGTCTCGGCCTGCTCGGCCGTGCCGCGGCCCGGCTGCGGTTCTCCCCCATCCCGCTCTACCTGCTGGCCGGTCTCGCCTTCGGCGAGGGCGGGCTGCTCCCGCTCGGCGCGAGCGAGGAGTTCGTCGCCACCGGTGCCGAGATCGGCGTCATCCTGTTGCTGCTGATGCTCGGCCTGGAGTACACGGCGAGCGATCTGGTCTCGAACCTCAAGGCCCACTACCCGTCGGGTCTGGTCGACTTCACCCTCAACGCCCTGCCGGGAGCCGCCGCCGCGCTCCTGCTGGGCTGGGGTCCGGTGGCCGCCGTGGTTCTGGCGGGAGTCACCTGGATCTCGTCGTCCGGAGTGATCGCCAAGGTGCTGGGCGACCTGGGGCGGGTCGGCAACCGGGAGACCCCGGTGATCCTGAGCATCCTGGTCCTGGAGGACCTGGCGATGGCGGTCTACCTGCCCATCGTCACCGCGCTGGTGGCCGGGGTGGGCCTGGCCGCCGGGAGCGTGACACTGGCGATCGCGCTGGGGGCCGCGGGACTCGTCCTGTTCGTGGCCGTCCGCTACGGCCGCGTCATCTCCCGCTTCGTCTCCAGCGACGACCCCGAGAAGCTGCTGCTGGTCGTGCTGGGCCTGACGATCCTCGTCGCGGGCCTCGCGCAGCAGCTTCAGGTGTCCGCCGCGGTCGGAGCGTTCCTGGTCGGCATCGCCCTGTCCGGGGAGGTCGCGGAGGGGGCACACACGCTGCTGAGCCCGTTGCGGGACCTGTTCGCGGCGATCTTCTTCGTCTTCTTCGGGCTGCACACCGACCCGGCGAGCATTCCGCCCGTGCTGCTGCCCGCGCTGGCGCTGGCCGTGGTGACGGCACTGACGAAGATCGCGACCGGGTACTGGGCGGCGCGGCGGGCCGGCATCTCCGTCAAGGGCCGCTGGCGGGCGGGCGGTGCGCTGGTCGCGCGCGGCGAGTTCTCCATCGTCATCGCCGGACTCGCGGTCACCGCCGGTATCGAGCCGTCACTCGGCCCGCTGGCCACGGCGTACGTGCTGATCCTGGTCGTACTCGGCCCGCTCACCGCCCGCTACACGCAGCCGCTGGCGGCACGCCTCACCGCCCGGTTCGGCGGCAGCCCCACGCCCGCGAGCGTCACCGGGCGCCCCGTGGAGGCGGAGGAGTGGACGACATCCGAGGCCGAAGCGGAGCGGGAGGACGACGTACGCCGACGGACGGCTGTCCCGGACTGAGCGGAGTCCGGACCGAGCGGAGTCCGGACCGAGCGGAGTCCGGACCGAGCGGAGTCCGGACCGAGCGGAGTCCGGACCGAGGAGAGTCCGATCCCGTGCCGAAGGGCTCAGGCGTCCGGTCAAAGGCCGGGGGGGGCTGACTCATCCGCTCCAAGGCCGAGGGCTCACGCGTCCGTGCCCCGCCACCCCTGCCCGCGCAGCACCGCCGCCACGTCCGGCGCGCGGTAGTGCTCCCCCTTGAGCACCTTGCCGTCGGCGCGGCGGGCGACGTGGCCGTCCGGCCCCAGCTTGGTCATGTTGGACCGGTGGACCTCGGCGATCACCTCGTCGAGGTCGACGCCGTGGACGAGTGCGGTGCCGTACGCCACGTACACGATGTCGGCCAGCTCGTGCGCCAGCCGGTCCAGCGGACCCGTGACCGAGACCTCGGCCACTTCGGCGGCCTCCTCGGCGAGCAGCTCACCCCGGTGGGCGGCGAGCGCTGGGGAGACCTCCGTCGGCGTGCTGCGGGCGGCGAGACCGAGGGCGAGGTGGAACGCGCGGACCAGGGCGGCGGGCGAGGGAACCACGGAGGGGGAGCCGGTGGAAACGGCGGGGGAGCCGGGTGAGGAGGACTGCATCGCTCGACCCTACCGACCCCGCCACGCCCCCGCCCGTGCCGCTGCACCGCCCCCGCCCTCCCCGTTGCACCGCCCAGTCCGCCCTGCGGCACCGCCTCGTCCGTCCCGCCCTGGCCAGAAGGGTCCCCGGGCTGGCAGGATCGCGCGCATGTTCCAGGCACTCCCCCGCATCGGCAGGCGCCGCGCGCTGTTCGGCTCGGCGGCCGCGTTCGCGGTGTGCGGGCTGCTGCTCTGGTGGCTGCTGCCGCTGGGCGAGGAGACTCCGGGCGGAACGATCACCTTCAGCACGGGCACTCCGACGGGGGTCTACCAGAAGTACGGCGTGCTCCTGCAGAGCGCGATCGCCAAGGACATGCCCCGCCTGGACGTACGTCTGAAGAACAGTGACGGTTCGCAGGAGAACGTGCGCCGCGTGGCCACGGGACAGGCCGACTTCACCATCGCGGCGGCCGACGCCGTGGAGACGTACCTGCTGGGGAACAAGCCGGGCGCGGACCGGCTGCGCGGCTGCGCGCGGCTCTACGACGACTACGTGCACCTGGTGGTCCCGCGCACCTCGTCCGTGCGGTCGGTGGCGGACCTGCGGGGCAAGAAGGTCGCCGTGGGGCCGGACGGCTCCGGGGTACGGCTGATAGCGGAGCATGTGCTCCAGGCGGCCGGCCTCGATCCGAAGAACGACATCTCGCCCTTCCCCGACGGCATCGGGACCATGCCCGACCTGCTCGAACACCACAAGATCGACGCCTTCTTCTGGTCGGGCGGCCTGCCGACCAGCGCCGTCCAGAAGCTCTCGAAGAACTTCGACGTCAGGCTGGTGCCGATCAGCAGCGACCTGGTCGCGAAGCTGCACGAGCAGGGCGGTGCCTCCCGCTACTACCGGGCCGCCGTGATGCCCGCCGACGCCTATCCCGCGGCACAGCAGGGCGGTTCCGTGCAGACGCTGGCGGTGGCGAACTTCCTGATCACCCGGGAGGACTCGGACGCGCGGCTGACGGAGGAACTCACCCGTACGGTGATCAACAGCCGTGACCACATCGGCTCCCAGGTGCACGCGGCCCAGCTGGTGGACCTGCGGACGGCGATCTACACCGACCCGCTGCCCCTGCACGAGGGCGCCCGGCGCTACTACCGCTCCGTCAAGCCGTAAGCCACGGCGGCACAGGCAGGGAAAGGACATCCGGCCGGAACCCGACGGATGTCAGCACGTCGGAACCCGCCATGCGTCATGACGCCTGACCGTGACATGCGTCATGACGCCGCACCGCGACATGCATCATGACGCCTGACCGCGACAACGGTCAGGACGCCGGTTCGGACCTCGGCACCGTCACCGTCACCTTGAGCCCGCGCGGCTCGTGACGGGCGTACGAGAGGGAGCCGCCGCCGACCGAGAGCAGCACCCGCGAGATGGACAGGCCGAGTCCCGACCCCTTGATGTTCTGGTGGCCGGCGCTGCGCCAGAAGCGGTCGCCGATGCGGGCGAGTTCCTCGTCGCTCAGACCCGGCCCGCGGTCGGCGACGACGACCTTCGAGACCTCGCCCTTCGAGAAGACCTCGACCTCGACGCTCTCCCCTTCCGGCGTGAACTTCAGGGCGTTGTCTATCACCGCGTCCAGGGCGCTGGAGAGCGTGATCGGATCGGCCCAGGCGGTGGTGGCCGGGCAGGTACCGGTCAGCCGTACGCCCATGCTGTCGGCGAGGGGCGACCAGGAGGCGAGGCGCTCGGCCGTCAGCTCGCCGATGTCGGTGAGCCGCAGATCCGCCTCGGCGTGCTCGGCGAGCGCCAGGTCGAGCAGGTCGTCCAGGACCTCGGCGAGCCGCTTGCCCTCGGTGCGGACGGAGGCGATCTCCTCGTTGCCCTCCGGCAGTTCGAGGGCGAGCAGCTCGATGCGCAGCAGCAACGCCGAGAGCGGGTTGCGCAGTTGGTGCGAGGCGTCGGCGACGAAGGCCCGCTGCTGCTCCAGGACCTCCTCGACGTTGTCCGCCATCTCGTTGAACGACCGTGCCAGACGCCTGAGTTCCGGCGGGCCGCCGGCGGCCGCCACCCGGGATTTCAGGCGGCCGGTCGCGATGTCGTGGGTGGTGGCGTCAAGGACGCGCACCGGCCTGAGCACCCAGCCGGTCAGCCGCAGCGCCGCGCCGAGGGCGAGGAGCATCGCGGCGATCTCGCCCGCGCCGATGATCAGCCAGCCGTGCAGCATCTTCGAACGCATCTGCCCGGTGGGCGAGTCGGTGACGACGACGGCGATGACGTCACCGTCCCGGATGACCGGTGACGCGACGACGAGCCGGTGCCGCTGCCAGGGCCAGACCTGTTCCGGGTCGTGGCTGCGACGGCCGAGGAGCGCCTCGTCGAAAGCCTCGCGGCCCTCGCCCTCGGCGGGCAGGTACAAGGTCTCGGGCGCGTTGGCCATGACGGCGTGGTTGCGGTAGAAGACGCCCGTGCGGATGCCGTACACGTCGTAGTACGCGGCGAGTTCCTTGATCAGGGTCTGCCGGCGCTCGTCGACGGCGCCTTCCCTGGGGCCCGTCGGCTGGTCGGTGACGAACTGAGCGAGGGCAGCGAAGCGTGCCGTGTCGTCGATGCGGTCGACGACCACGCGCTGCTGCTCGGCGGCCGCGACGCTCCCGGCGAGCGGGATGCCGAGCGCGAGCAGCACGGCGGCCATCAGGACGATGAGCAGCGGAAGCAGGCGGGTGCGCACGGTGCACGCTACGACGTGGGGGCGACGAGGCGGTACCCCACACCGCGCACGGTCTCGATCAGCGCCGGCATCCGCAGTTTGGAGCGCAGGGACGCGACGTGCACCTCCAGGGTGCGCCCGGTCCCCTCCCAACTGGTGCGCCAGACCTCGCTGATGATCTGTTCCCGGCGGAAGACCACTCCGGGCCGCTGGGCGAGCAGCGCCAGCAGGTCGAACTCCTTGCGGGTCAGCTGGACGACCGAATCGCCCACGCTGACCTGGCGGGTGGGCAGTTCGATGCGGACCTGGCCGAGCCGCAGGGCCCCGTCGCCGGCCACCCCGGCGTCGTCGTGGACGCTGCGGCGGCTGACGGCGTGGATTCGGGCGAGCAGTTCCCCGGTGTCGTACGGCTTCACCACGTAGTCGTCGGCGCCGAGGTTGAGGCCGTGGATGCGGGAGCGTACGTCGGAGCGGGCCGTGACCATGATCACCGGGGTGCTGGTGCGCTTGCGGATCTTGCCGCAGACCTCGTAGCCGTCCTGGTCGGGCAGGCCCAGGTCGAGCAGGACGACACCGAAGCAGTCGCTCTCCGGTACCAGTGCCCGCAGAGCCTCCTCGCCGCTGCGGGCGTGCGTGACCTCGAAGCCGTGCCGCGCCAGTACCGCGGACAGGGCGGCGGCGACGTGGTTGTCGTCCTCGACGAGCAGCAGTCTCATTCCGGCCCCCTCCGGTCCATTGGTCGTCCGCCCCGGTTCCTCGCTCGTACAGTGCTTCGCTCGCACAGTTCTTTCGTTCGTGCCGTTCGTGCCGTTCACGTCGTTCGCCCGTGCGGTCGTGGCCCGCGGACAGCCGCGCACGGGCCCAACTCGTACAACTTCAAACAGTCTCATTTTGTACAACCAGGGCACACGCGCGTGCCCCCTGGAAGTCACGCCGATGGACAAGGACGGCGTCAAGAGGGTTCCGGTTGCGGAGGGCTTCCGTTACCCAGCCGGTACCCTGCCGCCCGCCTGGCGCGCACGGGGCGTCCGCGTGCGGCTACGACACGTGTCCGATTGCTATCCGATCGTGATGCTCAAGTTCCCCTCAGATGTAATGACGCTGGTCGCACGGGCTCACTACTGTCCTCCGAAACCGAGGAGGACGGAGCCCCAGAGCGATGACCGAAGTATCGGTGGCCAAGGATGCCGTGGCCGCGACCGAGGACCTGGTCGTCCTGAAGAGCGTCAACAAGCACTTCGGCGCGTTGCACGTGCTCCAGGACATCGACCTGACGATCGCCCGTGGCGAGGTCGTCGTGGTCATCGGGCCCTCCGGGTCCGGGAAGTCCACCCTGTGCCGCACCATCAACCGCCTGGAGACGATCGATTCGGGCGACATCACGATCGACGGCAAGCCGCTGCCCGAGGAGGGCAAGGCGCTCGCCCGGTTGCGCGCCGACGTGGGCATGGTCTTCCAGTCCTTCAACCTCTTCGCGCACAAGACGGTGCTCGAGAATGTGATGCTGGGGCAGATCAAGGTCCGCAGGGCGGACAAGAAGGCGGCCGAGGAGAAGGCCCGCGGGCTGCTCGACCGGGTGGGTGTGGGCACGCAGGCGGACAAGTACCCCGCCCAGCTCTCGGGCGGCCAACAGCAGCGCGTCGCGATCGCGCGGGCGCTGGCGATGGACCCCAAGGTCATGCTCTTCGACGAGCCGACCTCGGCACTCGACCCCGAGATGATCAACGAGGTGCTCGAGGTCATGCAGCAACTCGCGCGCGACGGCATGACCATGATCGTCGTCACCCACGAGATGGGCTTCGCGCGCTCGGCCGCGAACCGCGTGGTCTTCATGGCGGACGGCCGCATCGTCGAACAGGCCGCGCCCGACGCGTTCTTCAGCAGCCCGCGCAGCGAGCGCGCCAAGGACTTCCTGTCGAAGATCCTGCACCACTGACGGCCCGCGCCTCCTCACCGCCGCAGTCCGCTTCCGAACCGACGGTCCTCACCGAAGCCCCTGCTCGAAGTCCCTCCTTGAAGACCCTGACTGAAGACTTGCGACTCCTCCCCACACGAAGGACGTTCACCATGAAGCTCCGTAAGGTCACCGTCGCGGCGGCCGTCGCGCTCTCGCTCGCCGCGACCGCCACGGCGTGCGGTTCGGACGACAAGAAGGACAGCGACTCCAGCGGCGGCAAGACCATCACCATCGGTATCAAGTTCGACCAGCCGGGCATCGGTCAGAAAACGCCCCAGGGCTACTCGGGCTTCGACGTCGACGTCGCCACGTACGTGGCCAAGAAGCTGGGCTACAGCGCCAACCAGATCCAGTGGAAGGAGACGAAGAGCGCCGACCGCGAGGACGCGCTCAAGCGCGGTGACGTCGACTTCATCGCCGCCTCGTACTCCATCACTCCGGAGCGCCAGGCGAAGGTCGACTTCGCCGGCCCCTACCTGCTCGCGCACCAGGACGTCCTGATCCGGGCAGACGACGACACGATCAAGTCGCCGTCGGACCTCAACAGCAAGAAGCTGTGTTCGGTGACCGGTTCGACCTCGGCGCAGAACGTGCACGACAAGCTGGCGCCCAAGGCCCAGCTCCAGAAGTACCCGACGTACTCGGCCTGTCTGACCGGTCTGCAGAACAAGGCGATCGACGCCCTGACCACGGACGACTCGATCCTCGCCGGCTACGCCTCGCAGGCGACCTTCAAGGGCAGGTTCAAGCTCGGCGGCTTCAAGATGTCCAACGAGAACTACGGCATCGGCGTCAAGAAGGGCAGCGCCCTCAAGGCCAAGATCAACACTGCTCTGGAGTCCATGGTCTCCGACGGTTCCTGGGAGAAGGCCGTGACGGCCAACTTCGGCCCGGCGGAGTACAAGAACGAGCCTGCGCCGAAGATCGGCAACATCGTCAGCTGATGAAGGGCCCGCCGGTGCGCCGCCCTCGGGGGCGGCGCACCCGGGCACCACCACACGCGGAAGCGCGGGAGATCGTGTTCGACTTTCTTCAAGGTTACGACCTGCTGGGAGCCTTCTGGGTGACGGTGAAACTCACCGTCCTCTCAGCCGTCGGCTCCCTGATCTGGGGAACGACGCTGGCCGCCATGCGGGTCGGCCCGGTGCCCCTCATGCGCGGTTTCGGTACCGCCTACGTGAACACCGTGCGGAACATCCCGCTGACCGTGATCATCCTGTTCACGTCCCTGGGCCTCAACCAGACTCTGGGCGTCAGCCTCGGCGCGGACGATTTCGACACCATCAACTTCCGGCTCGCCGTGCTCGGCCTGACCGCCTACACCTCGGCGTTCGTCTGTGAGGCGCTGCGGTCCGGTATCAACACCGTTCCCGTCGGTCAGGCGGAGGCGGCCCGCGCGATCGGCCTCAACTTCACCCAGGTCCTGACGCTGATAGTGCTGCCGCAGGCGTTCCGTTCGGTCGTCGCTCCGCTGACCAACGTACTGATCGCCCTGACGAAGAACACGACGATCGCGGCCGCGATCGGTGTTGCCGAAGCGGCGACCCTGATGAAGAGCATGATCGAGAACGAGGCACAACTCATCGCGATCTCGGCCGTCTTCGCGTTCGGATTCATGTGTCTGACGCTGCCGACCGGCCTCCTTCTCGGCTGGGTGGGCAAGAAGGTGGCGGTGAAGCGATGACGTCCGTCCTCCATGACGCCCAGGGCCCCCGTGCCAAGCGGCGCAACATCCTCTACTCGGCACTGTTCCTGGTCGCCTTCGCGGCCCTGTCGTGGTGGGTGATCACCAGCCTCGACGACAAGGACCAGCTGGCCTGGGAGAAGTGGAAGCCCTTCGTCCACGGTGAGGCCTGGAGCACGTACCTCTGGCCGGGGCTGCAGAACACGCTGAAGGCCGCGGCCCTCTCCATGGTCATCGCCCTGCCGCTCGGTGCTTTCTTCGGCATAGCCCGGCTCTCCGACCACGTCTGGATCCGGATACCGGCGGCGGCGGTCGTGGAGTTCTTCCGCGCCATCCCGGTGCTGGTCCTCATGATCTTCGCCGTCGCCGCGTACTCCGAGTACACGAACGTCAGTTCGGACGACCGTGCGCTCTACTCGGTCGTCACGGGACTCGTGCTCTACAACTCCTCGGTCCTCGCGGAGATCGTCCGCGCGGGCATCCAGTCCCTCCCCAAGGGCCAGTCCGAGGCGGCCCTGGCCGTCGGTCTGCGCAAGAACCAGGTCATGCGGTTCATCCTGCTTCCGCAGGCGGTCACCGCGATGCTGCCGGCGATCGTCAGCCAGATCGTCGTGATCGTGAAGGACACCGCGATCGGCGGCGCGGTCCTCACCTTCCCCGACCTGCTCGCCTCCGTGGGCCCGATGAGCGCGTACTACGGCGCGAACACCATCGCCAGCTTCACCGTCGCGGCACTGATCTTCATCGCGATCAACTTCAGCCTCACGAGCTTCGCGAGCTGGCTGGAGGGACGGCTGCGGCGCGGCAAGAAGTCGACGGGCGCGGTACTGCCGCCGGCCGCGGTCGCGGGCACGGAAGCGACCGGGGCGGGCGGCGGCATCTCCATCTGACGGATCCTCACCCGGGGTCGGCGCGACGGGGGCAGCGGCATGATCACCACTGCCCCCGTCACTTGACGCAAGCAGCGGCAATAGGTTGCATACGTTCTGTGATCGTGCACCCCGCTCCGACTGCCTTTTCCCTCACGTCTCCGAAGACGCTGCTCCGGGCAGGGGGCCGCGCGCCGTGGACCCGGTGATCATTGCCGGAGCGGGCCCTGTGGGCCTCGCCCTCTCCCTGGCGCTGGCCCGCCAGGAGGTCCCGTCCGTAGTACTCGACGAGGGGCCCGGCAAGGACGAACAACGGCTCGCGCGGACGGTGGTACTGCGCGAGGACACCGCCGCGCTCGTCGAACGCCTGACCGGTCTCCCCCTCTCCGACGTCGGGTTCCGTTGGGCCGGATGGCGGTCGATGCGGCGCAAGCAGGTGATGCGCGAGATCAGATTCGACACGACGGGATCGTTCGGCGGTGTGCTGGACTCCGACGCCGGGGCGGAGGGCTCTGGAGGCACCGCACGCGACAACGGAGGCGCCGCCCCGTACGGCGCGAAGGGGAGCGTGCAGAGCCCGAAGGGCGGCACGCCGGACTCCAGGGACGCCGGACCGTCCGCCCCGCTGCATCTCCCCCAGCACACCCTCACGACCGCCCTGCGCGAGGCCATCGCCCACGAGCGGCTCATCAAGCTCGCCCTCAACAGCCGCCTCGACTCGATCGAGCAGGAGACCTCGGGCGTCACCGCGCACACCCGGGGCTCCAACGGCACCTGGTGGAGGGGTAGTTACCTCGTCGGCTGCGACGGTCCGCGCTCGACCGTGCGCAAGCTCCAGGACATCCGCTTCCCCGGGCGCACGGCCGTCGAACGTCACGCCGTGGCCGCGCTGCGGACGGAACTGCCCTGGCCGGGCGAGGCGTTGCTGCACCGGATGCCACCGTGGCGGACCTCGGGCCCCTCGGCCGGCGAGGTGACCGCCCGCCCTCTCGCCGACGACGTGTGGCGCCTGGACTGGCTGCTGCCGCCCGGCAAGGACCTGGTCACCCCCGACCTGCTGGTGACGCGCATCCGGGAGACCCTCGCGGGCTGGAGCGGCGGCCCCACACCCCCGTACGAACTGCTCGACACCGGCGTCCACACCGTCCATCACCGTCTCGCGCGCCGGTGGCGGTCCGGCCGGGTTTTCCTGGCCGGGGACGCCGCGCACCTGCTCGGCGCACTCGGCACCCAAGGCCTGGACGAGGGCCTGCGGGACGCCGACAACCTCGCCTGGAAGCTGGCGGTGGCCTGGCACCACGGCCCGCACGAGACGCTGCTCGACAGCTACCAGGTGGAGCGGCGTGCCGTCGTCGCCGCCCGACTGCGCGCCGCCGACCAGGCGCTTCCGCTGCTGCGCGGTGGCGGAGGACTGCGGGCGTACGTGCCCGGATCGGCCCGCGGCCACGACGTCATGCTCACGGACGGGCACCTGGGACGCGGCCCGCTGGGCAGGCCGGGGACGTACGCCGACTCACCGCTCGCACCCCGCCCCTCCGAGTCGCAGACTCCGGTGGACACGGCGCCCGGTGCGCCGGTCGTCGACGTACGGGTGACCGCGGAGGACGGCACGTTCGTACCGCTGCGGGACCGGCTCGGCCGCGGCGTGCTGCTCGTCGTACTGATCGCACCCGGTACGGGGGTGTGGGAGCGGAAGCACTGGGTGACGGCCGGGATCATGCCCCGGCTCGCGGCCGCCGTGACCGCGCTGCCCCACCCCGCCGAGCTCCTGGTGGCCGAGAGCTACCCCGGCGCGGCCGCGCACAGCGTGCTGCTGGTACGGCCCGACGGCCACTTGGTCACCGCGCTGGGCGGGGTGCGCCCGGCCGACCTGTACGCGGCGGCCGAAGCGGCACTGGGCGGCCCTGCCGGGGCGGCGGCCGACGCGGAGCGGGAGGCGAGAACGGAGAACGCGGTGCGCACGGGCTGACGGCCGGGCCGTTCTCCCGCGGGGCCGCCCGAACGCGCCCGCACCCGCTCGAATCTGACGGGCTCGCACTCACGGCGCCCATGTCGCGGCGGGCTTCCCGGGCTCGCCTCGCGGGTGCGGTCCCGGGTCTCCACCGCACCGTCGTGACGCACCGCACACGTGATGGATCGCACGCAGTGACCGGGTGTACCCCGCGGAAGTCCGTCCGCGGGGCCGCCACCCGGCCGCCCACGGGGTGGTACCCGTCCGCCCGCGTGGTCGGGCGCCCAGGCGCGAGGCCGACTGCCGAGACGGTCGGGACCTCGGGTTCTTCCGGCTCACCGTCGTCCGTGAACTCCCGGACCGAGCTCGTCCGCGCCCTCCGCACCCGCGGACCGGTGTCCCGCCGGCCCGGAATCCGTCGGGCCACCCCGGGTGACGGCCTGGTCCACATAGTGACAGTGAGTTGACGGGTCCGAACCGTCATGGTGTACTCCGAATCGTGACCGACACCTGTGTGCGCCTGTGGCGGAGGGTCCATATGGACCTCATCCGCTATGCGGGCTGCGTGTGTCGACCGTCCTGCTGAATTCGCTCCCTTCTTCCCGCGCGCGCCCTCCGTGCTGACGCGCGCCCCAAGCGAACCCTCAGGACGGTACAAGTGTCTGTGTCCCCCTCTGTCTCAGCGCCCCCACAAGCTCCCTCGCAGGCCGACCTGCTCGACTTCGTGCGCCGTGCCGCCGCCGACACCGAGTTGGTCGCCTCGCTTCCGCTCGACCCCCAGGGCCGTACCTGGGTCCGTCTGGAGGGCCCGGGTGGCAGCGAGGCCTGGCTCATCGGCTGGCCCCCCGGTACCGGAACCGGCTGGCACGACCACGCCGACTCGGTCGGCGCCTTCGTCGCCGCGGCCGGCGAGCTCAGGGAGTACTCGCTCGCCGCACGGCTGCCCACCGACGGCTGGCGGACCCTCGAACTGACCGAGGGCGTCGACCGCGAGCGGCGACTGCCGGCCGGGAAGGGCCGTTCCTTCGGCCGCCACCATGTGCACGAGGTGCTCAACGAGTCCACCGAGGAGCACGCGATCTCCGTCCACGCGTACTACCCGCCGCTGCCCCGGATCCGCCGCTACAGCCGTACCGGGCAGATCCTCCGACTTGAGCAGGTCGAACGACCGGAGGACTGGCAGTGAGCGACCACACCCAAGCCCCATTGGGCATCGACGCGTTGCTGGAAGAAGTCCGCACGGGACTCGACCGGGTGGAGGCCAGGGAGGCACACGACGCCGCACGGGCGGGCGAAGCCCTTCTCGTCGACATCCGGTACGCCGCCCTGCGTGACCGCGACGGGCTGATTCCCGGTGCCCTCGTCGTCGAACGCAACGAACTGGAGTGGCGGCTCGACCCCCGGGGCAGCCACCGCGTCCCCGAGGCCACCAGCCACGATCTGCGGGTCGTCGTGATCTGCAACGAGGGGTACGCGTCCAGCCTCGCGGCCGTGTCCCTGCGCCAGGTGGGACTGCGCCGGGCGACCGACCTGGTCGGAGGATTCCAGGCGTGGAAGGCGGCCGGTCTACCGGTGACAGCGCCGTCCCCGTAGTCCCTGTGGTCCCCGTGGTCCAGGCAGACTCCACGGTTCAGGTGGTTCCCGGCGTGGTTCAGGTGGTTCCGTCATGGTGGGCACCCTCTGCCGTAAGGGGCGGCCGCCGTGGCGTACCGGCCCCGGCCCCTGCCCCTGTTCGAAACCGGGTCCCGAATCCGGTCTGCTCCGGTCTGGTCTGGTCCGATCCAGTCTGGTCCAGTTTGGTCCGGTCGGAGTCCCGTGCCCAGAATGGCCGCCGGGCCAGAACTCCCGGTGCCCGCGACCCCGTCGGGTCAGAACCCCTCGTCCCCGATCCCCTCCGTGTCCTCGCCCTCTTCCTCCAGGGCCTGGCGGACCACCCGCAGGGCCATGCCCTCGGGGTAGCCCTTGCGGGCGAGCATGCCCGCGAGACGGCGCAGCCGCTTGTCGCGGTCGAGGCCACGCGTGGAGCGCAGCTTGCGGGCCACGAGTTCGCGCGCCGTCACCTCCTCCTGCTCGGAGTCGAGCTGTCCGACGGCCTCGTCGATGAGCGTCGAATCCACGCCCTTGGTCCGCAGTTCCCGTGCGAGGGCCCGGCGGGCCAGACCCCGGCCGTGGTGCCGGGACTCCACCCAGGCGTCCGCGAAGGCGCCGTCGTTGATCAGGCCGACCTCCTCGAAGCGTGACAGGACCTCGTCCGCGACCTCGTCGGGGATCTCACGCTTGCGCAGCGCGTCCGCGAGCTGTTTCCGCGTACGCGGGGTCCCGGTGAGCAGGCGCAGACAGATCGCCCGCGCCCGCTCAGCCGGGTCCCCTGGGGGCTCCCCCTTCCCGGCCCTCGACGAGGTGGGAGTGCCTCCATCCTGTGAGTCGCCGGACGGCTCACCGAAACCGCCGTTTCTCCGACGCCCCCGTCCACCGCGCGGCCCTCCGTCGCGCCGGCCGGCACCGGCACGGCGTGAATCGTCGGCCGGCGAACCGTGTGGATCCGCCGGAACGTCGCCGTAGTCCGCCGGACCGTCCGCGCCACCGCGCCCGACACGGCCGCGGGAGCCTCCGCCCCAACGGCTCTCGCCCTCCGGTCCGTCCGGATCCCCGCCGGGGAACCCGTCGGAGCCGTACGCCCCGCCGTGGGCTCTTCCACTGTCTCCGACAGCGTCGCCGCGTCCCCCGTACCCCCGCCCCTCCGGTGGCACGGGGTCTGCGTACTCGGCCCAGTCGGTTCGTCGCGTCATGGACTAGCTCTTGGCCGCCGCGGTCTTGGACTTGGTGGTCTTGACCGCGGGGGCCGGAACCGTCTTCGCGGCCTCGTCCGAGGCGGTCGGGGCCGCCGCGTCCGCGCCCGGCTCGACGGTGGGCTCCGCCGGCGGCCTCACGCCGACGCCCAGCTTCTCCTTGATCTTCCTCTCGATCTCGTTCGCGAGGTCGGGGTTGTCCTTCAGGAAGTTGCGCGCGTTCTCCTTGCCCTGGCCGAGCTGGTCGCCCTCGTACGTGTACCAGGCGCCGGCCTTGCGCACGAAGCCGTGCTCCACGCCCATGTCGATCAGGCCGCCCTCACGGCTGATGCCGTGCCCGTAGAGGATGTCGAACTCGGCCTGCTTGAAGGGGGGCGCGACCTTGTTCTTGACGACCTTGACGCGGGTGCGGTTGCCGACCGCGTCCGTGCCGTCCTTGAGCGTTTCGATGCGGCGGATGTCGAGACGCACCGAGGCGTAGAACTTCAGCGCCCGGCCGCCCGTCGTCGTCTCCGGCGAACCGAACATCACGCCGATCTTCTCGCGGAGCTGGTTGATGAAGATCGCGGTGGTCTTCGACTGGTTGAGCGCGCTGGTGATCTTGCGCAGGGCCTGGCTCATCAGACGGGCCTGCAGACCCACGTGCGAGTCACCCATCTCGCCCTCGATCTCCGCGCGCGGCACCAGGGCGGCGACGGAGTCGATGACGATGAGGTCGAGCGCGCCGGAGCGGACGAGCATGTCCACGATTTCCAGAGCCTGCTCGCCGTTGTCCGGCTGGGACAGGATCAGGTTGTCGATGTCGACGCCGAGCTTCTTCGCGTACTCGGGGTCGAGGGCGTGCTCCGCGTCGATGAAGGCGACCTGCCCGCCGGCCTTCTGCGCGTTCGCCACCGCGTGCAGCGTCAGCGTCGTCTTGCCGGAGGACTCCGGGCCGTACACCTCGACCACTCGGCCGCGCGGCAGGCCGCCGACACCGAGGGCCACGTCGAGCGCGGTCGACCCGGTGGGGATGACCTCGATGGGCTCGTTCGGCCGCTCGCCCAGGCGCATCACCGCGCCCTTGCCGAATTGCCGTTCAATCTGTGCGAGCGCGGCGTCGAGCGCCTTCTCGCGGTCAGTACCTGCCATGGGTTCCACCCGATTTGCTTGAGTCGATCGCTTCACGTCAAAGACGCTAACGCCTGCCACTGACAATGCGCCCCGACGCCTGCCCGACCTGTGGATAACTCGGGCACATCTCCACGAAAGCCCTGCCGGAATCCCCGCCATGAGCCTCGCCGGAGATTCCATAAGAATGGATGTTCGATTTTGGTGTCAAGCGCACCACGCGGCACCTCCGAGACTACGGTCACGGTCCGACAACGGCCGGACCCCCGGCGCCGAGCCCGGTCCGGACGGGGACACGACGCGGCGCGCAGCGGGATCGCGGCCCACCTGCCCGCCCGTGTCCTGCGCATACTCTCCGCGGCGTACGGCGGGAGTCTTCGGCCGTACGACGACCCCGTGCTCCGGGCCGTCGAAGCTGAACCCATGGACCATCCGGAGAGCCGCGCGGAACACCGCGGCGGAACGCACCCGCCCGCCCTCACCACTCCACCGGCCACCGTCCCCGCGCCGCGCGACGGCCACCGGGAGGGCGGGGGTGCCCGTGCCGCATGGCGCGCGATCCGTCCCTCCGAGCGCCTCTGCCACGGAACCGGCGCCGTGCTGACGCTCTCCGGGCTGGCGCACCTGGTCGTCTTCGCCGTGGACGGCGGGCCCTGGGACGGGCCCGTCTCCTGGCGCAAGCCCGTGACGTTCGGGCTCTCCTTCGGACTGACGCTGATCGCGCTCACCTGGGTCACGTCGTACCTGCGTGTCGGAGCGCGCCTGCGCACCGCGCTGCTCGTCGTGTTCGCCGTGGACTGCGTCGTGGAGGTCGGCGGGATCACCCTTCAGGCATGGCGCAGGGTGCCCTCGCACCTCAACATGGAGACCGCCTTCGACACGGCGGTGTCGATGACCCTCGCGGTGGGCGGCGGGGTCCTGGTGGTGCTGCTCACCGTGTTCGCGGTCGCCTCCTTCCGGAACCGGCCCGCGGGCCCCACGGGAATGCCGCTCGCGCTGCGCTCCGGGTTCGCGATCCTGCTCGTCGCCCTGCTGTCGGGTGCCGCGATGATCGCGCGCGGTGTCGTCCTCACCCGTACCGGCCACCAGGAGGCGGCGTATCACTCGACGGCCCCGCTCAAGCCCCTGCACGGTGTGAGCCTGCACGCGGTGCTGGTCCTGCCCGCACTGGCCGGGCTGCTCTCACGCACCTCGTGGAGCGACCGGACGCGGTTGCGGATCGTGTACGCGGCGGTCGGCTGCTGGGCGGCGGCGGTCCTGGGCGCCGCCGTCTGGGCGGTCCTCACCTGGTGAGACCCGCCTCGCCGCAGGTCCCACGGGACGGTCCCGGCCGGCCTCGTCCGCCGCTGGGCCTCATCTGCCGAGCAGCCCGCGCAGCCGCGCGCGGAAGGAGGCGGATCGTCTGATCCGCCGCCCGTGCACCCGGGGGTCGTCCGTGACGTCGTACCGCTTCACGTACGCGCCCAGGAAAGCCTGCAGCGTGGCGACCGCGGGAATGGCGATCAGGGCGCCGACGGCACCGAGAAGCGCGGTGCCCGCGATGACCGAGCCGAAGGCGACCGCGGGGTGGATGTCGACGGTCTTGGAGGTCAGCTTCGGCTGCAGTACGTAGTTCTCGAACTGCTGGTAGATCACGACGAAGACCAGCACCCAGAGCGCGTACCAGGGATCGACCGTGAAGGCGATCAGCATCGGCAGGGCGCCCGCGAGATACGTGCCGATGGTGGGGATGAACTGCGAGACCAGGCCCACCCAGACGGCGAGCACGGGCGCGTAGGGCACGCCCAGGGACTCCAGCAGGATGTAGTGCGCGATGCCGGAGATCAGCGCCATCAGACCGCGCGAGTACAGATAGCCGCCGGTCTTGTCGACCGCGATCTCCCACGCCCGTAGCACCTCGGCCTGCCGCGCGGGCGGCAGCACGGAGCACAGCGCGCGCCGCAGCCGCGGCCCGTCGGCCGCGAAGTAGAACGAGAACAGCGTGATCGTCAGCAGCTTGAAGAGGCCCCCGAGCACCTGCGCGGACACGTCCAGGACGCCGGTCGCGCTGTTCTGCACGTACTTCCGCAGCCAGTCGGAGTGGACCAGGCTGTCCTGGACGTCCACCCGTCTCAGGTGGGTGTGGAAGGTCGAGTTGATCCAGTTGATCACCGAGTCCAGGTAGGCGGGGAAGCCCTCGATCATCTTGATGATCTGGCCCGCGAGCATCGAGCCGAGCAGGGCGACGAATCCGGCGGTCACGATGAGCAGGCCGAAGAAGACGAGGAAGGTGGCCATCCCCCGGCGCATGTTGTAGGAGGCCATCCAGCTCACCGCGGGCTCGATCGCGAGCGCCAGGAAGAACGCGATGAGAATGTTGATCAACAGGCCTATCAGCTGGTGGAACGCCCAACTGCCGAGCTGGAAGACGGCGATGAGGGTGAGCGCGAGCACCATGGCGCGCGGCAGCCAGCGCGGCATGCGGGCGCCCTGCCCCGCGGCGTCCCTGCCGGGAGGCGGCGTGGGCGGCGTCGTGCCGAACGGTGATGTCTGCTGGTCGACCTGTGCGGTCTCGTCTGTCGGGGCCACGGTGCAAGTCTCGCCCACGCCACCGACAATCGGTGCCGGGCCCCGGACCTTCGTGGCCGGTCGGCGGCTTTCGCCCGGAAGTTCCCGTCCCGTCAGCGGTTTTCGTACGGAACGTTCATGGTCGCGCACACCACGCGCCACACGTCCTTGGCCTCCCAGCCGGCGTCCAGGGCCTCGTGCACCGTCCGGCCGCCGAGCTCCGTCATCACATGATCGCGCGCGAAGCTCTCGGAGTACCCCGCACCGAAGTGCTCCGCCATCCGCTGCCAGAAGACCGTCAACCGCATGACTCCAGTATCCCGCCCCTGAGAGTGGGTCCCGGCCGGGACCCCTTGCCGAGACCGCTTTCCGTCCTACGGTCTGAGGCATGGCCGAATCCGGAGCATCCCCACTCCCCCCGACGCCCCCGGCGCACACCCCGCTCTCACGCGCCGAGCACTTCGTCTGGCTCACGGCGCGCGTACTGGAGCAGCGCCGCTTCGTGTACCACTTCCTGGCCGGCGACGACGGCGGCGGCGCCGACGCGGTCGAGACCGCGCTGGCCGCCTACCGCAACGACGACGAGGGATACGGTCATGCGCTCGAACCCGATCTGCGCGGCCCGGTCAGCCAGCCCCTGCACACGGCGCACGCCCTGCGCGTGCTCGACTCGATCGGGCGCTGCGGCGGACAGCGCGTGGACCGTGTGTGCCGCTATCTGACCTCCGTCTCGACGGCGGACGGCGCGCTGCCCGCGATCCGTCCCAGTCAGCGCGGGTATCCCCACGCCCCCTTCGTGCCGGTCGTCGACGACCCGCCGAGCGAACTGCTGGCCACCGGGCCCGTGGTGGGCCTGCTGCACCGCAACGAGGTGTGGCACGCCTGGCTGTTCCGGGCCACCGATTTCTGCTGGCAGGCGGTGGACTCCCTGGAGAAGTCCCATCCCTACGAGGTCGAGGCGGCCGTGGCCTTCCTGGACTCCGCACCCGACCGCCCGCGCGCGGAGGCCGCCGCCGACCGGCTCGGCCGGCTGGTACGCGAGCAACGGCTCGCCGCGCTGGACCCGGAGCGCCTCGACGCGTTCCCGGTGGCCTCCGGCTACGCGCCGGGCGAGCACCATTTCCCGTACGACTACGCGAGGACTCCGGGTTCACTCGCGCGCGCGTGGTTCACCGACGAGGAGATGGCCCGCTCCCTCGACTTCCTCGCGGACGAGCAGCGGAAGGACGGCGGCTGGCCGGTCCGCTGGCGGACCTGGGCACCGGGCACCGCTCTGGAGTGCCGTCCCATGGTGACGATCGAGGCACTGCGCACCCTGCGGGCCCACGGGCGGGCCATCGGCTGACCCGGGCGCGGGGTCGGTCCGCCGTCCGTCGCGGGCCGGAGGATCCCCACCGTCCGCGTCCGGTGCCGCCGGCCGTCGCCGCCTCCGGTGCCGCCGGTCGTCGCCCGCGCCGTCAGCCGTTCATCGCCCGCACTCCAGCCGTCACGACCACCGCGGCGCCGACCACGAGCAGGAACGGCGCCCGCAGGAGCAGTGCCACGGCGGCCGCGGCGAGTCCGGCGGCCTTCGCGTCCACGACCAGGACGCGCCCGTCGGCGAAGGTCTGCTGCGCCGTCAGCGCGGCCAGCAGGGCGACAGGCAGCAGGGCGGCCAGACGCTTGACGAGCGGACGCTCCAGAACGCCCGCCGGAACGAGCAGCCCGGTGAGTTTGACGACGTAGCAGCCGACGGCGGTCACACCGATCGCGATCCAGATGTTCAACGGTCCTCCCCCGGTGCGTCGTGGCTGGTCCCCGGCCGGCCGTCGGTCGCCGGGCGCCGGCGTCCCTCCACGTAGAGGGCGGCGGGAGCGGCCAGCGCGGCCACCAGCACCGGGACTCCCGCGGGCAGCACGGAGAGCAGACCGAGCCCCAGGAGGACCGCGGCACCGGCGACCACGCGCTCCATGGTGGTCGTCAGCATCGGTGCGAGCAGTGCGAGGAAGACGGCGGGCCCGGCGGCGTCCAGCCCCCACGCGTCGGTGTCCCCGATGGCGTCGGCCCCGACGGCGCCCAGGAGCGTGGTCAGGTTCCACAGGACGTAGAGGGTGAGCCCGGTGACGGTGAAGCCGATCCGGACGCTGCGGCGGGTCGGCTGGGCCAGCGCCACGGCCGTGGTCTCGTCGATCACCCACTGCGCGGCGAACGGACGCACCGCGCGCGGGAGGGCCAGCAACTGCGACAGGCGCAGTCCGTAGAAGGCGTTGCGCACTCCGAGGAAGAAGGCGCCCGCGGCGGCCGTGAGCGGATTGCCGCCGCTCGCGAGAGCGCCCACGAGCGCGAACTGCGAGGCACCGGTGAACACCAGGAGGCTGAGCGCGCAGGTCTGCGGCACCGTGAGTCCGCTGCCGGCCGAGGTCACCCCGAAGGCGAAGCCGGACAGTCCGACGGCGATCCCGACTCCCAGGGCGTCCCGGACGACGGCGGCGTCGGGTCTTCCGCCGTCTTCTTTCCTGTGTGTCGCTGCGTGAGCTGTCTGTTCTGCCACACCCCGGACGGTAGGTACAGCCCCGGCTCGGCGTCTTGTACGTTCTTGCGCTCCCGCTGGTAGGCACCCGGGGGCACGCCCACGATCCGGGTGAAGTGGCGGTTCAGATGGGGCTGGTCGGTGAAACCGACGGTGACGGCCGCGTCCGCGGGCGCGGAACCGGTGTCCAGGAGCCGGCGGGCCCTGCGGACCCGGGCATCGGTGAGCCAGGTGTGCGGCGGCATGCCATAGGTGTCACGGAAGGCGCGCAGCAGGGCGAACGGGCTGGTGCCGAGGTCGGTGGCGAGCCGCTCCAGGGTCGGGGGCTCGGCCATCCGCTCCTCCAGCACGGCACGCGCGCGAGCGGCGACGCGGGAACCGGCGGTGTGCACGGCCCGCTGCGGCAGCGGGCCACCGTTCAGACGGAGCAGCCGGGTCACGGCGACCCTCAGCAGGGTGTCGGCGGCGAGCGCGTTGCCCTCCTCTGCGGCCCGGAGCACCTCGTGGACCAGGCTGACGGCGTACGGGTCGTCGAGCACCGGGCGGGTGAATCCGGGGGTGCCGCGGATCGTGGTGGTCTCGGCCGCGATCTCCGCCATCAGCTCGGCGGACGGGTACACCGCCCCGTACCGCCAGCCCTCGGGAACACCCGCCCGGCCCGTGTGCGGGGTGTCGGGGTTGACGAGCGCGAGGGTGCCCGGGCCCGCGTACTGGTCGGCGCCGCCGTGGTGGAAGACCTCGACGCCGTCGGCGATGGCGGCGATCACGAAGTTCTCGTGGGTGTGCCGCACGAAGACCTTCTCGACGAAGCGGGCGCGCAGCAGGTCGACACCCGGCAGTTCCGCGTACCGCCAGTGCCGTGCCCGCTCCTGCCCCGAACCTGCCATCTCCTCATTCTCCGCGACGGCACGGCCGGACACCGACCACTCGGTCCGCCCCTCGGCCCGTCCCGGTCCGGCCGTCCCCGCCCGGCCGTCCCGGTTTCCCAGCGGCCACATTCGCGCAGGTCAGGGCGGTTGTCAGTGGTGGGGTGCAGGATGGACGCATGGTCAGCTCCACGCACCGGGCCCTCGACGGCTTCTCCCCCGCGACCCGCGGCTGGTTCACGGGGGCGTTCTCCGCGCCCACCGCCGCCCAGGCCGGGGCGTGGAAAGCCATCGGTGAGGGCTCGGACGTGCTGGTGGTCGCCCCGACCGGCTCCGGCAAGACCCTGGCCGCCTTCCTCGCCGCGCTCGACCAGCTCGCCTCGGCACCGCCACCGGCCGACCCCAGGAAGCGCTGCCGGGTGCTGTACGTGTCACCGCTCAAGGCCCTCGCGGTCGACGTGGAGCGGAATCTGCGCAGCCCGCTGACCGGCATCCGCCAGGAGTCGGTGCGCCGGGGGCTTCCCGAGCCCGAGGTGAAGGTCGGCATCCGCTCCGGTGACACCCCGCCCGCCGAGCGCCGCGCGCTGGCCACCCGCCCGCCGGACATCCTGATCACGACTCCCGAGTCGCTGTTCCTGATGCTGACGTCGGCGACACGCGACGCGCTGACGGGCATCGAGACGGTGATCCTGGACGAGGTGCACGCGGTCGCCGGTACGAAGCGCGGAGCCCATCTCGCGCTGACCCTGGAGCGCCTCGACGAGCTGCTGCCCCGGCCGGCACGCCGCATCGGCCTGTCCGCGACGGTCCGTCCGGTCGACGAGGTGGCGCGCTACCTCTCCCCCCGCCGCAAGGTGGAGATCGTCCAGCCGCCCTCCGGCAAGGAGTTCGACCTGTCGGTGGTCGTCCCGGTCGAGGATCTGGGCGAGCTGGGCGGCTCCCCGGTCGCCGACGGCAAGGAGGGCGCGGAGAAGCCCTCGATCTGGCCGCACGTGGAGGAGCGGATCACCGACCTCGTCCAGTCCCACCGCTCCACGATCGTGTTCGCCAACTCCCGCCGCCTGGCCGAGCGCCTCTGCAACCGGCTCAACGAGATCGCGTACGAGCGGGCGACCGGCGAACCCCTGGAGGAGGCGCACGCCCCGGCCCAGCTGATGGGGGGCTCCGGCGCGGCCCAGGGGGCTCCCCCCGTCATCGCCCGCGCCCATCACGGCTCCGTCTCCAAGGAGCAGCGGGCCCTGGTCGAGGAGGACCTGAAAGCGGGGCGCCTGCCCGCCGTGGTCGCCACCTCCAGCCTGGAGCTCGGCATCGACATGGGCGCGGTGGACCTCGTCATCCAGGTCGAGTCCCCGCCGTCCGTCGCCTCCGGCCTCCAGCGCGTGGGCCGGGCGGGCCACCAGGTCGGCGCGGTCTCCACCGGCGTGGTCTTCCCCAAGTACCGCGGCGACCTCGTCCAGGCGGCGGTCGTCACCGAGCGGATGCGCACCGGCTCCATCGAGTCCCTCAGGGTCCCCGCCAACCCCCTGGACGTGCTCGCGCAGCAGCTCGTCGCCATGACCGCCCTCGACACCTGGCAGGTCGACGACCTGCTCGCCACCGTCCGGCGCGCCGCCCCCTTCGCCTCGCTCCCCGAGTCGGCGTTCACCGCCGTGCTCGACATGCTCGCGGGCCGCTATCCCTCCGACGCCTTCGCCGAGCTCCGGCCCCGCGTGGTGTGGGACCGCGTCGCCGGCACGGTCACCGGCCGCCCGGGAGCGCAGCGCCTCGCCGTCACCTCCGGCGGCACCATCCCCGACCGAGGCCTTTTCGGGGTCTTCCTCGCGGGGGCCGACCCCAAGAAGGGCGGCGGCCGGGTCGGCGAGCTCGACGAGGAGATGGTCTACGAGTCCCGCGTCGGCGACGTCTTCACACTCGGCACGAGTTCCTGGCGCATCGAGGACATCACCCGCGACCGCGTCCTCGTCTCGCCCGCCCCCGGTGTCCCGGGCAGGCTCCCCTTCTGGAAGGGCGACCAGCTCGGCCGCCCGCTCGAACTGGGCCGCGCGGTCGGCGCGTTCCTCCGTGAGGTCGGCTCGCTGCCCAAGGACGACGCCCGGCTCCGGCTGCTCGCCGCCGGACTCGACGCCTGGGCCGCCGACAACGTGCTGTCGTACCTCGCCGAACAGCGCGAGGCGTGCGGCCACATCCCGGACGACCGCACGATCGTCGTCGAACGGTTCCGCGACGAGCTGGGTGACTGGCGGGTGGTCGTGCACTCGCCCTTCGGTGCCCAGGTGCACGCCCCCTGGGCCCTCGCGCTCGGCGCCCGGCTCTCCGAGCGCTACGGCATGGACGCCCAGGTCATGCACGCCGACGACGGCATCGTGCTGCGTCTGCCCGACGCCGATCTGATGAGCCTGGACCTGCTCGACCAGGAACCCGCCAGGGCGGGCACGGAGTACGACACCGAACAGGCGCCCGTGGGCGCGTCGGACGTCGCCTTCGACAAGGGCGAGGTCAACCAGATCGTCACCGACCAGGTCGGCGGCTCCGCGCTGTTCGCGGCCCGTTTCCGCGAGTGCGCCGCCCGCGCGCTGCTGCTGCCTCGCCGCAGCCCCGGAAAGCGCACCCCGCTCTGGCAGCAGCGCCAGCGTGCCGCCCAACTACTCCAGGTGGCGAGCGAGTTCGGGTCCTTCCCGATCGTCCTGGAGGCGGTCCGTGAGTGCCTCCAGGACGTTTTCGACGTCCCCGGTCTCACGGAACTGATGGGCGACATCGAGTCCCGCAAGGTGCGCCTCGTCGAAGTCACGACACCCGAGCCCTCCCCCTTCGCCCGCTCACTCCTGTTCGGATACGTCGCCCAGTTCCTGTACGAGGGTGACTCGCCGCTCGCCGAACGCCGGGCGGCCGCGCTGTCGCTGGACTCCCGCCTGCTGGCGGAGCTCCTGGGCCAGGCCGAACTGCGCGAGCTGCTCGACGCCGAGGTGCTGACCGAGCTCGAGCGCGAGCTCCAGTGGCTCACCGAGGACCGGCGCGTCAAGGACTCCGAGGGCGTCGCCGACCTGCTGCGCCTGCTGGGCCCGCTCACCGAGGCCGAGTTGACCGAACGGGGTGCCGAGCGGGAGTGGGCCGGGGAGCTTGCGGCGGCCCGCCGTGCCATCCGGGTCAGGATCGCCGGCGCCGACCACTGGGCGGCCATCGAGGACGCCGGCCGTCTGCGCGACGCGCTGGGCACGGCGCTGCCCGTCGGTGTCCCGGAGGCCTTCACGGAGCCGGTCAAGGATCCGCTCGGCGACCTTCTCGCGCGCTACGCCCGCACCCACGGCCCGTTCACGTCCACCACGGCCGCCGCCCGCTTCGGTCTCGGCACGGCCGTCACGGACGGAGCACTGCAGCGTCTCGCCGCGAACGGACGTGTCGTGCAGGGCGAGTTCCATCCGGCGGGCATCGGGCAGGAGTGGTGCGACGCCGCCGTGCTGCGCAGACTGCGGCGCCGTTCCCTCGCGGCCCTGCGCCATGAACTGGAGCCCGTACCGCCCGCCGCGCTCGCGCAGTTCCTCCCGCAGTGGCAGCACGTCGGCGGTGGGCACGGGCTGCGCGGCATCGACGGACTGGTGCGAGCCCTGGAGCAGTTGCAGGGCGCCTCGGTGCCCGCCTCCGCCCTGGAGAAGCTGGTGCTGCCCTCCCGGGTCTCCGGCTACGCTCCCGCGATGCTCGACGAGCTCACCGCCGCCGGTGAGGTGGTCTGGGCGGGCGCCGGGGCACTGCCCGGCAAGGACGGCTGGGTCTCGCTGTATCTCGCGGACACGGCCCCGCTGCTCCTGCCGCCCCCGCACCCCCTGGAACCGACCGCGCTGCACCAGTCGGTCCTGGACGCCCTCTCCGGGGGCTACGGCCTGTTCTTCCGCCAGATCACCGACCAGGTCCGCGCGACCACGCACCCCGACGCCACCGACCCCCAGCTCGCCGACGCGATCTGGGACCTGGCGTGGTCCGGACGGCTCACGAACGACACGCTCGCACCGATGCGCTCCCTGCTCGGCTCGGGCCGCACCGCCGGCTCCACGGCCCATCGGGCCAAGCGCACGGTTCCGCGCGGGCGTTACGGTTCCCTGACCGGCGCCGCCCGCCCCCAGTCCCGTACCGGCCCCCCGACCGTGGCCGGCCGCTGGTCGCTGCTCCCCGCCCGTGAGGCCGACGCCACCGTGCGCGCCCACGCCCTGGCCCGCACCCTGCTCGACCGGCACGGTGTGGTGACCCGGGGCGCGGTCGCCGCGGAGGGGGTCGAGGGCGGATTCTCCGCCGTGTACCGCATCCTGTCCGCCTTCGAGGACAGTGGCCAGGCGCGCCGCGGCTATGTGGTGGAGGGGCTCGGTGCCGCCCAGTTCGCGATGGACGGCGCGGTCGACCGGCTGCGCGCGGCCGCGAACGCACGGGACCGCGGCGTGGCCCTGACCGGCCTGGACGTCCCGCACGGCGTTTCCGGCCCGAATGGCTTCCAGGCCTCCAGCGGTTTCACCGACCCGGGCGGCTTCCCGGGCGCCGGCGGTTTCGCCGCCTTCCCTGACGGTCCTGGTTTCGCCGACTCCGACGACCACGGCTTCTCGGCCGACGCCGCCTTCCCGACGCCCCCTGCCCACCGTGCGGACGGCTCCATCCACCCCCTGCCCCCGAACCGCACCCGCCCGCACGACCGCCCGACCGTCCAGGCGGTGGTGCTGGCCGCCGCCGACCCCGCGAACGCGTACGGCGCGGCTCTCGCCTGGCCCGAGCCGCCCACCGACGCCGGACACAAGCCCGGACGCAAGGCGGGTTCCCTGGTCGTGCTCGTCGACGGCGAGCTGACCCTCTACATGGAGCGCGGCGGCAAGACGCTGCTGGCCTGGCCCTCCGACCCGGACGGCGCGGTCATGGACGATGCACGTCTGGACGCGGCCGCCGGGGCCCTCGCCGCCGCCGCCCGCGCCGGCTCCCTGGGCACGGTCACGGTGGAGCGGGTGAACGGCGCCTCCGCCCTGACCTCCCCCTTCGGCACCCTTCTGGAAGGAGCCGGCTTCATCGCGACCCCCCGCGGACTGCGCCTGCGCGCCTGACCACCCCAGACCCGCCCCACACCCCCGCACCCACACCCACACCCACACCCGAGCATCCCGCCCACACCCGTGCCACCCTGGAACGCATGCCTGAAGGAGACACCGTCTGGCAGGCCGCGAGACGGCTGCACCTCGCCCTCGCGGGCAAGGTGCTGACCCGCTCCGACCTACGGGTCCCCAGGTTCGCCACCGCCGACCTCACCGGCCGCACCGTCCTGGACGTCACCCCGCGCGGGAAGCACCTCCTCACCCGGATCGAGGGCGGTCTGACCCTCCACTCGCACCTGCGGATGGACGGCTCCTGGAAGGTGTACGCGCCCGGCGGGCGTTGGAGTGGCGGTCCGGCCCACCAGATCCGGGCCATTCTCGGCACCACCGACCGTACGGCCGTCGGGTACCGGCTGCCCGTTCTGGAACTGCTGCGCACCACCGACGAGGACCGGGCCGTCGGCCATCTCGGCCCCGACCTCCTCGGCCCCGACTGGAACCCCGACAGGGCCCTGGCGAACCTCCTCGAGGACCCCGCCCGTTCGCTGGGCGAGGCGCTGCTCGACCAGCGCAACCTCGCCGGAATCGGCAATGTCTACAAAAGCGAACTGTGCTTCCTCCTCGGGGTCACCCCGTGGCTCCCCGTCGGCGAGCTCTCCACAGACCGCGCCCCCCTGCTGCCCGTCCTCGCCAGGAGGCTCCTGGAGGCCAACCGCGACCGTCCGGTCCGCAGCACCACGGGCCGCCCCGACCAGAACCTCTTCGTGTACGGACGCGCGCCCCGCCCCTGTCTGCGCTGCGGTACTCCGATCCGGCGGGCCGACCAGGGCGACGGCTCCCGCGAACGCCCCACGTACTGGTGCCCGGCCTGCCAGCCGGGCCCCACCCCGACATCCGGCCCCACTCCGCCACCCCGTCCCAGCCCGGGACCCGCCCCCGCCCCCGCCCCGGACCCGGCCCGGACGCCGAGCGCCCCCGAACACCGTACGAGGACACCCCGCCCAAGCAATTGACGGGCCGTCAGAAACCCTCGTACCGTCCCTGTATGGCCGTGAAGGCGTACGACCTCACCGGACGCACCGCATTCGTCACGGGCGCCGCCGGCGGCATCGGCCGCGCGTCGGCCGTCCTGCTCGCGGAGGCGGGAGCCACCGTCCACTGCGCGGACCTGGAGCCAGAGGGCCTGCACGAGACGGTCACCCTCATCGAGGCCTCCGGTGGCGCGGCCCACGCGCACACGCTCGACGTCACCGACCGCGAGCGGCTCCGCCAGGCCGTCAGATCGTGCCCGCGCCTCGACGTCATGGCGGCGGTGGCCGGGATCATGCACAGCAGCGAGGTGCTGGAGACCCGGGACGAGGACCTCGACCGGGTTCTGGGGGTCAACTTCAAGGGAGTGCTCCACTCCTGTCAGGAGGCGGCCCTCCTCATGATCGAGCGGAACATCCGCGGCAGCATCGTCACCATGGCGTCGGGCGCCGTGGACACCGGAGGGCGCGGACTGCTCTGTTACGGCGCCGCGAAGGCGGCCGTCGTGCAGTTGACGAAGACGCTGGCGACCGAGATCGGCCCGCACGGCATCCGCGTCAACGCGGTCGCGCCCGGCTGGACACGTACACCGATGACCGACCACCACGGTGAGGCACAGGCGCGCACCGAGGCGGCCATGGCCCGGCTGTCGCCCCTGGGCCGGGTCGGCGAGGCCGAGGACGTCGCCCACGCCGTGCTGTACCTGGCCTGTGACGCCTCGGCGTTCACGACGGGTCAGATCCTCCGCCCGAACGGAGGCGTCGCGATGCCCTGGTAACCCCGCGCCGCCACCGCCCACGTTCCCGGTCCGCCCCCACGCCATCGGCGGCGGCCCCCGCGATGCCCGGCTTCGGCACGCAGTGCACCGGCAGCAGACTCAGTCCCCACCCGCCGGCGACGACCGCTCCTTCGAGCGCACCCGCGCCGGGCACCAGCGCCAGCCGGAGCACCCCCCACCACCACAGCGCACCGAGCACCAGCGCCACCCCCCAGCGCGTTATCCGCCCCGCCATGGTGCTCACCTCCAGCCCGAAGCTAGACCCGCGCCTCATGCGTCGACAGGGCGCACCAACGGCACAGAGGCGCACCCAGGGCACATACGGAGCCGACCGCGCCTGCCTCCTTTCACCCGTTCTCCGCCTGGAACATCCAGTGGTGCTTCTCCAGATCGGCGGTGACCTGGATGAAGATGTCCTGGCTCACCGGATCCGCCTTGCCGGTCGACTCCACCCGCGCCCGCATCCGGGTGATCACGGCGCCCAGCGCGTTGACCAGAGTCCCCACGGCATCGGTGTCCTTGACCCAGCCGTCCGGGGTCCCGCCGATGCCGCTGTCGGAGGCCACGG
Organism: Streptomyces sp. NPDC005195; assembly: GCF_040608315.1. NCBI lineage: Bacteria > Bacillati > Actinomycetota > Actinomycetes > Kitasatosporales > Streptomycetaceae > Streptomyces > Streptomyces sp. NPDC005195. The sequence goes on from NZ_JBEXHZ010000014.1 coordinate 143,376, forward strand.
TCCGGGCTCGCCCGTCGGGCGGGACACCCAGCGTCGAGGCGCGCTCGGCCACGGTGTCGGAGTGCAGCCGCGCGGTGTCCACGACCTCGTCGAGCTGGAGGTGGACGGATCGGAAGCGCGGTCCGACGACGTTCCAGTGGATCTGCTTCGCCACCAGCGAGAGGTCCACCAGGTCGACCAGCGCTCCCTGCAACGCCTCGGACACCGTCTTCAGGTCCGCGTCCGCCAACGGGCTCTTCACGACGTACATCCGATTCCTCCGACTCTCCACGGCTCGATACGTCACAACCCACTAACCATGACATAAACGAACAATTCGGGTCACTCGAAGAAAAACGAAGGCCCCGGCCGAACCTGCTCCAGATCTCCCTGGAACAACCCCGGCCGGGGCCTTCGTGCAAGCGTGCTCAGCTCGCGGGCGTGAACTCGTGAGCGTCAGGCGGCGACGACGTCGACCGCCTCGGCTGGCGCCTTGATGGTGACCCGTTCCGGTGGCACACCGGTGACCGACACGGAATTCAGCATCGGACGGCGTACCGGTGCGGGCACCGGGTCGGTGGCCGCTGCAGACTGTGCCAGCTCGGCGAGAGCGAGCTCGTCGCTCACTTCCCGCATGAGCTCGGACATCCGTACGTCCAGCGCGTCGCAGATGGCGGAGAGCAGCTCGGAGGATGCCTCCTTCTGCCCCCGCTCCACCTCGGAGAGATAGCCGAGTGAGACTCGGGCGGACGAGGAGACTTCGCGCAGAGTACGGCCCTGGCGCTGGCGCTGCCGACGCAGCACGTCACCCAGCAGGCGACGGAGCAGAATCATCGGTGGCTCCCTCCTCGGACCGCGTAGCCGCATCCTTCTCGCCCCACCGTACCGCCTCGCGCCGCGGCCGTGCGGGGAGCGATGTCGTGTTCACTCAGGGCTGCAAACATCAAGTCCCCCCGTTCTGTTCCGTATCCTGTGCCCGCTCATTTCCGGTCTGTTCGCCCGCGAGCTCTCTCAGGAGCAGCGCGAGTACGCTGCGTACACTCTCCATACGGATTTCCGCCCGGTCGCCGTTCAACCGCAGCCGGACCACTTTCCCGCTCCCGACGGCGGGAAACATCGCCTCGGCGGGGCCGTCCACGGCCACGAAGACCGTGCCGACCGGCTGTCCGTCCTGGGGGTCGGGTCCCGCGACACCGGTGGTCGCGATCCCCCAGTCCGCGCCGAGCGCCTTGCGCACTCCGGCCGCCATCTGCGACGCGACCTGCGGATCCACCGCCCCGCGCTCGGCCAGCAGGGTGGCGTCGACGCCCAGCAGCCGGTGCTTGAGCTCGGTGGCGTACGCGGTCACGGAGCCCCGGAAGGCGCGGGAGGCCCCGGGCGTCGCGGTGATCTCCGCCGCCACCAGACCGCCGGTCAGCGACTCGGCCACGGCGAGCGTCTCGCCCCTCACCTTGAGTAGTCGCAGCACCTCGGCGGCCTCCGGACTCACCGCTCCGCCTCCTCGGACGCCGCCTGCCGTGCGGCGATTCCACTCCTGCGCAGCACCATGGCCTGTCTCACATAGTCGAGCCCGGTGACGACGGTCAGGACGACCGCCACGGCCATCACCCAGAACCTCAGGGTGGCCAGGCCGCCCGTCAGCGCGAGGACGTACATGCCGACCGCCGTGCCCTGCGCCAGTGTTTTCAGCTTGCCGCCGCGACTGGCCGGAATGACGCCGTACCGGATCACCACGAAGCGCAGCAGGGTGACGCCGAACTCCCGCCCGAGGATCACGCCCGTCACCCACCACGGAAGATCACCCAGCGAGGACAGACAGATCAGCGCCGAGCCCATGATCGCCTTGTCGGCGATGGGGTCGGCGATCTTCCCGAAGTCCGTGACCAGGTCGTACGTGCGCGCCAGGTGGCCGTCGAAGATGTCGGTGATCATGGCGACGGCGAAGGCCGCCCAGGCCCAGGCACGCCAGACGGGGTCGTATCCACCGTCGGTCAGCATCAGCGCCACGAAGCCGGGCACCAGGACGAGCCGGATCATGGTCAGGATGTTCGCGATGTTCCAGAGGCTGGCCTGGTTGACGGCCGCGGCGCCCAGCTTCCCGCCCCGCGCCGGCTTGGAGTCACCCGGAGCACCGGGAGCGCCCGCCGCGCCGTTCGCGCTGGGGGAGCCGCCCGCCGCGGACGCCGGGACTCCGGTCATCTGCCCGCCTCCTCAGTACCGGGGAGCGAACCCGGAAGCGGCTCGGCCACCAGGTCCACACCTTCCGTACCGACCACCTTGGCCTCGACGATACGGCCGACGGTCAGACCTTCGCCGCTCGTGAACAGGACCTGTCCGTCCGTCTCGGGCGCCTGGTGCGCCGCGCGGCCGTACGCGCCGTCCTCCTCGTCGAGGGACTCGACCAGCACCCGCACGGTCTCGCCGACGCGCTCCTCCGCGCGCTGCGCGACCAGCTCCTCGGCCAGCCGGGACACCCGCGCGAGGCGCTCTGCGACGACGTCCTCGTGCAGCTTGTGGTCGTAGGTCGCCGCTTCCGTGCCCTCCTCGTCGGAGTACCCGAAGACACCGATCGCGTCGAGACGCGCATGGGTGAGGAACCGCTCGAGTTCCGCGAGGTCGGCCTCGCTCTCCCCGGGGAAGCCCACGATGAAGTTGGACCGCACGCCGGCCTGCGGGGCCTTGGAGCGGATCGTGTCGAGCAGCTCCAGGAAGCGGTCGGTGTCGCCGAAGCGGCGCATCGAGCGCAGTACGTCGGGCGCGGAGTGCTGGAAGGAGAGGTCGAAGTAGGGCGCGATGTTCGGTGTCGAGGTCAGGACGTCGATGAGCCCGGGACGCATCTCGGCGGGCTGCAGATAGCTGACCCGCACCCGCTCGATGCCGTCGATCTCGGCCAGCTCGGGCAGCATCGTCTCCAGCAGGCGGATGTCGCCGAGGTCCTTGCCGTACGAGGTGTTGTTCTCGGAGACCAGCATGACCTCCTTGACGCCCTGCTCGGCCAGCCAGCGGGTCTCGTTCAGTACGTCGCTGGGGCGCCGGGAGATGAAGGAGCCGCGGAAGGACGGGATGGCGCAGAAGGAGCAGCGCCGGTCGCAGCCGGAGGCGAGCTTCACCGAGGCGACCGGCGAGCCGTCCAGGCGGCGGCGCAGCGGTGCGCGGGGGCCGGACACCGGGGCCACGCCCTCCGGCAGGTCCGAGGGGGCGCCGTGGCCGGGAAGCGCCACTTCCTCGCCGGCGCTCTGGCGCTCGGCCGGGCTGATCGGCAGCAGCTTGCGCCGGTCGCGGGGGGTGTGCGAGGCGTGGATCCCGCCGTTCAGGATGGTCTGGAGGCGGTCGGAGATGTCCGCGTAGTCGTCGAAGCCGAGCACGCCGTCGGCCTCGGGCAGGGCCTGGGCGAGCTCCTTGCCGTATCGCTCGGCCATGCAGCCCACGGCCACGACGGCCTGGGTTCTGCCCCGGCCCTTGAGGTCATTGGCTTCGAGGAGGGCGTCGACGGAGTCCTTCTTGGCGGCCTCGACGAAGCCACAGGTGTTGACGACGGCGACATCCGCTTGCTCGGCGTCCTCCACGAGTTGCCAGCCGTCCGCCTCCAAGCGGCCTGCGAGCTCCTCCGAGTCCACCTCGTTACGGGCGCAGCCAAGGGTGACGAGTGCGACGGTACGGCGTTCAGGCATGGGCTCAAGACTACTTTGTCTCACTGACAGCCCACGTCGACGGGGTTGGCCGATCTTGGCCAACCCCGTCCCCGCCTGTGCCTTGGGCCCGTTATCCGACGACGGGGTCACCCTTGGTGTAGGTCAGTCGCTCGACCTGTCCCGACTGGAACTGGTCGTCGATCTTCTTGCCGTTCACATAGAGCTGGATCGCGCCCGCGTCGCCGAGGACGAGGTCGATCTTCGTCTTGTCCTGGAAGGTCTGGGACTCGCCCTGCTTGAGCAGGCCGTCGAAGAGGAGCCGGCCGTTGTGGTCCTTGGCGGAGATCCAGCTGCGCCCGTCCGGGGCGCTCACCTGCACGGTCACCTTGTCCTGCGGGGCGGCCGCGATGGCGCTGTCGGAAGGATCGGGCTTCGGGTCGGCGGGCTTACTGATCTTGGGGCTGGCCGAGACGGGCGACTTGCCGGTGGTGGGCGTGGAACCCTCGGCGACGTTCGACTTCGCGCCGTCGCCCGAGCCGCCCTTGATCGCGGTGAAGCCGACGAAGCCGATCACGGCGACGATCGCCGCGACCATGGCCGCGGTCCAGTTCGGCCCGCGACGCTCCGGACGGATACGTTCCGCCTCGAAGAGCGGGGCGGCCGGGGTCGGCGCGGGACGTCCGCCGTGTTCGGCGTCGTAGCGTGCCAGCAGAGGGACCGGATCGAGCTGTACGGCGCGGGCCAGGGTCCGGATGTGACCGCGTGCGTAGACGTCACCACCACAGGGGCTGAAGTCGTCCTGTTCGATCGCGTGCACGATGGCGATACGGACCCGGGTCGCGTTGCTGACATCGTCGACGGTCAGTCCTGCCTCGATGCGGGCCTGCTGCAGGGCACGGCCGACCGAGGGACCTTCTTCGTGGTGCTCTTCGAACGGGCGCTCGTCTTCGGGGATGTTGCCGTCAGGGGAGTTGCCGATGGACACGGGGGCGCCTTTCGAGCGTGTAGCCACCTGTGCTGGAGGTTCAGTTTAGGGGGGGTGCGAAAGGGTGGGGCAACCGGGCGGTAGGACTTTGTACGCCATCAGAATGGCCCGTCATCCTGATGCGGGACATGTACCTGTCCCCTCGCTCAACTTGACGTTCGCCGAAGGGAAACGGTTGCCCTGCGGCTCCTTACGGGTGAGTCACGTTCGAATATCAACATGCCGTGTACCCCCTGGTCGGGTGACCGATGCGTCCCGGTTTCCCGGGCCGAGGACTCACGCTTCCGCTTCCCCACGCATCACGGCGAGCACGCCGTCGAGCTCGTCGCCCTTCACCAGCACGTCACGTGCCTTGGATCCCTCACTCGGCCCCACGATCCCGCGCGACTCCATGAGGTCCATCAGCCGTCCCGCCTTGGCGAAACCGACACGCAGCTTGCGCTGGAGCATCGAGGTGGACCCGAACTGCGACGTGACGACCAGCTCGGCCGCGGCGCACAGCAGATCGAGGTCGTCACCGATGTCCTCGTCGATCTCCTTCTTCTGCTTGGTGCCCACCGTGACGTCGTCCCGGAAGACCGGCGCCATCTGGTCCTTGCAGTGCTGCACGATCGCGGCGACCTCGCCCTCGGTGACGAAGGCGCCCTGCATACGGGTGGGCTTGTTGGCGCCCATCGGCAGGAAGAGCCCGTCGCCCTTGCCGATCAGCTTCTCGGCGCCCGGCTGGTCGAGGATGACGCGGCTGTCGGCGAGCGAGGAGGTGGCGAAGGCGAGCCGCGACGGCACGTTCGCCTTGATCAGACCGGTGACGACGTCCACCGACGGCCGCTGCGTGGCGAGCACCAGATGGATGCCGGCCGCGCGCGCGAGCTGGGTGATGCGCACGATGGAGTCCTCGACGTCCCGCGGCGCGACCATCATCAGGTCGGCCAGCTCGTCGACGATCACCAGCAGATACGGGTAGGTCTTCAGCTCCCGCTCGCTGCCCTCGGGCGTCTTCAGCTTGCCGTCACGGATGGCCTGGTTGAAGTCGTCGATGTGCCGGTAGCCGAACGCCGCGAGGTCGTCGTAGCGCAGGTCCATCTCCCGCACGACCCACTGCAGCGCCTCGGCGGCCCGCTTCGGATTGGTGATGATCGGCGTGATCAGGTGCGGGATGCCCTCGTACGCGGTCAGCTCGACCCTCTTGGGGTCCACGAGGACCATCCGGACGTCCTCCGGGGTCGCGCGGACCATCACGGACGTGATCAGGCAGTTGATGCAGGAGGACTTACCGGAACCGGTGGCTCCGGCGACGAGTACGTGCGGCATCTTCGCCAGGTTGGCCATCACGTAGCCGCCCTCGACGTCCTTGCCGAGCGCGACCAGCATCGGGTGGTCGTCCTCGGCCGCGTCCGCGAGGCGCAGCACGTCACCGAGGTTGACCATCTCGCGGTCGGTGTTCGGGATCTCGATGCCGACCGCCGACTTGCCGGGGATCGGGCTGATGATCCGCACGTCGGGGCTGGCGACGGCGTACGCGATGTTCTTGGTGAGCGCGGTGATCCGCTCGACCTTCACGGCCGGGCCGAGCTCGACCTCGTAGCGGGTGACCGTCGGACCGCGGGTGAAGCCGGTGACGGCGGCATCGACCTTGAACTCCATGAAGACGTTCTGGAGCGAGGCGACCACCGCGTCGTTGGCCGCGCTGCGGGTCTTGCCGGGGCCGCCGCGCTCCAGGAGGTCGAGTGACGGCAGGGAATAGGTGATGTCGCCGGAGAGCTGGAGCTGCTCGGCGCGCGGCGGCAGGTCGCGCGGCGCCTCGGGCGCGGACTTGGTGAGGTCGGGCACGACGGAGTCGACGGCCAGGGACTCCTGCCTCGGCCGCTTGGCTCCGGGGACGGCCTTGGCGCGGGCGGCCGGCACCGGAGTCGTCTCCTCGTACCCGTCGCGTTCCGCGGTGACGCCGTGCGTCAGGTCGGCGACCAGCGGAGAGGGCGGCATGCCGTGCATCACGGCGCCGTCGAGCGCGGCGGCGGCCGCCGCGGCGACGTCCACGGCGTCCATCGGCCGGTTCGGGTCGTGCTGCCACGCGGGAGCCCGCCGGGGCCGGCCACGGCGCTTGGTGAGCGCCTCTTCCTCGGCGCCTTCGGGGTCGTACTCGCCGGGGCCGCCCGGGCGTCTGCGGGAGCGTGCGGGGAGCGCCTCGCGCCACTGATCGTCGTAGCGCTCGTCGTCCTCGCCGAAGAACATCTCGTCCGGGTCACCCTGGACGATGCCGAGCCGCTGCCCGAGCAGCCGCAACCGCTGGGGGATCGCGTTGACGGGCGTGGCCGTGACGACCAGCAGACCGAAGACCGTGAGCAGGACCAGGAGCGGTACGGCGAGGACGTCGCCCATGGTGTACGTCAGCGGGGTGGACGCGCCCCAGCCGATGAGGCCGCCGGCGTCCCTTATCGCCTGCATGCCGTCGCTGCGCGCGGGCGCCCCGCAGGCGATGTGGACCTGCCCGAGCACGCCGATGACGAGCGCGGACAGACCGATCACGATGCGGCCGTTGGCCTCGGGCTTCTCGGGGTGCCGGATGAAACGGACGGCGATGACGGCGAGGAGTATCGGGACGAGCAGGTCGAGCCGGCCGAAGGCACCGGTCACCAGCATCTCGACGAGGTCGCCGACGGGTCCGCGCAGATTCGACCACGTGCCCGCCGCGACGATCAGCGCGAGACCGAGCAGAAGGAGCGCGAGGCCGTCCTTGCGATGCGCCGGGTCGAGCCCCTTCGCGCCCCGCCCTATGCCGCGGAACATCGCCCCGACGGCATGCGCGAGGCCCAGCCACACGGCGCGTACGAGCCTGTACACACCCGCGGTCGGGCTGGGCGCCGGTGGGGGTACGGGCTTCTTCGCCGCGGGCGCCTTCTTGGCGACCGCCTTTTTCGCGGGGGCCTTCTTCACCGCAGCCTTCGTCGGAGCGGCCGCCCTCTTCGCTGGCGGCTTCTTGGCTGCGGACTGACGTGAGGCCATGGGTGTGAGGTTACCGGTGGAGACGACAAGGGACACGTGTGCCCACAGCTTCACCCGATCGTGTCGCCCTTGCCGGGGCACGGAACTGACGCCGGATCACCGCGTGCGGCCGGTCCGAAACACTCGTCCGCCGGACGGCGCCTTCGCGTTTCGCTCACCTTCTCTTCGCGGGACCGAAGGCCGGTTCGCCACACGCCCGGCGCGGGGGTCCGGAAGTCAGCTCTGCGAGGGAACCGACGCCGCCCCGTTGCCCGTGCCCGGCTCCAACGCGTCCAGTGCCCGGCGCAGTCCGGTGAGTTTGCGTTCGAGATGGGCTGCGGTCGCCACCGCCGCCGCGTCCGCCGAGTCGTCGTCGAGCTGCTTGGACAGCGCCTCGGCCTGCTCCTCAACGGCCGCGAGCCGCGCCGAGAGTTCGGCGAGGAGACCGGCAGGCTCCCTGGGGCTGCCGAGCGCCACCTTGCCGCCGCCCTCCAGCTGGAGCCGCAGCAGCGCGGCCTGCTCCCGCAGTTGGCAGTTCTTCATGTAGAGCTCGACGAAGACCGAGACCTTCGCGCGCAGCACCCACGGGTCGAACGGCTTGGAGATGTAGTCCACCGCACCCGCCGCGTACCCCCGGAAGGTGTGATGCGGACCGTGGTTGATCGCGGTGAGGAAGATGATCGGGATGTCCCGGGTCCGTTCTCGCCGCTTGATGTGCGCGGCGGTTTCGAATCCGTCCATGCCCGGCATCTGTACGTCCAGCAGAATGACCGCGAAGTCGTCCGTGAGTAGTGCTTTGAGCGCTTCCTCCCCGGACGATGCCCGCACCAGTGTCTGATCGAGCGCGGAGAGGATCGCCTCCAGCGCCAGCAGATTCTCCGGCCGGTCATCGACCAGGAGGATCTTGGCCTTCTGCACCATGGCCCGCCCTCCTCGTCCCGGCAGTGCACCGGGCGCCGCCCCAGGGGACGGCTCCCATGCGCCGTCCGTCCTTGTGCCGGTCATGGTAGCCGCACCCCGCCTGTCGCCACACCCTGTCACCGCGATGTCACTGTGCACGTAGCAGAAACGTAGTGGGGGACCAGAAGGTTCCCCGAATCCCGCGCTTCTACACGGCTTCGCACACAGCCGGTTGTCCGACGTCGGGCGTGCCGCGGCGAGCAGCCGACGCGCACACCACGGCGTCTCGGACGCGGCCACCGTACAGCGGTCCGCACCCCGTTCACTCCCCGCGCATCCACTGCTCCATCACGGAGAGCAGGTGATCGGGATCGACCGGCTTGGTGACGTAGTCGGACGCCCCGGACTCGATGGCCTTCTCCCGGTCGCCCTTCATCGCCTTCGCCGTGAGCGCGATGATCGGAAGTCCGGCGAACTGCGGCATCCGGCGAATCGCCGTGGTCGTCGCATAGCCGTCCATCTCGGGCATCATGATGTCCATCAGGACAACCGTCACATCATCGTGCTGCTCCAGAACCTCGATACCCTCACGGCCGTTCTCGGCGTACAGCACCGAGAGACCGTGCTGCTCCAGGACGCTGGTGAGCGCGAACACGTTGCGGATGTCGTCGTCGACGATCAGCACCTTCTCACCCTCGAACCGGATGCCTCCGCGCGACTGCGACGCCGTCTCCTGCTGCGCCGCGACCGGCCAGTGCTCCTGGGCGGGTCCGCCGGCCCCGTTCGGCTGCGCCCCCGGCCCAGGACGCGACTCGGCCACCGGCAGTGCCCTGCGGCGCCTCCTGAAGAGCGCGGCGGGCCCGTTCTGGGCCTCCTGGTACGACTTCACCTCGGCCGGCGTCCCGATGTCCGCGCCGGCCAGCTCCGCCTCGGACGCGAGCAGCTCGCCGGCCCCCAGCGCGGGCGCCATCTGCCCGTAACCCTGCGGAGGCAGTTCGCTCGGGTACAGCGGCAGGTACAGCGTGAACGTCGAACCGCGTCCCGGCTCGCTCTGCGCGTGGATCTCACCGCCCAGCAGACGCGCGATCTCCCGCGAGATGGACAGCCCCAGCCCCGTACCGCCGTACTTCCTGCTCGTCGTGCCGTCCGCCTGCTTGAAGGCCTCGAAAATCACCCGCATCTTGCTGGCGGCGATCCCGATGCCGGTGTCGGTCACGGAGAACGCGATCAGATCGGCGTCGGCGTCCCGCAGCGAACCCGCCTCCAGCAGCTGCTCCCGGATGGCCACCGGCACATCGGCGCCCGCGGGCCGGATCACCAGCTCGACCGCTCCGGAGTCGGTGAACTTCACCGCGTTGGAGAGCAGGTTGCGCAGCACCTGGAGGAGCCGCTGTTCGTCGGTGTGCAGCGTGGCGGGCAGCTCCGGCGACACCCGGACCGAGAAGTCGAGGCCCTTCTCCGCGGTCAGCGGACGGAACGTCGCCTCCACGTAGTCGACGAGCTGCACCAGCGCGATGCGCGTCGGCGACACGTCCATCTTCCCGGCCTCGACCTTCGACAGGTCCAGGATGTCGTTGATCAGCTGGAGCAGGTCGGAGCCCGCGCCATGGATCGTCTCGGCGAACTCGACCTGCTTCGGGGTGAGGTTCGTCTCCGCGTTGTCGGCGAGCAACTTGGCCAGGATCAGCAGGGAGTTGAGCGGCGTCCGCAGTTCGTGCGACATGTTCGCGAGGAACTCGCTCTTGTAGCGCATGGAGACCGCGAGCTGTTCGGCACGCTCCTCCAGGACCTGGCGGGCCTCCTCGATCTCGGTGTTCTTGACCTCGATGTCGCGGTTCTGCTGGGCCAGCAGCTCGGCCTTCTCCTCCAGTTCCGCGTTGGAGTCCTGCAGGGCCTTCTGCCGGTTCTCCAGCTCCGCCGACCGCTCCCGGAGCTGCTCGGTCAGCTCCTGCGACTGCTTGAGCAGCACCTCCGTCTTGGTGTTGACGGAGATGGTGTTGACGCTCGTCGCGATCATCTCGGCGATCTGGTTCAGGAAGTCCTTCTGGATCTGCGTGAACGGCGTGAAGGAGGCCAGCTCGATGACACCGAGCACGGTCCCCTCGAAGAGCACCGGAAGGACGATGACCTGGGCCGGGGGTGCCTCGCCGAGCCCGGAGGAGATCTTCAGATAGCCGCTCGGCGCGTTCTCCACCAGGATCGTGCGCTTCTCCTGGGCGGCCGTCCCGATGAGCGCCTCACCGGGCCGGAACGACGTCGGCATCGAGCCCATCGAATAGCCGTACGACCCGAGCATGCGCAGCTCGTACGCCTCCTCGTCCTCGGCGCTCGCGTCCCTCCCGTCGACGGACGGCATCGACAGGAAGAACGCGCCGTGCTGCGCGGAGACCACCGGTGTCAGCTCGCTCATGATCAGCGAGGCCACGTCGTCGAGGTCCCGGCGCCCCTGCATCAGCGCGGAGATACGGGCCAGGTTGCCCTTGAGCCAGTCCTGTTCCTTGTTGGCGATGGTGGTGTCGCGCAGGTTGGCGATCATCTTGTTGATGTAGTCCTGAAGTTCCTGGATCTCGCCCGAGGCGTCCACGTCGATCTTCAGGTTCAGGTCACCGCGGGTCACCGCGGTCGCCACGCGCGCGATGGCACGCACCTGCCGGGTCAGGTTCCCCGCCATCTCGTTCACCGACTCGGTCAGGTCGCGCCAGGTGCCGTCGACGTCACGGACCCGCGCCTGACCGCCCAACTGGCCCTCGGTGCCCACCTCGCGGGCCACCCGGGTGACCTCCTCCGCGAAGGACGACAGCTGGTCGACCATCGTGTTGATGGTGGTCTTCAGTTCGAGGATCTCACCGCGGGCGTCGATGTCGATCTTCTTTGTCAGGTCGCCCTTGGCGATGGCCGTGGTGACCATCGCGATGTTGCGCACCTGGCCGGTCAGGTTGGACGCCATCCCGTTCACGGACTCGGTGAGGTCCTTCCACGTACCGGCCACTCCCGGAACGTGCGCCTGCCCGCCGAGGATGCCGTCCGTACCCACCTCACGGGCCACCTTGGTGACCTGCTCGGCGAACGAACTCAGCGTCTTCACCATCGTGTTGAAGGTGTCGGCGAGCTGCGCGACCTCGCCGCGCGCCTCGATCGTCACCGTCCGGGTCAGGTCTCCGTTGGCGACGGCCGCCGCCACCTGCGAGATGTTCCGCACCTGCATGGTCAGGTTGTAGGCCATCAGGTTGACGTTGTCGCTCAGGTCCTTCCAGATGCCCGTGGCGCCCGGCACCCGCGCCTGGCCGCCCAACTGGCCCTCTGTGCCCACCTCGCGGGCCACCCGGGTCACCTGCTCGGCGAACGACGACAGCTGGTCCACCATCGTGTTGACGGTGGTGACCAGTTCGAGGATCTCGCCCTTGGCGTCGACGGTGATCTTCTTGGACAGATCACCCATGGCGACCGCGGTCGTGACCTCGGCGATGTTGCGCACCTGGATGGTCAGGTTGTTCGCCATGAAGTTCACGGACTGCGTGAGGTCCTTCCAGGTGCCGGAGACACCCTGGACCTCGGCCTGCCCGCCGAGCATGCCCTCCGTGCCCACCTCGCGGGCCACCCGCGTCACCTGCTCCGCGAAGTTCGAGAGCTGGTCGACCATCGTGTTGAGGGTGTTCTTCAGCTCCAGGATCTCGCCGCGCGCGTCCACGTCGATCTTCTGCGACAGGTCACCCCGCGCCACCGCCGTCGCGACCTGGGCGATGTTCCGCACCTGGGCGGTGAGGTTGCCCGCCATACCGTTCACGGAGTCCGTCAGGTCACGCCACACACCGGCGACACCGGGCACCTGCGCCTGCCCGCCGAGGCGGCCGTCCGTACCCACCTCACGGGCCACCCGCGTCACCTGGTCCGCGAAGGCGGAGAGCTGGTCGACCATCGTGTTGATGGTGTTCTTCAGCTCCAGGATCTCGCCGCGCGCGTCCACGTCGATCTTCTGCGACAGGTCACCCCGCGCCACCGCCGTGGTGACCTGGGCGATCTGCCGCACCTGCGAGGTGAGGTTGCCCGCCATGAAGTTGACGGAGTCGGTCAGTTCCTTCCACGTACCGGACACGCCGTCCACGCGGGCCTGCCCGCCGAGGCGGCCCTCCGTGCCCACGTCCCGGGCCATCCGCGTCACCTGGTCGGCGAAGGACGACAGCTGATCCACCATCGTGTTCACGGTGTTCTTCAACTGGAGCATCTCGCCGGAGACGTCGACGGTGACCTTCTGCGACAGATCACCGTTGGCGACCGCCGTCGTCACCTGCGCGATGTTGCGGACCTGTCCGGTCAGGTTCCTGAAGGCCGTGTTCACGGAGTCCGTCAGGTCCTTCCAGGTACCCGCCGCCCCCGGCACCTGCGCCTGACCGCCCAGTTCACCCTCGACACCGATCTCCCGCGCCACGCGCGTGACCTCGTCACCGAAGGACGACAGCTGGTCCACCATCGTGTTGACGGTGTTCTTCAGCTCCAGCATCTCGCCGGCGACCTCGACGCTGACCTTCTGCGACAGATCACCGTTCGCCACGGCCGTGGTCACCGCGGCGATGTCCCGCACCTGGGTCGTGAGGTTCCTGAAGACCGTGTTGACGGAGTCCGTCAGGTCCTTCCACGTGCCCGCCGCGCCCGGCACGTTCGCCTGCCCGCCGAGCCGCCCCTCGCCACCGACCTCGTTGGCCACCCGCGTGACCTCGTCCGCGAACGTCCGCAGCGTCTCGGTCATCTGGTTGATCGTCTCGGCGAGCTGTGCGACCTCGCCACGTGCGGAGACAGTCACCTTCTGCGACAGGTCACCGTTGGCGACCGCCGTCGTCACCTGCGCGATCCCGCGCACCTGGGCCGTGAGGTTGCCGGCCATGAGGTTCACCGAATCGGTGAGGTCCTTCCACACGCCGGCCACACCGGGCACCTGTGCCTGACCGCCGAGTTCACCCTCGGTGCCCACCTCGCGCGCGACCCTCGTCACCTCCGAGGAGAACGAGGAGAGCTGGTCCACCATCGTGTTGACGGTGTTCTTCAGTTCGAGCATCTCGCCGGCCACGTGAACCGTGACCTTCCGGGACAAGTCACCCTTGGCGACCGCCGTCGTGACGAGAGCGATGTCACGCACCTGAGCGGTGAGCCGGTACGCCATGGTGTTGACCGAATCCGTGAGGTCCTTCCACGAACCGGACATACCGCGCACCCGGGCCTGTCCGCCCAGCTTGCCCTCGGTGCCGACCTCGCTGGCCACCCGGGTGACCTCGTCGGTGAACGTCGACAGCTGGTCGACCAGGTTGTTGACCGTGCGCCCGACCTTGAGGAACTCCCCGCGCAGCGGATGCCCGTTGCCGTCCGCCGCCTGCGCCCGCAGTTCCATGCGGGGCGACAGATCACCCTCCGCCACCGCGGACAGCACCCGGCCGACCTCGGAGACAGGCCGTACGAGGTCGTCGACGAGCGCGTTGGAGGCGTCGATCGCCGCCCCCCAGGAACCCTCGCAGGCGCCCGTCTCCAGCCGCTCCGTGAGTTTGCCCTCACGTCCGACCATCCGCCTCACCCGGGACAGCTCACCCGTCAGATGCAGATTGCGGTCGGCCACCTCGTTGAAGACCGCGGCGATCTCCGACATCACGCCGTCACCGGAGACCGTGAGGCGCTTGCGGAAGTTGCCGTCACGCATCGACACCAGGGCCGCCAGCAGCCTGTTCAGAGCCGCCGAGTCCACCTCGGTGGTGCCGTTGCGCGGCGTACGTTGGTTGTTCAGGGACTGTCCGTCTTTTGCGCGCGTCTTAGTGCCCCGCGTCGCTGCGCCAGACTCCACTGTGTCCCTCCCGCAAGGGTCGACCATTACTGCTCGGCGTACTGGGATACTGCTGCTCGGCGAACCGGAAGACCCTCAGCCTGCCGGAGCCTTCCCACTGGAGCCTTCCCAGTGTTTCACCCCTGCCGAACCAGGCCATAACAGTTCGGCAGCTTCGCACATCGTCCGCACACGGTTCCGACACGGACCAGGGGACCCTCCGGAGGGAAACATGAGGCCTCTCCGGGCGGAAACACTGGTGACCGGCATCCGCATGGGCCGCGAAGGTAAGTAACCTTGCATGCGGCTGTCCAGCCACACCGGTCCGTCCGGCCTGGGCGGTGGCACGAGAACGAGCGGGCAGGCATCGGAGGGGCACCGCACCATGACCACCGGACTGCACCCTGGGGGACCGCCTCAGGATCCTCGGCCGACAGGGAACCAGGCGCTGCCCCAGCAGGAGCGGGTCGGCCCAGCACCGCTGCACGCCGACAACCGGACAGGGAGATCTGTGATCACCGCGCGCGCGGCCGCCAGCTTCGACCCCGTGGGACGATCGGTCGCGACCGCCCGTTCCTTCGTCCGCGACACCCTCCAGGGCTGGGGCTTCGCCGACATCGTCGACGACGCCGTGGTCCTGACCAGCGAGCTGGTCACCAATGCCGTCGTGCACGCGGGCACCTCCGCCGATGTCCTGTGTCTGCGCAGCGACGAGGGCGTACGCATCGAGGTGGCGGACCGCTACCCAGAACGTGAGATTCCACTCCAGGCGTCGGCTGTGAACATGGGCAGCCCGGACCGCGAGGGCGGCCGCGGCCTCCAGCTCTGCGCGGCGCTGGCCGGCCACTGGGGGGTCGAGTACTCCCCCACCCACAAGCAGGTCTGGTTCCAGCTCGCGCTCCCCGAGCGCCCGGTGGGGACGCGCACCGCGGGCCCTTCGCTCCCCGCCCATCTCCTTCCGCTCGCCGACGGCCGGGTGCGCGTCGCGGTCGTCCAGATCGACCGCACCGGCTCCATCTCGGCGTGGAACGAGGACGCCGAGGACCTCTTCGGGTACGCCGCCGAACAGGTCACCGGCAAACCCCTGACCGATCTCGCGGCCTGGCCGCACACCCCGGGCACCAGCACCGGCATCGTCGAGGCTCTCCAGCTCTCGCGCTGGGAGGGCAGTTACGGCATCCGCGCCGCGAGCGGCCGCGTCACCCCCGTCTACGCCTCCCACCTCCGCGTCCGTGACACGGGCGGCGAGCCCTCGACCGTCTGCCTCGTCGTGCGCGACCACGAACGTGCCGTGCTGCAGACCCCGTTGCGCGCCTCCGCCACGGACACGACGACCAGCTCCGAGGGCCAGGCCACGGACCCCTTCGAGGTCTTCATCGGCTCTCCGGCCCCCGATGACCTGGACGGCCTTCTCCAGCGCACGGTGGAACGCGCCCGCGACATGCTCGACGGCGACTCCGCCTTCCTGCTCCTGGCCACCGACGACGAGACGGAGTTGGAGGTACGCGCCTCGACGGGCCTGCCCTCCGCCCGCCAGCGCTTCGCCCGCGTCCCCGTCGAGGCGGGCCCCGGCCGCTACGGCTCGGCCCGGATGCCGGCCGTCCACGAGGATCTGACGGTCGTCCCCGGCGCCGTTCCCCTGCTGGGCGGCACCGGCATGCGCTCGGTGGTCACGGTCCCGCTGAAGGTCGAGGGGCGTCTGACGGGCTCGCTCGGTGTCGCCGCCGAGTCGCCCTTCAGGTACTCCAACGAGGAGGCGCTGCGCCTCCAGTTCGCCGCGGACCGTATCGCGCTGGCGGTGGAATCGGCCCGCCTGGGCGAGCTGGAACGCCTGCGCCGCGGCTCGCTCTCGTTCCTCGTGGAGGCTTCCGACCTCCTCGCCGGCACTCTCGACCGTGACCAGACCCTGGCCCTGATGGCCCAGATGACCGTCCCGACGCTGGCCACCTGGTGTGCCGTCTACACGATCGCCGACCAGGCCTCGGATCCGTATCTCTCCTATGTCCTGCACGAGGACGAGGAACGCATCGACGGCCTCAAGGCCCTGCTGTCGAAGATCGCCCCGCCGGACCCGGTCCCCACTCCGGGCGCTCGTGTCTGGCCGGCCCCCGCCGAGGCGGCCCATCAGGCGGCGCTGCGCACCTCCATGCGCAGCCTGGGCCTCGGTGAACGCTCACCGGTGAGCTCCGGCATCGGCACGACGCTGGCGACGGCCGCGGCGGTCGGGGGCGAGACGGTCGTACTGCCCCTGGTGGCCCGCAACCGGGTCATCGGGATGCTGACGCTCGGCAAGCCGTCCGACGAGCACTTCCGGCAGGAGATCCTGGAGCTGGCCGAGGACCTCTCCCGAAGGGCCGCCCTGGCCCTCGACAACGCCCGCCTGTACTCGGAGCGCACGGCGATCAGCCAGTCCCTCCAGCGCAGTCTCCTGCCCCCGGAGCTCCCCCACATCGAGGGCGTCGAGGTCGAGGTCATCTACCGCGCGGCCGGCGAGGGCAACGAGGTCGGCGGCGACTTCTACGATGTCTTCCCGATCCGCGACGGTGCCTACGGCTTCGCCATCGGCGACGTCTGCGGTACGGGTCCGGAGGCGGCGGCGGTCACGGGCCTGGCCCGGCACGCGCTGCGGTTGCTGGCCCGCGAGGGTTTCGGCGGCCCGGCGGTCCTGGAGCGGCTGAACTCGGCGATCCTCGACGAGGGTGCCCGCAGCCGCTTCCTGACGCTGCTGTACGGCGAGTTGTGGCCCCAGGAGGACGGCAGTGCCGTGCTGAAGGTGGTCTGCGCCGGCCATCCGCTCCCGCTCCGTCTGCGCCAGGACGGCACGGTGGAGGCAGCCGCCGAACCGCAGCCGCTCCTCGGTGTCATGGAGGACCTGGAGCTCTACGAGCAGACGGTCACCCTCGATCCGGGGGACGTGCTGCTGTGCGTGACGGACGGCGTCACGGAACGCCGCGAGGGCACCCGCATGTTGGGGGACGACGGCCTCACGGACGTCCTCACCACGTGTACGGGTCTGACGGCAGGCGCGGTGGCCGCCCGTGTGATGCGCGCGGTGGAACGCTTCGCCTCCGATGCCCCGTCCGACGACATGGCGATTCTGGCGATGCGGGTACCGGGCCTGCAGGTGGACTGAAGTCCTCCCCGCCGGGAGCAGCAAAAAGGCCTCGCCCGGGAGGGCGAGGCCTTTTCTGTTGTGGAGCCCCCCAACGGAATCGAACCGTTGACCTTCTCCTTACCATGGAGACGCTCTACCGACTGAGCTAGGGGGGCCGACCGCCTTTGCGAGGTTTCCCTCGCGGCAACGAAATAGATCATACCCCGAACAGAAGCGTGCTCCTAATCAGTTCTGCTGACGCCCTGTGAGGTCGGTGGAATCAGAAGGCGGGCTGCAGAAGGCCGCCGAGCGCGTTGCAGGCGGAGACGATCCGCTGCATCTCCCGCTTCGTCAGCGACGCGTCCACGGGCAGCGCGAGCGTCTCGTCGGCGGCCCGCTCCGTCTCCGGGAGGTAGACGTCCCGCCGGAATCCGGGCATGCGGTGCACGGCTGTCTTCACCGGTACCCGGCACTCGACTCCGCGGGCCCGTACGGCCCGTGCGAAGGCGTCCCGGTCCGGCCGCCCGTTGCCCGGCACCCGCACCACGTACTGCTGGTACGTGTGCCCGTCGCCGCCGGCCGGTGTGCGCACGCCGTTCAACCGCCCGTCGAGGTAGGCGGCCCGTTCCCGGCGTTGCGCGATGTCCTCGTACGGCGCCTCGGACTCGCCCAGTTCGAGGACGAGGAGTCCGTGCCGCTGCCCGATGTCACGCAGTCGCACCATGTCGGCCGACCGCCCGAAGCGGTGGACGACGACGACGGCCATGGATCGTGCGGTCACGGCCGCCTCGACCGCGCAGGCGTCGAGGCAGTAGGTCGCCGGGTCTATGTCGGCGAAGACGGCCGAAGCTCCGGCCTGGGTCACGGCCTCCGTGACTTCGACGTTGCCGAACGCCGGCACGATGACCTCGTCACCGGCTCCGACGCCCGCGGCCCTGAGCATTGCAGCAGTACCCATGAGGCGGATGGTGGTCGCGCCAAGTGAACGCAAAGTGACGCACAACAAAAAAGAGCTGGTCCCCGAACCGAAGTTCGGGGACCAGCTCTTTCAATATTAGTTCGGCGGCGTCCTACTCTCCCACAGGGTCCCCCCTGCAGTACCATCGGCGCTGTAAGGCTTAGCTTCCGGGTTCGGAATGTAACCGGGCGTTT